>JAPLFQ010000025.1 GCA_026390595.1 Ignavibacteriales bacterium
GGTCAGAATGATCGGAACAATCATGGACATCACCGACCGCAAACGACTGGATACTGCGCTTCAGAAGAGCCAGAGCCTGCTGGCCAAAGCTGAACTGATGGGAAATGTCGGAGGCTGGGAATTCGATATTGACACCTTGCAGCAGACGTGGACAGAGGGCGTCTACCGCATCCATGAACTGGACCTTTCCTACCTGCCCACTGTGGACAAGGGCATCAACTTCTATACACAAGCGTCGCGTCCCATCATCGAACAAGCCGTGCAGCGAGCGATCGAGCACGAAAAGCCATTTGATCTGGAATTGGAGATCATAACTGCCAAAGGAAACCTTCGCCAGGTTCACGCTATGGGATCGGCAGAGCTGGCTCGCCGCAAAGTCTTTGGCTTCTTCCAGGACATCACCGACCGCAAGCAAGCAGAGAGCTCTTTGCGCACATTGTCGCTGCGCCAGGAAGCAATCCTTGCCGCCGTTCCGGATATCATCATGGAGGTGAACAAGAACAAGGAGTACATATGGGCGAATCGGCCGGGCATCGAGTTTTTCGGGGACGATGTGATCGGCAAAGAAGCTGCATTTTACTTCGAAGGAGAGCAGGACACATACAACAATGTTCAACCCCTTTTTGAGGGCGTTGACAACACCATCTATCTGGAGAGTTGGCAGCGGCGCAAGGACGGTCAGAAGCGCTTTCTTGGATGGTGGTGCAGGGTGTTGAAGGATGAAAACGGAAACGTGACGGGGGCACTCTCAACCGCCCGCGACCTCACAGAAAGAAAACAGGCGGAAACGGCGTTGAGCGAAAGCGAAGAGCGATTCAGGAATGTCTTTGAGAATGCCTCCGTAGGGAAATCGATGACCTCGCTCGATGGCCGGATAAAAGTCAACAGGGCTTTCTGTGAGATGGTGGGCTATTCTCCGGAGGAATTATCGAAACTGAAATGGCAGCAACTAACTCACAGGGATGACATTGATCGGGATCAGCAGATCATCAATTCGCTCATCGCGCGAGAGCGTGATTCAGCCCGTTGGGAGAAACGATACATCCACAAAGAGGGAAACATCGTCTGGGCGGATGTCGCCACCGTGTTGCAGCGCGACCGCGCAGGGAAACCGCTGTACTTCATCACCACAGTTGTTGATATTACGGAGCGCCGGAGCGCGGAGGCGACGCTGCAGAAGAGCGAGAAAAGACTGAGAGAAGCCCAGGAAATGGCTCATTTGGGTTTCTGGACATGGAACGTGAAAACGGGCGAAGTTGAGTGGTCAGAGGAAGTGTTCAAGATTTTCTGCCTCGATCCGAAGGAATTCACCCCTCAGATCGATTCAATCCTCGCATTATCGCCGTGGCCCGAAGATCGTCATCGCGATCAGGAGTTGATCAAGAAAGCGATCGAGACTCATAGCCCGGGTGCCTATGAGCAAAGATTCCTTCGCCCGGATCAGAGTATCGGGCACTACTACTCTACGTTCCAGGGAGTCTACGATGAAAAAGGCGATCTCATTTCGATTGTAGGGACTGTGTTGGACATCACGGAGCGCAAATGCGCAGAGGATGCGCTTCGTGCGAGCAAGGACGAATTGCATCGGCTTCTCAAGAGCATGACCGCTGCGTTCGTTCTGTTCGAGTCCGTTTTCGCAGATGACGGTCATTTCATCAGCTACCGATTTGTCTACATCAATGAAGCTTATGAGCGCCTCACCGGCGTGAAGAACGATGAAGTCAAAGGGAAGACGATACATGAGGTTTGGCCCAACACCGAACCGGAGTGGATCAAGAGGTATGGCGAGGTTGCCGTCACCGGCGTTTCACAGACCTTCGACATGTACCATGGCCCCACGGCCCATCACTATCACTGCAACGTCTACCGTCCCGGCGATACGCAGGACCGCTTCTGCGTGGTCTTTGAGGACATCACCGAACGCAAGCGATTGGAAAAGGAACAATTCCGACTCCTGGATATCCTTGAAAACAGTTTGAACGAGATCTATGTGTTCGATTCGTCCACGCTAAGATTTGAATATGTTAATCAAGGAGCTTTAAGAAATATCGGGTACAGTCTTTCCGAGATGCAAAGTCTCACGCCGATAGATATCAAACCCCAATATACCGAAGGGGCTTTCAGAGATTTTATTCGGCCATTAATACAAGAAGAACAAAAGAAACTCGTCTTTGAGACAATGCACAGGAGAAAGAACGGCACGACGTATTCAATCGAAGCTCATCTCCAATTGCATAAACAGGAAGGGAAGAGTCTGTTCTTTGCCGTGATAAATGACATCACCGTGCGCAAGATGGCGAAGGAGGCCTTGCTGGAAAGTGAGAAGAAATACCACGCCGTTGTTGACAAGGCAAACGACGGCATCATGATTGGTCAGGACGGGGTCATGAAATTGTCGAATGCCAGCTTTGCGGCCATGCTGGGTTATGAGGTACTCGAAGTGGAAGGGGTCGAATTCAGTAAAATGATTCCGCCGGAGAATATGGGGTTTCTATTGGAACGATATCAAAAGAGACTGGCCGGTGAAATAGTTCCTGCAAAGTATGAAACTGCGCTGTTGCACAAAAACGGAGAGAGGATACCTGTCGAAGTCAATGCCAGCATTGTCCAGTATGAAGGAAAATCTGCCGACTTGGTGGTCATGCGCGACATCACCGAGCGCAAGCATTCGGAAGAGAAAATCCTCAGTCAACTGAAGGAATTACGTCGTTGGCAGGAAGTCACACTCGGGCGCGAGGATAGAAACCGGGAACTCAAGCGAGAAGTGAACGAGCTGCTCCTCCGGTTGGGCGAGACGGTGCGCTATCCCAGCCAGGAAGATGACCGCAAACAAAACGAAGAGTGACCGTCGCATCTCAACGCCCTTCTATGTGTGCCGGTCACTTCACCCGGCGTTGGAAGGTGACCGTCACCATCTGATTGTTCTCGAGAGGTCACGGGCACCCCATGAAGAGGGCGAAGGACGCGAGGGTAGTTGGAAAGGACTGTATCTATGAGACCTCCTGATCACGGAAAGAATCGGACTGGACTCGTTTTCCTGCTGATCTTCATTGCCCTTGCTGGAGGCATACTTGCCGGCGGTTGTTTTGCATACCGGCACTACGAGCGAAATTACCGGAGGGAGGTCGAAGAGCAGCTTTCCGCTATCGCCGAACTGAAGGTGAACCAATTGGTCCAGTACCGAAAAGAGAGGTTGGGCGACGGATCCGTCCTCTCCGACAATCCGGCGTTTTCCAGGCTGGTATCGGATTTCCTCGCGAAGCCCGGCAATTTTGAGGCGAAACGGCTGCTGCATGTTTGGCTTGGGCGCGTGCTGTCGGGGTATCATTACGAACGGGTCGTTCTGCTCGATGCCAATGGCGTTGTCCGGATGTCGGTCCCTGATGCACCATTTCAGATCACTACATTGACCAGCAAGAATGTTAATGAAGTCCTGCGCAGTGGGAAAACAATGGTCCAGGACTTCTATCGGAATGAGTATGATCAGAAAATCTATCTGGCGATTCTTGTTCCGATCGTGGATGACTCCAATCGAAAACACCCACTCGGCATCGTGGTACTCCGCATCGATCCCACCGAATATTTGTATCCGCTCATACAAACATGGCCGGTCCCCAGCCGGACGGCAGAGACTCTAATCATCCGACGCGACGGAGACGACGCTCTTTTTCTGAATGAACTTCGTTTTCAACAAAACTCAGCGCACAACCTGCGAGTCCCGTTAAGCCGGGATAGCGTCGCATCTGTGAAAGCCGTCCTTGGTGTGCACGGGATCATCGAGAGTATAGACTATCGGGGGGTGCCGGTAGTTGCCGACGTTCGGTCGGTGCCAGATTCGCCATGGTTCCTGGTCGCCCGCATGGATCGGACGGAAATCCAGGAGCCGCTTGAAGAACAACTGCGGCTGATGATCATCGCCGTGTGTGCCTTTGTCATGGCCGCCGGTGCCGGCGTCGGCTTGGTGTGGCGCCAACAGAAGAGTCGTTTCTATCGGGAAGAATACAAATCGGCAGAAACGTTGCGGGAGAACGAAGCACTGCTGCAGAGCATTATTGACAATTCCACATCGTTGATCTACATCGTTGATACTGAAGGAAGATTCCTTCTGGCGAATCGGGCGCTCACAACGTTGCTCTCCGTATCTCGCAGTGAATTAGTCGGGAAGACGAGAGAAGTCGCCATGCAAAAAGAAATTGCTGACCTCCACCGAAAGAATGATCTGGAGGTGCTGGATTCCGGGAGTACGAATATCCTCGAAGAGGAGAACCTGGAACAAGATGGAAAGCACACATATCTAAGCATCAAATATCCTTTGTTCAATAGCGAGGGGAAGATCTACGCTATCGGCGGAATGTCAACCGATATCACTGCTCGCAAGCGGGCGGAAGAGGAACTGCGGGCAACGAGCGAGTATTTGGAAAACCTGGTCAACTATGCAAATGCGCCAATCATTGTGTGGGATACGACGTTGGTCATCACCCGGTTCAATCACGCGTTTGAACAACTTAGCGGTTACAAAGAAGAAGAAGTCAAGGGGAAAAGCATCGATGTGCTGTTCTCTGAGAGCAACGCTGAACATTCACTCGATCTCATACGCAGGGCTGTTGGGGGCGAACGGTGGGAAACGGTCGAGATCGAAATCCGGCGGAAGGATGGAGATCCGAGAATCGTCTTGTGGAATTCTGCCAATATCCTTGATAAGGATGGTAAGATAGTTGTTGCGACAATCGCCCAGGGACACGACATCACAGCCCGCAAGCGAGCCGAACAGGTGTTGGAATCGCAACACGGGTTGCTTTTAGCTATGATTAACAGTCCAAGCGACATCATTATCTTTTCATTGGACGCAGAATATCGCTACACAACGTTCAATGAAAAGCATCGTGATGAAATGAAGCGCGTGTGGAATGCTGATATCAATATTGGAATGAAGCTGCTTGATTGCATACGGATACCGGAACTGCGAACGCTGGCAAAACAAAGCATAGATCGTGCGTTGAGGGGCGAAGTATTCTCGGAAATACAACATCAGCCAGAGCCCGATATTTACTATGAGTTCAATTGGAATCCGATATTTCAACATGACAAAATTGTTGGAGTTACCGTTTTCATAAGAGACATCACTGAGGGCAAGCGGGCAGAAATGGCATTGCGCGAAAGCGAGGCAAAGTTCCGGAAGCTTCTGGGGAGTGCCCCCCTGCCGCTTTGCTATGTGAACAAGGACGGAGTGATTGGCTTTAGAAACGAGCGGTTTGTCAAGATTTTCGGCTACACGGTTGATGATGTCCCGACACTCGCCGAGTGGTGGCTCAATGCGTATCCAGAAGCGCAATACAGGCAGTGGGTGGTCCAGAACTGGGATTCGGCAGTCAGACGTGCGGCTGAAACAGGCGCGGACATCGAATCTGAGGTATATCACGTCACGTGCAAGGATGGAAGTTTGCGCGAGATCATCATTTCCGGCATTACAATCAATGACGACTTCCTGGCAACATTTGTTGATATCACAGAGCAGAAGCGGATGGAAGAAGGATTGCGGGCGACGAACGAATACCTGGAGAACCTGATCAACCATGCAAACGCACCAATCATTGTATGGGATACAACGTTGGTGATTACCCGATTCAATCATGCGTTTGAGCAACTCAGTGGCTATAAAGAGGAAGAAGTCAAAGGGAAGAGCATCGACGTACTGTTCTCCGAAGGAAACGCTGAACATTCGCTCGACCTCATACGCAGAGCAGTCGGCGGCGAGCGATGGGAGACTGTTGAGATCGAAATTCAACGGAACGATGGAGATTCGCGAATCGTCTTGTGGAACTCCGCCAACGTGCTTGATAAGGATGGTAAGACAGTTGTCGCGACAATCGCCCAGGGACACGACATCACGGCCCGCAAACGGGCAGAGGAAGCCTTGCGGGAGAGCGAAAAGAAACTCAAAACGATCTTCGATGTGCTACCGGTCGGAGTCTCCGTTCTGGATACGAATCGTCATGTTGCCGCAACTAATCCGGCCCTGGGAAAGATCCTTGAGATAACCGAAGAAGGGTTGGAAAGAGGAGATTACAGGAACCGAACATACCTCACATCAGATGGAAGGCGAATGGCCGAAGCGGAGTTTGCCAGCGTCCGGGCACTGAAAGAGCATCGGCCGATCCATGACGTTGAGACCGGTGTTGTGAAGGAAAATGGACAAGTGATTTGGACGAATGTGAGCGCTGTCCCGGTTACGCTTCCAGGTTGGGAGGTTGTTGTGGTTACTTCTGACATCACCGAGCGCAATCGGATCGAGGACGAGATGCGCAAGCTCTACGATGTTTCTGAGCACTCCCGACTTGACCTGCTAAGCGTTCTCGAAGACCAGAAACGGGTGGAGAGAGCGTTGAGCGATTCGGAAGTCCAGTATCGGCGGCTCTTTGAAGCGGCGAGGGATGGCATTTTGATCCTCGACGCTGAAACGGGGATGGTCGTCAATGTGAACCCGTTCCTGGTCGAGATGTTGGGTTTTTCGCGCGAAGAGTTCCTCGGAAAAAAGATATGGGAACTGGGGTTCCTGAAGGATGTCGCTGCAAGCAGGACCAACTTCCTGGAATTACTGCGGAAGGACTACGTCCGGTATGAAGATTTGCCGCTGGAGACAAGCAAAGGGCGGCTCATCAGTGTGGAATTCACAAGCCACGTCTATCACGTCAATAATAGCAAAGTGGTCCAGTGCAACGTCCGCGACATCAGCGATCGCAAACGCGCTGAAGAAGAAGTGCGAAAGCTCAATGCCGAATTGGAACTGCGCGTTGTCGAACGTACCGCACAACTTGAATCAGCCAACAAGGAACTGGAGGCGTTTTCGTACTCTGTCTCTCACGATCTGCGTGCCCCGCTGCGGGCTATCGACGGCTTCTCCCGGATCCTTTCCGAGGAATATTCGAATAAGCTCGATGAGGAAGGGAAGAGGCTCGTGAGCGTCGTCTGCGCGAGCACGAAGAAAATGGACGAGCTTATCACGGACATGCTTGACCTGTCACGCGTGAGCAGAAACGAGATGAACCTCTCACGAGTCGACATCAAAACGCTGGCCAATTCAATTTTCCACGAAGCGGCATCGCCTGAGATCAGACAAATGTTCTCTTTCTCGGTGACTCCTATTCCGGACGCAGACTGCGACCCCAGTCTGATGAGGCAGGTTTGGAGGAATTTGATTTCCAATGCCATCAAATTCACGATCCCCAAAGAGGTGCGAAGGATCGAAATCGGAGGCCGCACTGAGGAGGGGGTGAACACCTACTTCATAAGAGACTCTGGTGTCGGATTCGATCCCCGGTACGCCCATAAGCTGTTTGGCGTGTTCCAGCGCCTGCATAAGGCAGAGGAATTCGAGGGAACTGGTGTCGGCCTTGCCATCGTGCAGCGCATCATTCATCGCCACGGCGGAAAGGTGTGGGCTGAAGGGAAAGTGGGGGAGGGCGCGACATTTTGGTTCTCGATTCCGCGCAGGGAGGATTGAAATCGTGCAGAGTGGAGAGTGGTAAGTGGTAAGCAGACAACTAACCACTCGTCACCAACCACTCACCACTATTCCTGATTCACATGTCCCATAACTGGAAGCTGAATACTCATGAGCAAGATACTCTCCTATCGTGATTTGATTGTTTGGCAAAAGTCGATCGCTTTGACGAAGATGGTCTATCTACGCACGCAGAAATTCCCAAAAACTGAACTCTACGGCCTGACATCGCAGATGCGGAGGGCGTCGGTCTCAATTGCCTGTAATATTGCCGAAGGTCAAGCAAGAAATACCACCGGAGAATTCAAACAGTTCCTGGGCATATCAAAGGGATCTTTGGCCGAATTGGAAACGCTGATTACAATTGCAAAGGAAATGAATTTCTTGGAGGACATGGAATCTAAAGATTTGTCTGCCTCGTGTGAGGAAGTAAGTAAGCTGCTCAACGGTCTCTTGAAAGCATTAAACAAATGATACGTATCACTGACCACTATCCACTTATCACTGTCCACTTATCGCTTTCCACTCATCACTCATTCAGACGATGTTTCACGCCCAACTATTGCCTATTCCCTATTCACTATTTCCTCTTGCTAAAGGAACCACGCTATGAACAACGTCAACGAAGTCGAAATCCTGCTCGTCGAGGATAATCCAAACGATGCCGAATTGGCCATCAGGGCCCTCAAGAAACACAACCTCGCCAATCATGTTGCCACTGTTGCCGATGGCGAAGAAGCGCTTGATTTCATGTTCGCACGTGGCAAGTATAGTCACCGGAGGGTCGAGAACGGTCCAAGGGTCATACTGCTTGATTTGAAGCTCCCCAAAGTGGACGGACTCGAAGTGCTGAGGGCGATCAAAGGTGACCCGAGGACGAAGATTATTCCTGTCATCGTTCTGACCTCTTCCAGAGAAGAAAAAGACATCGTGGAGAGTTACAAGCTTGGGGTGAACAGCTATATATTGAAACCTGTCGATTTTGACAAGTTCGTCGATGCGGTCAAAGACATTGGTTACTATTGGCTGCTTCTGAACCAATCGCCGATACGATAGATTTCTACCGGCTGCCGAGCCGATGTCAAGAAAACGAATAGCCACCCCGCCCGCCTGACAGAGTCAGGCTGTCGGGCGGGCAAGGCACTAAGGCACGAAGAGGAATTTGAAGTTGACCCAAAAACGCCTTGGTTTCATCATTAGTTTCAATGTCCCGCTCATAAAAACAGGCATCAAGAGGATCACTCTCTGAAACTTTTGTGCCTTCGTGGCATGGTAGTTACAATTGGTTGAGGAACACTATGGAAAACGCAAATCCGTTGCGCATTTTGTTTGTAGAAGACCTGCCGACTGACGCAATACTGGCGGAGCGGGAGATACGCAAGAGCGGACTCGAGTTCAGCTCACAGAGAGTGGACACGAAGGACGCGTTTCTGAAAGCACTGGAGGAATTTCGTCCCGACGTTATCGTGTCTGACTATTCGATGCCGGAATTCGATGGAATGCAGGCGCTGAAGCTTTCATTGCAACGCGACGCCCGGCTTCCCTTCATTCTCCTGACGGGCTCTATGAACGAAGAAACGGCCGTGGCGTGCATGAAAGCCGGCGCGTCGAATTACGTGATAAAAGAGCACATAAAGCGACTTCCGTTTGCAGTCAAAGAGGCGCTAGAGCAGAAGAAAACCCGGGTCGCCATGGATGAAGCTGATCGGGCGTTGCGGGAAAGTGAGGAACGGTATCGCACCCTGTTCGAGTCGATGGATGAAGGATTTTGTGTCGTCGAAATGCTCAATGATCCAGACGGAAAAGCGTTTGACTACCGCTTTCTGGAAATCAATCCGGGGTTCGAGAAGCATACGGGGCTCCAACAAGCATTGGGAAAAACGATTCGCCAGATGGTTCCCAATCATGACGCACATTGGTTTGAAATCTACGGGAAAGTGGCCCGAACGGGCAAAGCCATTCGTTTTGAGAAACCAGCCACGGCGATGGAGCGGTATTATGACGTGTATGCCTACCGCATTGGCGGGGAGGGAAGCCAGAGGGTTGGGATTCTCTTTAATGACATCAGCGAGCGCAACCGGGCGGAGAGACTTACTGAGGCGCTCTTTGAAATATCCAGAGCAGTCTATTCAACCGAAAACGTGGACGAGCTGTTTCGGCACATTCATCGTGTCTTGTCAAGCATCCTGCAGGCGAACAACTTTTCCATTGCACTTCTTACGGACGATGGAAAAACACTGTACTTTCCCTATAAAAGCGACGAAAAAGACACCAACGATCGGCCGGCTATCGGGGTGGATGATCCACACTCGCTCACGGTGGACGTTCTTAAAACGAAGAGCTCAGTCTTGCTTGATGAGACAAAACTCCTCGATCGTTACGCAACCGACACGAGCAAAGTGTGGGGAACCGCGCCAAAGTGCTGGCTGGGTGTTCCGCTTATGATAAGAGAAACAGTCATCGGCGTGATGTCGGTTCAGGACTACCAGAAGAGTAGTGCTTATAGCCAGAAGGACCTGAATATCTTTGAATCGGCTGCCGGTCAGATCGCTATTGCCATTGAACGAAAGCGTGCTCAGGATGCGTTGCGGGAAAGCGAGCATCGGACCCGGACATTTCTTGATTCGACCTCTGACATGGCTTTTCTGAAAGATGACAAGTTTCGACATATCTTGGCAAATCGTGCCTTGTGCAAGTTTCACGGGAAAACGGAAGATGAAATCAAGCACAAAAAGGACTTTGATCTGATGAGCGAGGAGGCTGCTCTTCGGTGCAGAAAAACAGACGAACAGACGCTTCTTTCGAATGCTCTGACGGTCAATGAAGAATTAATTGGAGATCGATGCTTTGAGACAGTGAAATTCCCGGTCGCAATCGCAACGGGGAAAGTGGGAATCGGCGGGTACATACGCGACGTCACCGAGCGCAGGCGGGCAGAGGAGAAAATTCGTTTGAGTGAGCAGCATTTGAAGTCCTACCTTGATAACGCCGGTGATCCAATTTACGTCCTGGAGGCGGCTACGGGGCGGATTCGGAACTGCAACGTGCGCGCGTGCCAGGACCTTGGCTATAGCATGGATGAACTCCTGAAGCTTTCTGCGTCGGATATTGAGGTCAACCTTTCGTCTGATAAAATCGATGCGATCCATCATGAAGCTATATCAGCAAAGGTGAGAACGGTTGAAGGGGCGCATAAGCGCAAGGATGGAACGATGTTTCCAGTTGAAATTCGTCTCAGTTCCATGTCTCCGGCTCAACCGGAACTGATAATTGCGGTAGTGCGTGACGTCACCGAGCGAAGGCGTTCAGAGAAGGCGCTGCGAATGCAGAGCGCCGCCCTGGAAGCGGCAGCAAACGCCATCGTTATCACCGACTGTGACGGTGTCGTAGAGTGGGTCAACCAGGCTTTTGTAACACTGACTGGATACACTTTGGAAGAATCAGTTGGCAGGAACCCGCGCGAGCTCGTCAAGTCTGGTAAGCATGATCAGCAGTTTTACAAAGACCTCTGGGACACAATACTTGCAGGAGGAACCTGGCGGGGGCAAATCATCAATCGGCGCAAGAATGGGTCTCTCTACAGCGAGGAGCAAACCATCACCCCTCTGTGCGATGTCGATGGCAAGGTCAGTCACTTCATCGCCATCAAGGAAGACATCACCGAGCGGCAACGGACGGAAGATCTGTTAGCTGAATCGGAAAGGAAGTTCAAGTGGCTTTTTGATTACGCACCGGTGGCATACCATGTTCTGACGCCGGAAGGCACGATCTGGAACGTGAATGTCCGATGGTGCGAGAGCCTCGGCTATTCCAAAGACGAGGCTCTCGGGAAGTCGGTTTTTGATTTCATTACGGAAAGTGAGCGGTCCATAGCCAGGGCGTCATTCGAGACGAAGAAGAAGGACATATCATCCATCCGGACAAGAAACGAGCGTAGGTACGTTTCAAAAGATGGTGTGGTGAAGACGTTCCTGGTGGGTGATTTCGTGACAGTGGATAGTCAGGGGAAAATAACATCTGTCCAGACCACGATGGAAGATATCACCGAGCGCAAGAAAATCGAACACGATCTTCGATTATCGGAAGAGCGTTTCCGCTCGGTGTGGGACAATTCGGCGGACGGAATGAGGCTGACGAATAGGGAAGGCCGGATTATCGACGCCAACGCATCATTCTGCAAACTAGTGAGAATACCTCGTGAGGAATTGCTGGGAAATGTCCTCTCGGCGGCCTACCAAAGGGAAGGACCGGATGATGATCTCAGGTTGTACCATCAACGCTTTGATGCGAGTGAGACCATCTCCAATCTTTTCGGCTCGGCGACACTGCGGGATGGCGAATCCATCGACCTTGACATTTCCAGTTCGTTCATCGAATCCGCGGGTCAGGAAAAGCTGCTCCTCAGCTTGTTCCGCGATGTGACGGAAAAACGAAAGTCAGAGAAACGCCTGGAGGATGAGCGCAATCTCCTGCGCACGATCATCGATGCGATTCCGGACGAGATTGCGGTCAAAGACACCGAGAGAAGGTTCATTGTGGTGAATTCGGGGACAGTGAAGGCCTTCATCCGGAATTCTGCAGATGAAATCATCGGGATGAAGGATGAAGACCTGATTCCCGAGCATCTCGTGAAAGATTGGAGCGAGGAGGAGAACACTGTTCTGGCGGGTGGTAAGAGTTCCATGAACAGGGTCGCAAACAAGATCGATTCTGAGACCGGAGCGATTGAGCGAAGCCTGATGGTTTCAAAAGTTCCGCTGAAGGACCGCGAAGGCAAGATCATCGGCCTCGTGGGCATCAATCGGGATATCACAGCGCTCAAGCAAGCAGAAGAAATGCTGGAAAAAGAGCGTACGTTGCTGCTCACTCTCATCGAAAACATACCCGACGAGGTCTGTCTGAAAGATTTGAGGCATCGATACCTCACGGCCAACCGTGCGGCGATGAAGGCCCTGGGGGTGAAGTCGCTCGAGGCCCTGATCGGAAAAACCGATCAGGATTTTGCCCCACAAGGCCTGGCCCAAGAACATGTTGAAGAGGAGGAAGCCATACTGGAATCGGGGAAACCACTGATCAACCGTGAACGAATCAAGATTGATCCCAAAACAGGTCAGGTTGTGAAGTGCCTCCTGACGACCAAAGTCCCTGTCAAGGACAACACCGGTGCAGCGATTGGCATCCTGGTTGTCAATCGACATATTACCGAGCGCAAACAAATGGAAGAATTACTCCGCGCTTCTGAGCAGAAATTCAGAGCGCTGTTTGAGGAGTCCAAGGATCTGGTCTATTTTAGTACAGTAGGAGGAAAGCTCCTCGACATCAACCCTGCCGGGATCGAGTTGCTCGGGTATGCATCCAAGCAAGAAACCCTATCGATTGACATGGCAAATGAAGGATATGCTGACAGCGAAGACAAGGGGCGATTCGATCGGCAAATGGCCCAGCATGGATTTGTGAAGGACTATGAGGTCGTGCTGAGACGCAAAGATGGGGAAAGGATCACGGTACTCGAAACAGCAACGGCAGTGATGAATAACAAGGGGAACGTTGTCCAATACCGTGGCGTCATGCGCGATGTCACGAAACAGAGGCAGCTTGAACGCCAGTTCCTCCAATCCCAGTAGAAGGACAGCATTGTGACGCTCGCGGGCGGTATCGCGCACGATTTCAACAATAATTTGGGGATGATTCTTGGCCAACTGGCGTTACTGGAGCGGACAAGAGAGAACACAGTCCAATTCGAAGAGAGCGTTTTTTCAATCAACAAGGCAGTGGAGCGCGGCGCTTCGCTGGTACGCCAGATTCTTACCTTCGCACGAAAAACTGAGGCAGCCCTCGAGCCGGTGAACATCAACTCGGCAGCCAAGGAATTGGCCAAGATGATTGAAGAGACGTTCCCCAAAATGATCACGGTGACGCTCCGGCTCGACAAAACGATTCCCGTGGTCTCCATGGATCCGACCCAGCTTCATCAGGCACTGCTCAACCTCTGTGTGAACGCCCGCGATGCAATGAACGGCAAAGGAACCCTTATCATCGCGACGCATCTGGCCCTGGGACGTGATGTATCGTCGCGCTTCCCGAAAGCGGGTTCGAGTCACTATGTACAAGTGAGTGTATCTGATACCGGTACCGGGATGGATGAGGCGACCAGGCTGCGAATATTCGAGCCGTTCTTCACAACAAAGGAAAAGGGAAAGGGGACGGGATTGGGCTTGGCGGTTGTGTACGGCGTCATCCAGGCGCACAATGGATTCATCGATGTAGAGAGCACGCCGGGCGCAGGGACGAAGTTCCACCTGTTCTTTCCTGTTGCCGAAGGTATTATCCTGAAAACCGCGGAAGCCGCGGATAAGAATCAGGACCTGCCGGGGGGCACGGAGACTATCCTTGTCGTTGAAGATGAGGACGTTCTCCGCGACCTTCTCACCAAGCTCCTGGAGCTGCATGGATACACGGTCATCGCGGCGTCAGATGGTGTGGAGGCGGTCAACCGGTTCAGCGAACACGAGAATCAGATTGACCTGTTGCTTTCGGACATGGGCTTGCCGAAAAGGAACGGCTGGGACGCATTCAAGCTGATGCAAAAAACGAAACCGGGCGTTCGGGCTCTTATGGCCAGCGGGTACATCGAGCCGGGGCAGAAATCGGAAATCCTCAAGTCGGGTGTGAGGCGGTTCATTTCCAAACCCTATCGGATGGAAGAAGTCCTGAAAGCCATTCGGGAAACGCTGGACGAAAAGGAGTAGGGGGTGCCCGTCACCTATTGTCGGTGATCATTGGGGTGACGGTCACTTCTCCACCGAGATGGCTTCTGGGACGATAATTATACATTAACTGATTCATTATTGAAAAGGTGCGCGTTGGAAAAACCCTCGATTTCCATCCTTGCCGTCGATGACGAAGAGACCATCCTACAGCCTTTGAAAAAAGTCCTTGAGATTGAAGGCTACTACGTGAATACGGCTGCGGATGGCCGCATCGCGATTACCATGCTGCAAACCCTTCCGTTTGACCTAGTGCTTCTCGATGTCATGATGCCCAATCTCGGAGGCGTTGAGGTGCTGAAGTTCATCAAGGACCAGCATCTTGATACAGAGGTAATCATGCTCACCGCCGTTCATGAAGTCAAGACTGCGGTGGAATGCATGAAGCTCGGTGCGTACTACTACATTACGAAACCATACAATACCGACGACCTTCTTGCTCTGATCGAAAGAGCAATTGAGCGGAAGCGGCTGGTGATACAGAACAAAGGGTTGAAGCGGCAGATTGCTCTCAGTGTGTTACCCACAAGCATGGTGGGACAAAACAAGTCCTTTCTCAAGATGATGCATCTCGCTTCTCGTGTCGCATCGACTGATTCCACTGTTCTCATTCAGGGAGCAAGTGGCACAGGCAAAGAACTCGTTGCTGAGTTCATCCACGTCAACAGTCCGCGAAAAGACCAGGCATTTCTTGCGGTCAACTGTTCTTCAATTCCCGAGTCATTGCTCGAGAGTGAGCTCTTCGGTCACGAAAAAGGGTCATTTACCGATGCATCAAACAAGAAACAGGGATTGGTCGAGATAGCCGATGGAGGGACTCTCTTTCTGGATGAGGTTGCGGAGATGCCGCTGTCGATTCAACCGAAGCTTCTCCGCTTCCTGCAGACAGGCGAGTTTCGACGTGTGGGAGGGAACGTGAATTTGAAATCGGACGTCCGGCTCGTTTCGGCAACCAATCGCGACCTTCGCCAGGAGGCCACGGAACGAAGGTTTCGGGAAGACCTGCTCTTCCGCCTGAATGTCATTACTCTGCAGGTGCCGTCGCTCTGTGAGCGTAAGGATGACATTCCCGCGTTAGTCGATCATTTCCTCGGATTTCATGCGGGAGCCCGGCAGCCGAAGCGAGTCGAAGAACGAGCGCTGGAAATCTTGATGAAATATGATTGGCCGGGCAACGTGCGTGAGCTGGGAAACGTGATCGAGCGTGCCGTGATACTATCGCAGGATGACGTAATTTGTTTTGACGATCTGGCCATGCCGCTGCGTTCTGCCTCAGCAGGGGAGCCGGTTCCGAGTCTCAGTTCGACGGGACCGCGAGCGGGATCAGCGATCTCTCTGCTCGATATTCAGAAAGTGCACGTGGAGGCTGTGCTGGTTTCGGTGAACTGGGACAAGGAACTTGCCGCTAAGATCCTGGGTATTCGTATCAATACGCTCTATGGCAAAATACGGTCCTACCGCCTCAAGAAGCCGAAGTAGAAGTCTGTCCCACATGTAAGAAGTCCGTCTTCTCGCCGAGTTTAACCTCAGCAAGAAGACGGACTTCTACACGGGACGGACTTCTCCCCGTCTTTTTCTGCCAACTCTTTTCCGAGCAGAAAGCGCTGCTTATTCCTACCTTCTGGCAGCGATGAAGTACCTTCCCGACAACTACTACCATATCTACAATCGTGGAAACGACGGTCATCGGATATTCCTCGAACCGGAGAACTACGCGTTCTTCCTTCGGCGCTTACGCAAGTATTGTGACCGACCTCCCGCACAACTTGTTGCCTACGCTCTCATGCCCAATCACTACCATGCAATCGTATTACTCGATGGTACTTCAGACTTTTCGAATGTCTTGAGAGCGTTCACCACATCATATGTCCGGGCATTCAACACGTGGCATGGTCGAGTCGGGTATCTCTACCAGGGCAATACAAAGGCGAAGTTGATTGATAGCGATGAGTATCTGATTCATCTTTGTCGCTATATCCACCTCAACCCTGTCAGGGCTCACCTGGCGGATTGTCCTGAGCAATGGAAATATTCGGATTATCGTGAGTGGATCTCAGACTCTACTCCTAGCAAGAAGAGATGTGTGAAGGTGAGATCGATGAATTTTGAATCTGGCCCGCAGTATCAGGCCTTTGTGATGGACTATGCAGCTGAGGAGAGGATGAGGGCCGAAATCGAGGGGAGGCTGTTTGACGAGTCCAGGTAGAAGTCCGTCCCACAAGTAAGAAGTCCGTCTTCTCACCGAGTTTGTGCGTAGTAAGAAGACGGACTTCTACATCTGACGGACTTCTACATTTGACGGACTTCTCTCAGGCGATTCACAACTTATCAGCCATAACCTTCTCGATTGCCTCCTGAAGTTCCAGCCGCGAGACGGGTTTCGTGAGCACGGCCGCAGCGCCGCTGAGAGTCATCGCTTCCTTGCTGGCAGTCGAATCCTTACCTGTGATCACAAATACGGGGATGTCTTTTGTTGTCTCATCTTGTCTCAAGAGGTTCAGGAATTCGAACCCGTTCATTTCAGGCATGGAGTAATCGGTGAGAATGATACGCGGATGGCACCGCTTCGCGAGTTCAAGGGCTTCCTTTCCGTCGCACGCCTGGAGGATTTGCGATCCGGGGAATTGGCGTTTGAGATACCGTGAATGCAGCGCGCGTATCCCTTCGTCGTCATCAACAACTAATACGCTTTGCACGACATTCTCAATCATTTTTGGAAATCGAACGAGAAATGTTGTGCCTGTACCGACTTCGCTTTCCACTGTGATCGAGCCTGAGTGTTTCTTCACGATCTCATGGACAACGGACAGGCCGAGCCCGGTTCCCTCTTCGCCAGCCAATCCCTTCCGTGTGTATTTCTCTTCGATCTTGAACAACTTCTTGAAATCGTCCTTTGGGATGCCCGCTCCCGTATCTTTTACGGCGAGCAGCCACTGGTCATCGCTCGATTCATTCAAATCGATGCTGATAACGCCCCCCGCGGGTGTGAACTTCAGTGCGTTGCTGATCAGATTGCTGAACACCTGCATGATCATCATTTCGTCCCCTCTCGTCTTCATCTGAGGTGGAAGTGTCGATCGCAGGGTAATATCTTTCTTCTTTGCCGTTCCCAGATGGGAAGTGACGCTGATGGCGACGACGGCGGAAAGGTCGACATCTTTGGCTTCGAATTTGATCCGCCCGGTTTCGAGGCGTGACCAGTCGAGCAGCTTATTCAACAGCTCCAGCTGTTTCTTCGCGGAGTTTTCTATGTGGCCGAGAAATTCCTTGCGTTCGACATCGGACAGGAACTCGCCTTCGTTTTGCAGAATCTCGCAGAAGCCGAGAATGCTCGTAAACGGCGACCGTAGATCGTGCGAGAGGATCGAGAACAAGCGATCTTTCTGAGCGTTCAACTCCGCAAGAGTCTCCTGTGATGTCTTGAGAGCGGCGAGGTGCTCCTGCACCCGGGTTTCGAGGGCTCTTCGTTCCGTGATGTCCTCAAGAATGCCTTCAAACGCCACGACAACTCCCGCTGAGTCCTTGACGGCGCGTGAATGTTCCAACACAATCATAACAGTGCCGTCCCTTCGCTTGAGAGTGAGCTCAACGTTTGAACAGGACCCTTGCTCGGTAAGCTTCGCAGAATGGGCGTTTCGCAAGTCGGGATTGACATACAAATCAGCGAGGTTCAACGAGGCAAGTTCTTCGAGAGTGTCATACCCCAACATCATGAGAAGGGCTGAGTTTGCCGAGATGAGTTTGCCATCGACGGTACTCTGGAATATCCCCTGCACTGCATTGTTAAAGAGGTCGTGATATTTCCGCTCGCTTTCCTCAAGTGCCTTTTCCGCTTCTTTGCGATCGGTGATATCCCGGCTGATACCCACGAGGCCGATGACATTACCGTGAGCGTCTCTCATCGGCACCTTGGTGACCGAAAAGCAGGTCGGACGTCCTGACCGATCAACCAGGCGTTCTTCCTTCTCGAGGAAAGCGTTTCCAGAGCGGATCACCATCTGATCGTCCTCGAACATCCGTTCCGCCACATCGCGTGTGCGAAAATCAAAATCTGACTTGCCGACTACATCTGATTGTGAATGTGTGCCAAGGCCCTTGATATGTGCTTGATTGTTGATGATGAATCGGCTTTCGGAATCTTTCGCGAAGATGCGGTCAGGTAAGTTATCAATGACTGTGCGCAGCAATCCACGTTCGCGTTCCAGTTCCTGTTCCATCTGCTTTCGCTCTGTAATGTCATGAAAGATGCTGAGGTTATACGCTTCACCGTCGTGTCCTTCGATGAAAGAATTCGAGGTCTCGACATCTACGGTCGCTCCGCTAGCCAGGTTGACCTGACGGTTCATCAATGGCTCCACGCTTCTCTCATTGAATCTCTTGCAATAGCTCTCGAGTGAGCGCGAGCGGTCGGTCAACTGGTTGTACACGACCGTAAACAGCTTCCCGACGAGTTCGCCACGCTGCATCCCTACGAATCGGCAGTATGCATCGTTTACCGCCACGATCACGCCTTCCGAGTCTGTGACCCTCATGGCATCGGAGAAGTTTGTCCAGATTGATTCCATGAGCATCTGGAAATTGGGTCCGCTATGCAGATCCAAAGCCACTTGCTTCTCTTCTGGATTGGAGCGCCCCGATTGAGGTCGGAGGTAGGGAAGAACGTTGGAAGCGTAGATTGCCGTTGTCATGATCGTGCTCCTCTGTGTGGTCAGGCACAGAGAGCGCAAATGAAGTACCAAGAGAAACCGGCATATTTCAAGCGAAATGAGGCATGACGGCCCATCTGAAGATGTAGAAGTTACAATATCGAACTCCTCGGTTGTTTCAAACAGAGCAATGAGTCAAGGAAGATTCTCAGAAGCTTTGGCGCTCCAAAATCCATGCCGCTGACACGTGTACACGGCCTCTCACCCCCACCTCGTCATCGATTGTGCGATTGTAAATATTTCAGCGATTTGACTTCCCCGTTGTTCTTCTGCCTCGCGTCATGATTGTCTGCTTACCCGCTGTCATCCCGCCACTTGCAGAGGCCGGGCTTCTCCGCAGTTGCGGCCAGATGAGTCTGGCACTCACAATGCACTTCTCGCTGCAGCAAATCAAACAGCAAGATGGAGAAGACAATGTTCGGACGCTCAAGACATGGAAATCGATTCACAGCGGTGATTGCTCTATTACTGGCCCTCCAGATTCATGCTGCTCTCGCAGGCAACACACTGATCCCGAAAAGAACTTCGAACAATGTCATCTCGGTTGAGCTTACAAGCACCGATGCCATTGCGGGTTTCCAATTCTCGATCAATACCCGAGGTGGTGCCATGCTGCAGGCATACGAAGGAACTGACCGGTCCATCGCGGCAGGAATGGAATTCTATCAATACCTCAAGAACGATTCGACACTCAATGTTGTGATTCTGGCTCCGTATCGTTCGTCGTTGCCGACAGGTGAAGGCGCCGTCGGAAAAGTGTCTTTCACGCTCAGGACATTTTCAACGGCGGACACGGTTCGAGTGTTCTTGACTGGAGTGGTAATCTGCGATGCAAATGCCAAATATCTTGAGGTCTCTGCCGGGATGCTGGCCTGGAATAGGCAGGAAAGCAACGAAGTGAAACTCGCGACATTCGCACTCGAACAGAACTATCCGAACCCCTTCAATCCATCTACAACGATTTCCTACAAACTGGACACACCAGCAAATGTGCGACTGGTAATCTACGATGTCGCCGGGCGTTTGATCAACACACTTGTAAGCGAATACCAAACTGAGGGCCGGTATGCCGTGCAGTGGAATGCCGGCGCTGTCCGCGGCCCAATGCTTGCTTCGGGAATGTATTTTGCCCGATTGCAGGTCGATGGCCTGGTTGCGACGAAGAAGATGATTCTGGCCAAGTGAATTTGGAAGGATACCCCCTATGTCTATCCCGTGGAAACAAATTCGGTCGATTGTTCCTGATCATCCAACACCGGTGGCACTCGAAAGCATCTGTTCGGAATTGTCGCACACCGGACGGTTGTATCTGAGCAGAATAGCATCTGTGATTGATCAGGTCGCGCCGTCACCCGGACGGATTGTCCACCTGCACACGACGAAGCTGGCCATGCGGCTGAGCGGACTGCAGCCCGTGGTTTTCTCGGCCATTGACGCCACCACGTATTTGCAGGTTGCACAGGTGAATTTGGCGATGACGTCTGCGGCAGCGCTGTCCTTTGTAGAATATGTGGCACACAGCTTCCCATTCACGATTTCGGAAATCAGAACGCGGAAAGGGATGCCATTCCACAATCCCAATGATCATCGGCCGCATCGTGACTTCCCCGCATTGATAGGAGAGCAGGGCTATGCGCATTCGTTCGTCGAGAACCACTCGAGCGACGCCCTCTTCTCGATCACTTCAAAAATGCAATTCAGGGGCTCGTCCGCAGATCAGAACTTTCCTGCCTCGGCGTACGAGTTACAGAGAGATCTCAACCAATTTCTTTTCTTCCACAATAACTTCAGATTTGTGCCGTGGTTGGAAGGAAAGACACCTATACAGAAGCTCAAGACATTCAGGAACTTCCAGAACGTTCATTCATTCGGTCCGCCGGATGGATCTGCGGGCAAGCTGGCCCCTATCGCCATGAGATCGTCCGAATTCGTGGATGGTTGATACTGTCCTGATATTAACTCTAGAAAAGGCTACATTGAGACTGTTACCAAGGAGAATCACATGAATCCCATTCTTGTCATCGACGACGAAGAAATGTACCGAAGCATGATCAGCAGCGTTTTGCGCCAGTCCGGATATACTGTTTTGGAGGCGGGCGATGGTGAAAAGGGGCTCGAGATCGTGCAAAATCAACCGGTCGAACTCATTATTTCCGATGTGATGATGGACAATCTCGACGGATTCGGGTTCATCGAAAGAGTCCGGATGGATCCCGCCAACGCTACGATCCCCTTTATCTTCGTGACGGGACTTTCCGACAAGCAGACGATGCGAAAAGGTATGTCTCTCGGTGCTGATGACTTTCTTGTGAAGCCCTTCACGGGTGATGAGCTTCTGGCCGCTGTCGATTCGCGCTTGTCGAAGCGTAAGGAAAATACAGACGAGGCCGAGAGGAAGCTCTCGCAACTCCGGTCGAGCATCAGGCTTGCAATGCCTCACGAAATTCGGACTCCGCTCGCGAGCATCATCGGTTTCGCAGAGATCATTCGTGATGACGGGGACAAGCTCTCAGGAACCGAAATCGTTGAGTGTGGCAAGTTGCTGTACAAGTCGGGAAAAAGGCTGCAGAGGTTGCTGGAGAATTTCGTGATGTTTACGCAGATCGAAGTCATCGGCGCTGACGAGGAGAAGTTGGCATTCTTGAAATCCTCGCAGCTCCAGGAGACCGCGATGCTCATCCGTTGTACCAGTCGGAAAAAGGCAGAGCAGAACTGGCGCGTGGATGATCTTGAGCTCGACTTGTCGGAGAGCCAGGTGGCCGTCTCAGGAATGCACTTTGAGAAGATATTCGACGAACTGGTCGACAACGCTTTCAAATTTTCGCCTGCCGGGAGCAAAGTATCGGTCACGACGTCTGTCAAAGGGGACGATTTTGTTCTGAAAGTGAAGGACCGTGGACGTGGAATGACCGCCGACCAAATCACGAACCTGGGCGCGTATGTTCAATTTGACAGACCGGCGTACGAGCAGCAAGGATCCGGGTTGGGTCTCACAATCGCCAAGCGCCTTGTTGAGCTTTATGGGGGTCGGATGGAATTTGAAAATACATCTGGACAGGGGCTGAGCGTTGAAGTGCATCTGCCGGTTGCCGGTTCGCAGTAGTGGAGAAGACGAAGTTGCACAGCAGTGAGAGGCGAGGATCCTTAACCTGAGGCAGCTGGAAACAAGACAGACTCAACTCAGCACTATGCATGAAGTTGTAAAAGGATTCCAGCACAGAATTAACAATCCGTTGGCAACTATTTCTCTCACTCTCTGTGGCGCGAAGCGGTCCTTAGCTGGCAATCCCTCCATCCTCGGGCAATTAAGCTGTATTGAGATGTCAGCGAAGCGTATCGAGCAGGCCATGATGGATTTCTCTGAGGCAGAGAACTATGAGGTTGAGCGCGTTGGGCACGTTATTGGAAACGTTGCCAGTCCTCTTTCTCTTGAGCATTCCGCCCGATGGAACTGCACGAATGGATAATGTGAAGGCGAGAAAGTGAGTTTTAGTCGGGCTCTGGTTCTTCGGCACTGCTATCGAGACCGAGATGCTTTCTCGCTGAGACTGCCCGTCGAAAGCCAACCAAATGCTACGGATATTCTGCCCGCGAGTACTTTCGGAGTTGTTTGTCCTTGAGAAATCCCGCGTAGCCAACCGTATCCTTCCCTGGTTTTGCAGAATTGCTCCGATCCGTCTCGACGTGATGATTAGGGCAGACGATGCCGTTATCATCAGCTGCTGGAATGAAGGGATTGCGAGTCGAGAAAAATGTCCTTACCATTTACTAACACGAGCCTATACCAGCGGATACGAGCTGGTATAAAATCTTACCATGCATCGAGGTTTTTTGGATTCTTGGTGAGATGGGGGAGATTAGAATCGTGGAAAATGAAGTAATTTGAACGACCCCGTAGCTCAGTTGGATAGAGCAACAGCCTTTTCGAAAATGGCCCACGAACGCTGTTTGTGAGTGGCTGCCATTTTCAGAATCCCGACGATTTGAGTCGGGACTAAGCGTCGAAGAAGATAGGCGGTAGTTGACCCCGTAGCTCAGTTGGATAGAGCAACAGCCTTCTAAGCTGTAGGTCGCGCGTTTGAGTCGCGCCGGGGTCGCAAGGAATTGTCGATTGCCGATTTTCGATTGTCGATTGAGAAACGGCACGGTTTGTATGAGCACTGTCGAATGCCGATTGTCGATTGTGGTTTCGTCGCGGTCGGCATGACTATTGATAGGCAGTGGCCATCGCGCTGCTTGCTGTGTTTCTCTGTGGACACTCGAGCGCCGGACTGCACACGGGCTCCAGGAGCTCCATCGGCGCCCCCCAGAAGCATGAAGTGTTGGCAAGCCGCGTCGTCCGACCGGGAGTCACATACTACTACCTTGCTCCCGCAAGCGGTCCCTGGAGAATCTATGTTCTCGAGATCGACCTCAAACACGCCGAGCTTGAAATTACAGCGTCGAGGGCATTCGACCGGCTTTTTGGCCGAGAAAAAACCACGTCGATCGCGCGTCGGCACGAAACGCCGGACCGGACAGTGGTTGCTGCGCTGAATGCTGATTTCTTCAGTCTGACAACCGGCGAGAACGAGAACAACTGTGTCATCGAGAAAGAGTTCGTCAAAGGGACGAAGATGACCGGGTCTCCGAACGATATCTTCGACAACATCCATTCTCAGTTCGCTCTTACCGTCGACCGCAAGCCACTGCTTGAGAGGTTCCAATTTTCCGGCAAAGCATTCATCGGGCAGAAAGCTGCCATCGATTTGTTCGGTGTCAATGACGCGCCGAAATCAAACACGGTTGTGCTCTTCAACCGCTATTTTGGACCCTCGACGCCAACCGACACCGTGAAAATGGCTATCAACGAGGTAAGCCTGCACGCCTTCAAGAGAAGGATGGATACTGTCTATGCGTTCGTGACAGGAAAGTCGACCTCAGGAAGTTCTGCTCTCGGGACTGAGACGCTCGTGCTTTCCGGATATAACCTCTCTCCCCAACATGGGATGACAACCGCAAGCGTCGGTGATACAGTGAAACTCTGGCTGGGCACCAACCTGAACACCGGTATTCCGGGAACGCTTGTCGGCGGCTGGCCGAGAATCGTCCTCAACGGGAAAAACATCGGGGGGATGACCGATTCCATCGAAGGTACTTTTCCTTCCTTCTCATCCCAAAGAAACCCGCGAAGCGGCGTTGGCTTTTCAAGGGACAGCACAACCGTCTATTTCTTTGCCGTGGACGGCCGACAAACAACAAGCGTAGGCATGACGCTGTACGAATTTGCCGATATCATGATTGCGCAGGGGGTTTATCAGGGCTTGAATCTTGATGGCGGAGGATCGACGACCTTCGTCCTTGAAGGGGCGATAATGAACGTCCCCTCCGATGCGACCGGCGAACGCCCTGTTGGCAACTGTCTTCTTCTTACCGCGCCAGGACAGGTGACCTCAGCTATCAGGAACCAGGACTTGCCGGCAGCGTTTTCGCTCTCGCAGAACTTCCCAAACCCGTTCAATCCCGCCACAGCTATCAGCTATCAGCTATTAGCTATTAGCTCTGTAACGCTTGAAGTGTATGACGTTTTGGGGAGAGAAGTCATTACCCTGGTCGATGGGGTTCAGGCACCTGGAAGCCACTCGGTGAGGTGGGATGGCCGAGACGGCAGGGGTGAGGCGGTTTCGACGGGAGTTTATCTTTACCAGCTCCGTGCCGGAGGTTCGGCGATGACCAAGAAGATGGTCTTGTTGCAATAGGTGCTTGATCTTCGTTCCGGCCGGTACGATGTTGGAACAAATGCAGGCAACCTGCCAAATAGTTGTTCTTCGGTTTGAGAGTAGGGATGGGGTATGAAAAAAGACATCGACAATTCAGAGAACTTCTACGCTTCACTCCCGCCGGTCGAACACTTCGATGAACTCACCGATTCCAGGAACTATCGGCCGTTACCGGACAACTGGTGCCTTGCCATAGCGGACGTCGTGAATTCTACCGGTGCCATCGCTGCCGGCGAATACAAGGCGGTGAACACAGTCGGCGTCTCTGTCATCGCAGCCATCACGAACGCTCTGAAACCTCTCGACCTCCCCTATGTGTTCGGAGGGGACGGTGCACTCGTTTGCCTGCCGCTCTCAGCCTCCGGGACAGCCGCGAAAGCCCTCGCAGCGACGGCGGCAATGGCCCTACAGAGTTTCGCACTCGAGCTTCGCGCCGCTCTTGTCCCAGCCTCGTTTCTACGCGAGCATGGTCAGCAGCTCCTCGTTGCCCGTCAACGGGTTTCGGCGCATTATGACCAGTGCGCATTCTTTGGGGGCGGTGCCCACTATGCTGAAGAACTACTGAAACTCGGGGAACTTCCTGATGAGTACGTCGTCAGTCCCGACGCAAATGCTGAGGCGGATTTCTCCGGTCTTGAGTGCCGCTGGAACGAGATCAAGAGTCCTGAAGAGGAAACTATAGCTGTCATCGTGCGGGCGAATGCCCCACTCGAACAAACCCTGCGTGTCTACAAGCGAGCGCTCATGAAAATCACCGAAATCTATGGAGATGCCAACGCCTGCAGACCCATCACGAAAGACCGCCTGAATGTTTCGCTTTCGGCTTTCATACTCAGACACGAAGCGCGTGTCAGGACGTGGAACCTGGACGTCACGCAAAAATTCCGTTACGGGATTCGTCAGCGACTACAGGTTGTTTTTGGATGGTTGTTCTTCTTGGCAGGCGTACGAACCGGCCGGACGCAGTGGATCAGGTACAAAGAGGATCTGGTCTGGAACACAGATTTCAGAAAATTCGATGGATATCTTCGTCTGGTTCTTGCAGGGAACAGTGCGAAACGGAAAGCGTTGGAGGAGTATCTCGATGGGCTCAGGCGGGCCGGCGAAGTGTCGTACGGTATCCACGTGTCGACGTCGGCCATCATGACATGTCTTGTGAGACAACGGCAGTATTCACACGTTCATTTCGTGGATGCCTCGGGGGGCGGATACGCGACCGCAGCCAAATGGATGAAAGAGAACGGATGAAGCTTCAGAGTTCGTGAACATGCCCAGGTTTCAATTGACTCCCTGGCCCTGATTGACTGGTGACCTATGCAGCGAAATTGGTCGCAGGCAGTTTCGCTGTCGAGAATTGAAAAACGAAGCCATCTTCCTCGACCTCCATTTCCTGATCAAGGGAGAAATACCGGCAGTCGTTGTAGTGGCACTCAGCGTCGTCCGTCCAAACATGCCGGCAATCAGGACACCGGTCAATTTCATTTCCAAAGACCAGCGTATGCGGTTTGAGTGTGTTATTGTTCATGATTCCTTCCTCCAGAATGAGCACTCTGGCTTGGCGGTGCTTCCGATGTAGACACTCCCTGTTTCTATTGACCCACAACCGCGAACGCGAGCTTTGCCGTCAAATTGGAAATCTGAAGCCGGCAAAGCCTTGGCTTCGTCGTCTTGAGATGTGCGATGGCAATCGTTTTGTTCGATCTGACCGTATCGGAGAAGATCGTGGCATTTGACACATCACTGACAGAAATAATCGCCTGCCCGGACGAATAGCTGGTGGATGAAAGAGTGACAACCAGTGAATCTGAAAGAAAGCTAAGATTACTATTACTGTTGTCGGAATACCCTCTGGCATCGATACTGAAAGTGAAGCTATTCGTAGTATTCGTGATCACTGGTGAATGGAGGATATCAATCGCGATCGATGAACCCGATTGGTCCGTACACGAGCTCAGGCATAGAATCAAAACGAAAGCTAAAGAGAAGTAACCTTTCATCGTCCGCTCCCTCTGTTGCACCGCTGGTGATTCCAGCTCACATCTGACGTAACCGCCAACGAAACCGTGTACAGATCCCCTCCGCAGACCGTTGATGTCCACGCGAGCGAAAGGGACCAGCAAGATCCCGCTTCACCGGATGAAGCAATACCACATGGCGGTTGTCATGACCCCCTCAACAACTCCCTGGATTGCCTTCTTCACGACCGATAGTGAAGCGACCCTCTTGTCGGACGCATCGTAGATATCCGAGCCGCGCACACTCATCATTTTCCTGTCTTGAAGGTCGAAGAGAGTATCCCCCCGGAGCGTACCAACTCGTTGATTGGCATTGTCAAAGAGACTTTCCCCCATTGACTTTGCAATGAGATGAAAGTTTGAATCGTAAAGTCCTGAACCAGACATTTGATAGTGACTCATTTGAAGTCCTGTATCCTTTCGGTGTATTCAAGCATGATATACCCGCCAAAGCCGACAAGGTTGTGAGGATTGCCTTGATCTGCGTGCTGAAGAGCAAATCAATGATTCTGTTGTTTTTCCCCGTTGTCACGGTCGGGACGTTCCTTTTTCCCGGAATACTTGGGATCGCGGCTGTCGCGAATCACCGGTTGATCCTTTTTCCCCTTGTATGCTTTGTATTCTGCTCTATGACTCTCATTGTATCGATAAGGCTTGTCTTCGTTGATTACCACTTTATATGAGCGGTATGGATCATAGGTTGCGTAGCCGGGCGGCAGCGACGCGCCATATCTCCAATAAGACCCGTCCCAATAGATATACTGTCGTTCGGCAACAGAGTAGTAGCAGTCTATATCCGGAAAGTAATAGTAATCCGCGCGATCGTACCCTGTCGGTCCCCAAAGAGGCTGGTCGATGATGTTGACGCTGACAGTTCCATACATGAGTCCCATGCCAGCACAACCCAGGGTGGAGATCGCAATTCCCGCAAATATCGCAGCACAAAGCAAAAAGAAACCGAGCTTAGATTTGTTCATACCAGAATGTCCTTTCATGACGCCTGACGAACTCATGTCCAACTGTGGTGCTTTCTTTTCCAGCCGGGATCTGTAGAGACAACCGGAGGGAAAAGAGAGGGCTGGGTCATCGTCTGTCTTGAACTGTACCCTCTATGAGTTACCAAAGAGATTAGTGAAACGTAATAGCACAAAGGGATGGAAAGGGGATTAATCCCGAACGCGGGCATGATCGCAGGCCTTCATCAGTTTAGGCCCCGGAGTGCTGCGGAACGCTGGTCACTGTTCCTTAAAAGGGGACGGACCGTCGAATTCCCGGCAGGAACGGAAGGAATCTGACGGATGAAGGGAGCCTAACGCGTTGAACGAAGAAGAGAAATCTGGGGAGTTCGGATGGGCAGCCCGAAACTCAGGCTTTTGTATGGTGTTTGAACTTGGGGCCTTTGAAATAGTAGTGGAGAAATATCCCCAGATAAGCAACGCCGAAGAGGTAGCCGCCGATAACATCTGTGGCCCAATGAGCGCCAAGATAAATCCGGGAGATTGAGACACTGAGGACTAAGAAGGCGGAAAAGAGGCCAACGCAAATTCTCCAAAACGAAGTAATGGTCTTGTCGACGATCATTACCGCTATGAGAAAACCAAACAGCACGACATAATGAACAACATGTCCACTGGGGAAACCGCTCTCGGTAAAAGGCGCAAGCACCCTGGCAACTTCCAATGATGGCCGCGGGCGATCGATCACTATCTTCACCAACACATTGCATAGATCCGGGATGATGACAGAGAGAGTGAACGCAGCCTCTCGCTTCCGATTGGTGAGAAAGAAGAGCAATGCAGGTACAAAGATCGAAAGAAATACACCGGCAGCATCGCCAAAAATGCTGATGAATCTCATCAAGAGCGTCGGATCCCAGCTCCTTCGTTTCTGTATCGCCCGTGTAATCTCGAGATCGAATGATGAAGCCGGATTCAGTACAACAAAAACCGTCAGCCCAATGATACTGATCACGATGAAGGCATACAGAGCCAGCAAACGCTTATTCAACAGAGTTCCCCTTCTTGTTGGGAACTAACACATTGATCGCCCCTGGAATGACAGTAATATGAAAAGAACTCTGGTTCAACATCTCGCCATCGCATTGGACTGTCTGTTTTGGGCTTGAGGAAACCCTGATATCTCTCCCTTGCCAGTGCGCTACCAACTCCACATTGTGCGGACGTTCCCGCTTGAGCAGCGTTACTGCCATCAGCTTCAACAGACCTAGATTTGCTTTGCGGACAACAACGACATCCAGAAATCCATCACTGACATCAATATGCTTGTCGTACGATATCCTGCTGAATCCAAGATTTCCCGTGTTCGATATCAAGCATGTGAAGCCCTTCACTTTGTGTTCTTGTCCGTCGATTACCAGGTGATAGATGGCTCTCTTGGACTTTCTAAAAGCCGCTGCTGCTGACAGAAAATAGGAGAAGATGCCCATCCTGTTCTTGCTCTCACGGTTCGCCCCCTTGACCAGGTCCGCCCCAAATCCAAAGCTCATTGCTGTGATAAAATAGCGCGTATCGAACTGTCCAACATCAATAGCTCTCATTGTCTGCGGAACCTGACTGATGAGGGCGCAGGCTTCTCTAAGATCAGCGGGTATGCCAAGTTCCGTGGCCATGACATTGGCAGACCCGCCGGGCAGAATAATCAACGGAATTTCTGATCCAATGAGGCCGCTAACCGCTTCCATCAGCGTGCCGTCACCGCCGTACACGGCGAGGGCATCCATTCGTTCGCTGATGGCAGCCTTCGCAAACCGGATCGCATCCCCCGCTTCGTGGGTAATTGATGCATGCCACTTGATACCAGCCTCTTTCATGGACGCATTGATGGTAGGCAACATGGACTCGTCTTTTCCGGCGGCTGGATTGATGATGACGCGGATGTTTCTTATTGTTTTTTCCATCGCGATTCTCGTTTCTGCCAGTATCGTTCAAAGGCTTTGATCTGCCTTCGGATATACCAGCGTCTTGGATCGGCTATCTTTCGGGCGGTGGTCAACAGGTCGGTCGCCTGTTCGACGGTATGCCCCATGCTGATAAGGATGGCGGCTGCCATTGCAACGCTTCGCCGTTTCCCCTCCATGCAGAATACCAGCACCTTGCCCTTGTCCTGGATGATTGGCAATGCGGCCTCGACTCCCACGAGCAGTTTTTTGACCGTGATGGGAGTAAGAAACGTATCATAGGTTTTGACCCACAAAGTCTTGAAGGGGGGACGTGTATAAATCTCGTCAGGCGGCAGTTGACCAATCATGGAGATGATCAGGTTGAAACTGAGCACCTTCAATTCGTCGGCATGTTCCTTCCCGACTCTGGAACCCACGTAGAGATAGTCGGTAATCCTCGATATGTCTATCATCTTGTTTGAATGTTATTTTACTGCCGCTACAGGGGACGTTTTTTCTTCGGATTGTCACTGTAATTGCTCTTTCTCAAAGCTGGAACAGTCCCCTCTGTGCGGTTGCTTGTGTGAGTGGGAGAGGGGATGGAAGGGGTGTGTGCCTTACTTTTTGCAGCTTGCCGGTCAAGAGCACACACCCCTCTCTCGCCCCACGAGCCAACGCTCGAGAGGGGACGCTAAACTCGTTGGATAGTAATTGCCAATGATCGTTCTCAAAGTGTGGGCAACCCCGCTGTAGCACTTATTTCGAATACCTCCTCGCGCCCCTTCAAGTATAGAATGCAACCGCGAGAGCGCAAAGAACCGCAAAGAAAACATCTCGATAGAAATCATTTCAAAAACTCTCTTGTCGTCTCTTTGCGGTCTTGCCTGCCCCGAAGCTCTTTTTCGGGGGCGGTTAGATACAACCGCGACGGGCGCAAAGCAAAATGGGGAGAACCGGTTGGATTAATTCCCCGAATGTTGTCCGTGAAGATGGATGCGTTACATGAACAAGGTAACGAGATCGATGACCAAATGACAACGAACAGCGGGGGAGATCCTCTCTATTAAGGATTAACCCTCTTTTCGTCCTTTCGGGCGATTACGATTCAAAGCAATCATCGGTATGTTCTAATACATTGTGCTGTGTGTTTTGTCCATAGTTGTGTTGTTGCCTTTGCTCCTCCGTGATCAGACAGAATGACAAATGATCGCGAAGACCTTTATTTTGAAGCCAGCAAGACATAGAACGGATCCGCCGCACGATCGTGATACATAGGAATGTATGAACCTGGAACGTGGCAGCAGAAAGCATCTGTGTACCGGTAGGTTACGAAACCTTCGCGGGCCGCCCCGTCTGATCCGTGTGGAATGGATCGCAGGGGCTATTCTCTTCCTGTTCTTTAGCCGTGCGCCGGGCGCTTTGGCTCAGGTGGACACCATGCACGCCTTCTACCCGCTCGGGAAGGGAAACGCCTGGGTATACCGTGACTTTTCGTACTTCGCGAGCGAAGCAGCAGACACTATATCCGCTTCGATCCTCGGTGATACAACGTTCCAGGGAAGATCGTATGCGGTCACGCACAGGCTTTCGCACCGCTATCAGAGTTCGGCACTGACCTTCGAACGAATTGACTCAAGCGGTGATGTCTATAGGTTCGATACCTACTATGGGACTCCGCAGCTCTGGTATCGATTGAGTGATATTTCGCGAACAGTCTGGCAGCGTGGAACCATGAACGTGCGATTCGATTCATCAACATACCGGATGGTGCTTGGCAGGCGAGCCCATGTCCTCTTTGTCAATTTCTACAGTCCAGTAGACAGTGCATTTGCGCATTCAACGATTCAGGAACAACTGGCCGAGGGCATTGGACTTATTGGTGCCTTGTGGCCTGAGGGGTCCTCGCGGAGTCTTCTCGGCGCCAAAATAAATGGCATCAGTTATCCAGGAGAACCGCCGGCACTCATCTCCCCGGCTGACAGTGCAATCAACGTCTCTGCTAGTCCGATGCTCCGATGGATTCCAACTGTGGGAGCAACTTACTATGTCGTCCAGGTCTCCCCATACACTTCGTCGTTTATGACGTTTGTATTCGATGACACAACCTCGGCCAGCTCTCAAGTCGTAGGCCCTTTGAATTACGGGACCAAATATTACTGGCATGTTTCCGCAGTCTCCAACGGCGTTCGGGGGGCGTGGTCGCAGGCGAGGCAATTTACGGTGGGTCAAACAAGTTCGGTTGAACCAGCAGACAATTCGATACCAGCACAATTCGGATTGGGTCAGAATTACCCCAACCCCTTTAATCCAACGACGGCGATCAGCTATCGGCTGTCAGCCGTCGGATTGGTGACACTGAAAGTATTTGACGTTCTCGGCAAAGAGGTTTCCACACTCGTGAATGAAATAGGCCAACCGGGTGTCTACAAAGTGCAGTGGGATGGTTCTGGGATGCCCAGCGGAATCTACTTCTACCGACTGCAAGCTGGAGATGCCTCGACAGGCTCAGCACGAGGGTTGTTGGAGGCGAAGAAAATGATCTTGCTCAGGTGAGTTTGCCACGCCATGCTGAATAAACGTAGGCTGTCACCGCTTTCGCAGCAACACAGGTGTTATCATATGAAACTGTCGATATCAATCGTAACTCTCTTTACGATCTGTGTTCTGATCAGCGCACAAACGCAGGCGCAGGTTAATCACAAACCCGTCTTCGTTTCTCATCGTCCGGTATTCGCAGACACAAGATTCCTACCGATCAGATTCTCTGTCAGCGCCTATGACCCTGACGGTGATGGTCTTACCTTCACTTGGAAGCAAAACAGCTCTATCGTTCAGTCTGGAAGTGACAGCTCTTATCTTCTCTTGTCCGCCCCAGACCCACACGGCTCGGCAGTTACCATCATCTGTGTCTTTTCAGATCCCGGTGGCTTAAGTGATTCGACGTACTGGAGGCTCCTCCCACCCGACTTAGTCTCTGACCAGCACGTCATACCGAGTCAACTTGAGCTTGCTCAGAACTACCCCAATCCATTCAACCCGAGCACAACAATCAGCTACTCGGTTCCAAGGAGCACGATGGTTTTAGTCAGGATATTCAACGCCCTTGGCCAAGAAGTTGCGCTGCTCGTCAATGACCTGAAGGAAGCTGGCACTTATCAACTGCGGTGGAATGCTTCCAACGTCCGAAGCGGCACATACTTCTATCGACTGCAGGTCGAGGAATTCGTGCAAACTAAGAAAATGCTCCTGCTCAGATAGAAGTTCTGACCAGGCTTGGCTAGATGTCATTCGTGACCGTTTTCGATTCAGCGATCATCATTAGTTCTCATCGGCTCAAACTTGTTTGTGGATATTTATTCTGTGGAGGTCTTCCCTTAAACGAACGGCTGATATACAGAGAGGATGTTGGTTATAAAATGAGTAGACGAATCGTCCTGCTTGTCGCTAGTTGCTTCTTGTGGCAAGGTCCAAGAGCCGTTTCTCAGATTCAGTGGACATGGCTGAATCCATCCGTGCCCACGCTGACCTATGCCGGCGTTGCGTGTATCGACTCATCGACAATCATTGTTGTGGGTGCTGCCGGGACTATTCTCCGGTCAACAGATTCGGGAGAATCCTGGAAGACGACAAACACATCGACGTTGTACGGTCTCTCGTCGGTCTCGTTCTCTGATTCCCGACATGGAGCGGCAGTTGGGAGTTCGGGGACCATTTTGCTCACTACAAACGGAGGAATTGATTGGACTCTGCGGGCAAGCGGCACCACCCTACTGCTACGCAGTGTGGCTTTCGCGGACTCCCTTAATGGCCTTATCGTCGGCGGATCATTGTTTGAGGGGGTGATCCTGAGGACAACTGACGGCGGTGTGAGCTGGGCGAAGACCACCGGGCGCGCTCCAGGTGATCAAATTAACGCTGTCAGTTTCACTAGCCCAGGGGTTGCTCTCCTTGTGACGCAGACAGGATTAGTTTACCGGTCGACCGATGGTGGGAACAGTTGGCAAATTCTTGTTATGAACGAGCGGGGGCAACCCCTCTTTGCGATCTCTTGTCTAAGGAACGGACACGCCGTGGCAGCAGGGTATGGTGTCATGTGTACTGCTGATTCCGGAAATACATGGAAACTTCAGACCTTGAACGCGGGCTTGCCAAGGTCAGGAGTTTGCATTACAAACTCGGGCTTCGGATTTGTTGTTGGCTCAGGAGTCAGGGCTGGCCTGGTCCAGAGGACGACCGACTTTGGGGCAACATGGACAGATAGTCCACTCGCGTTGGACCGGACTTTTGCTTCGGTGTCCATTTGGGGGACGAATATTGCATTCATCGTAGGTGAGGCCGGAATAATTGTCCGAACGACGGATGGTGGAACGACATGGAAGAACCTCCAGATAAACCTCACATCTCAAAATTTTACGTGTGTCAACGCCTTTGATTCAGACTCCGCGGTGGCCTTGGGAATGGGTGGAGGGATTCTCAGAACCAACGACGGTGGAAAAACCTGGAAGTCCTGCGTGAGTGGTACGTCGAAAGCAATTCGATCTGTCTCTTTTTGGGGGAAGAGACTCGGAACGGCTGTGGGGGATGGAGGAACGATTCTGCAAACCTTGGACGCTGGTCAATCCTGGTATGCTCAATCGAGTAACACCACTGCGACGCTCGTCGATGTTTGCCGAACCAGTGACCGCAGAGCCTACGCTGTCGGATCGGGCGGCACGATCATATGCACGACTGATAGCGGGACCACTTGGTTGCCGCAATCGAGCGGCATCACCGATTTCCTCAACGCTGTTTCCTTTTTCGATGACTCGCACGGCATTGCCGTCGGCGGAAATGGCCCCCTCGGCGGGGGCGCTATTGTCCTGCGAACTACGAATGGCGGCGCCGTCTGGACTCGAGCTCCCGGGTCCCCGGGAGTAGTGCATGTGTTAGTAGATGTTGTTTTCGTGGACTCAAACACAGTCGTTGCTGTAGGATACTACAATGCAACGATGTACTCTTCGGACATCCTTCGCTCTTCAGACGGGGGCTATAGCTGGCAATTCGTCGCAGGTTTCTCGTTTAGTCAGACGTTTGAACGTTTGTCTTTTCCTGACCACACCACTGGCTATGCCGTAGCAACAGGGGGAGTGCTGAGCACCAGTGATGGAGGAAGGAGCTGGACCAAATCACTTGACGGCATTGGGCAGAGTCCGCATGCGATCTCCTTCTATGATGCGCAAAACGGGCTCCTCGTTGGAAGTGGTGGATTGATTATTCGGGCATCGAACGGAAGTATCACCAATATTGATGCTCCCCGTCTCTCTCTTCCAAAGGAGTTCGTTCTCTATCAGAACTATCCAAACCCGTTCAACCCGTCAACAGCAGTAAGCTTTCAGGTGTCAGCGATCAGTCATGTGACTCTCAGGCTGTTCGATATTGTCGGGAGAGAAGTTGCGACCCTGGTGAATGAAACGCTGAGCGCGGGATCATACAAAACAACATGGAATGCGTCGCCATATCCGAGCGGCATCTACTTCTATCGATTGCAATCAGGAGATTGTGTGGAGACGAAGAAGATGATTTTGCTCAGGTGAGTTCGGCGGATGCCGCGGTGTGCCTAAAAGTTGTGTGCCATTGCCGGGCAAAATCTGGAGGATTCACTATGCACAGATACGGCGAACCTTCTCGCGGGCCGAAGGCAGAGAATGGAAGGACTTCGGCGAAGAAGCACTACAAACTGCCGCAAACCGTTGCTCAAAGTGCGTCTTAAGAAGACCTGATTGTTGTCCATTTGACTTCGCTGATATAGAATGGAGGACAAAGTGAATAAGCTTGTGAAATCAATAGTGGCATTGATCCACCTTCTCAGTGTGGCAATGTTCCTGTTCCTTATGAATGATCAGGCTCAGGCCCAAGGACAGACCAAGTGGCTGCAGATAGGCTCGCTACACAATTGGTATTCGGAAAAAGGCGGGGAATCTGAAGATGGAAATGTGCTCGAGCAGCAATACGGCTTGCGCTGGCCGGCGTTGGTCAACCGCACCGACGGTCAGGCGGCAAAAGGTTTCTGGATCGGTGCCACGAATTTCACCGACAACTCGGGAACCACCTGGAACCCAAAGGTCATTGTGGTCGGACCGCGGTGGAACGGCGACAATGAGTTCTTTCCAAAGAAGTTTGAGCTGTACGCCCAGTTCGATCCGCCACGAGTGTACGTCAACGGCAACCTTTCGATTGCCAACCCTGAGGTCATGAAGGCGGTGATCGATACACTCAAGTCCGACCGTATGATTTATAGCAAGGTGACGACGGTTCTCGGCTTGACGGTCGAACGCAGGATCTATGCGTTCAGCCAACAGTTCCATGATAACTATCACATTATGGATTACACGTTCACCAACACCGGCAATACTGATCTCACGCCCCCTCTTACGGCGAAGACTCTGACGGGAGTAGCGTTCTATTGGCAGTTTCGATATGCTCCCGGTGGGCCCGGTCCGGGGTTTGAGGTGAACAACTCGGCCCGCTGGGGGACCAACTCTATGAATGACGCGCGGGGATATCCCCCTGACACTGCAAACAATCTGATCCAAGAATCGGAGAATGATGTCAGATGCATGTTTACTTGGCTGGGCCTCCACAATGCAGCCAACAAGCCGCAGGCGGTGAGTTCACCAAATGCGGCGACATTTGATAATATTGGCTCACCGATATTCAACACATCGTTCGGTGGAGTTTCGACCTATATCCAGGCAGCAGACACCAACTGGAGACTTGGGGCTGCTCAGATCGCCGGCAACGGGCCGATCTATGCCGACAAATCTTCGACAGACCACACGGATGCTGGTCTCAGTCAGCCATCGACCACAAGCTTCCTGGGCTCGGATGTACCAATGACCTCGAACGCTGACATGCAGTTCGACAAGGCGTCGATGGCAATTCAGTACGCGAAAATGACGGAGGGACACGCTCCACGCCAGGCATGGCTTGTTGATTCTCTTGGGAAATTCGACCAACAGACGGTGATGGGCAATATCGGCTCCGGCGCTCCGGGTGGTTGGTCGCACGGAATGGGATTCGGACCATACACCATTGCACCCGGTCAGAGTGTTAGGGTAGTCTGGGTGGAGGGGGTCAACGGATTGACGTTTGACGAATGCGTGAGCGTTGGTCTGCAGTACAAACTCGGAAGGATCAATACCAAGGCAAAGAACGATTCCGTTCTCAACGGCCGACTTAGATTGTTTGAAACGATGAGACGAGCCGTCGCCAACTTCAACTCCGGATTTAATATCCCGGAGCCTCCTTTTCCACCTGCGACGTTTAACGTGCGCGGCGGCGGAGATCGCATTGCGTTGTCCTGGGATCCCAATCCGAAAGAATCTGCAAACGGATTTGTGGGGTATAGAGTCTATCGGGCGACGGGTCGGGCAGACAGCACATATCGTATGATTTATCAATGTGGCGGTTCGAAACCGACCGGCCCCAACATCAGGTATGATACGACAAAAACATATGCCTTCAGCGACCTCACGGCAATCCGTGGCATTTCATACTACTATTACATCACCTCGTTCGGAAACGCCTTTGCCGGTGATGCAGCCACCCGAACACCCGCAGCACCCGCTGGACTCGAAAGCAGTCTGTTCTATACAAAGACCAATGACCCGGCGACTACTGTCCTTGTTGGGATCAAGAATGAATCTGCAATTCCGACCATGTTCTCGCTTGTCCAGAATTTTCCGAACCCTTTCAATCCAAGCACAACCGTATCCTACTCACTGCCGAAGAGAGCAATCGTTTCAATCCGGATTTTCAACACACTCGGTCAGGAGGTTGCTTTGCTCGTCAATGAACTGAAGGAAGCTGGCACTTATCAACTGGCGTGGAATGCTTCCAACGTCCCCAGCGGCATCTATTTCTATCGCCTGCAGGGGGGTGAATACATGGAAACGAAGAAGATGATATTGTTGAGATAGGTCTTGATGGTGCCTCGGTTTCCCCTCCCGCGGTTATCTGGCACGCGCGGAGGACTTTCGTAAACAAAATGTACTTTTTGTGAAGTAGAAGGCGACCTGGTCTCGCCTCATGGCCAATCTAAGAGGATTACTCACTTGAAAAGATTCTCTACAAATTTGACAATCGCGGTTTGTCTCGGAGTATTCAGTTCGCTTCTTCTAACTCCTTCCCGCCTTGTCTCACAGTGGGCATTGCTCTATCCTGATATTCCTGCTTCCCCGATCAACGACATGTGTTTCCTCAGCGATCGCATCGGATTTGCGGTGAATGCGGCAGGCAGCATTCTTGCCACAACAGACGGCGGGGAAACATGGAAAGTCAGAGCCCACTACCAGCGGGTCGAGCTCAAAGAGATAGCCTTCGTTGACGCACTTCATGGCTTTGTGTTTTCTCCACATAGTTACACCGGCGACAACATCCCATTGGTTTACACGACAGATGGTGGTAGCTCATGGAATTCCACAAATGTGTCTATGACCGACGCGGTGACATTTCATCCCGTTTCGACAACAACGCTGCTAAAAGGGACAACAACAGGAGCGATTCAAACACTGGACAATTTCTATGGGCTCTGGAGGACTACCTACCAGGTGCCTCGATTTTTCGCCGGCGACTACTTCGCACCGTACGGCACTGTGTCGAAATTCTCCGAGCTGAAGAATGGAGCCATTCTTGCCCTGGGAGCCAGCACCATCGCGCGCGGTTCTCATGTGATATCGGATTCGGTTTCCTTCATCCTTCGAAGTGCGGACAAGGGGTCATCGTGGGATACACTTTGGTGCGGCCTCCGCTTCATCATGGGAACTATAGCCTTCGCAGATTCGAATGTCGGATGGATCGGTGGGGAAGAAAACAGAATCTACAAGACGGCTGATGGGGGGCACACGTGGACTTTGCAGTACGCAGAGGCCGACCACGGTTCTATCTCAAGCCTCTTTGCAGTGGATTCAATGACTGCGTATGCAATCACATCGAGAGGTGTGCTCATTCAATCGCGCGATGGGGGGAAGTCCTGGAATCAAACTCTGATCGAGGCGACATCTGATCGACCGCGCAAGGTTTTCTTCCCGACGCCGTGGAAAGGCCTCATTTCAGGTGCACGGCTACGGATCACCTCCGACACCGCGCACACATGGCGGAACGTGAGTCACTCGAGTACCAATCGCGTGTATAGGCTTGCGTTCGTGGATGATCATCGCGGATGGTGTGTCGATGGAACCAGCGGCGAGGTAATGAAGACCACCGATGGGGGCAAGTCGTGGTCTTTGGTATTCGCTCTGGGCAATGAGGTTCTCGGGAGCATTCAGATGCTTGATTCGACCAACGGGTGGATCGCGGGCAGGACGACGATATACAAGACAATAGACGCTTGGGGACACTGGACTTCGATCCCCTTCGGCCCGGATGCCCAATCACTGCGAGGCGTGTATTTCTACAATCGCCAGATTGGGCTTGCGTATGAGGTGCGGTACTCACCAAACAACTTGCCGTTTAATCTCGTGACCGTGGATGGCGGAGCAAGTTGGACACGATTCCCTGCGGGCAACGGAACGCTTCTTTCCTCATTCTTCAAGGTCAAGGCGACAGATCCCGGTCATATTTGGTTTGCCAATTCGCAAGGGCTTTGGCTCTCGCGTGACACTGCAAGAACATGGACACTCGTGTCAAATGTTGGGTCGTTTGATTCAGCGTTCGATGTTTCGGACTCACTCCATGGCTGGATTGCGACTAGCGATCAGAAGAAACTGGCCAGGACATCTGATGGCGGAATGACGTGGGAATACTTTGACAAGCCTTTCGCGTCCCAATCACTCGATCTCGAAATCCTCGGAGCCGACTATTCCGGACATCAACGCGTTCTTGTCTCGGGCTATGACGGCTCTCTCCTGCAATACACGGACACCTTCCCCATGCGTTCTTTAAATACATTCACAAATGCCCCGCTGTTTGATATCACGACATATCGGACCGGGAACACCGTTCATGAGTGGGTGGGGGGGGATGGATTCATCGTTCTTTATCGGCAGGATTTTGTCACCGCCGTGGCTTCAGATCCTGGCAAAGGGATATCCGGGTATTCTCTCTCTCAGAACTTTCCAAATCCGTTTAACCCCACAACAGTGATCAGCTTTCAGTTGTCCGTGTCGGGTATGGTGAGTCTGAGGATCTTCAATCTGCTTGGGCAGGAAGTCGCCATGCTTCTCAACGAACTAAAGTCGCCCGGATTCTATCAAGTAACCTGGAAAGCCGATGTCCCGAGTGGCATCTATTTCTATCGGCTTCAAGCTGTAGATGCTTCGATAGGCTCAGCACGAGGATTTTTGGAGACGAAGAAAATGATTTTGATCAGGTGAGTTTGCCGTGGTACCACCCGCCCATCGACTTTGGCGTAAAAAAGCCGGTTTGCGTAAACGTCAGCTGCAACCGCCTTCGGACCACTGAATATGAAAAAAGTCATGAAACAGTGTCGTCGTATTCTCCCAGTGATCCTTATGCTTGGGTCGTCTATGGCAGTCCCAGCCCAAACGTTAATCAATCCTGGGTTGAAGCTCGGCTATCGCTTTGGTGAGGGGGGAGGCTTTGTTGGCGGCTTTGAGATAAGCATTATGTTTTGGAACGAGAAGGGATATTATGGCTTCGTGCTTGCCGGTGACGGAACTTCGAAAACCCTGGACTACCACTTCGGCGTTGAATACGGTATCGGCTATTTCGGCATCTGCGTTGGACCGGTGGTATCCCATCGATCTGACACCACCACCTACGGATTGAGAGTTACTCCGTACGGAGGATTCATCCTGGTACCATACTACAATTATCAGTTTCTCGTTCGATCAGGGAGCGAGCACGAAGTCGGCACATATTTCAAACTCACCATTCCGAATTCCCAGGGAGGAATGGGCAGGATTGGTGGATAGGGCCTTTTCTCTGTCGGTACTCCACGCTACAGGCATGTCGGTACTTTCCGGACGTTGATGTTGTCCGGATACTTTTCTACTGTCGGGCTATCGGTGTGCAGATCTGAGGTAAATAATCGCAGGTGGATGTTCGCTCAACAAAACTTCAGAGTCGCAATGCGATTTTGCACTCGCTAGGCCCTGCGCTGCCAAGGCAGGGGTTGGTAATACTGTGCCGTCGATGGAAAGGAGATTGAGCACATTGAGATCGATGTCTGTTGCCGTGTTTGTTGCCCTTCTTTGGATCTCAGCCGTCGCACAGCAGGATCCGAAAGTTTTCATTTCAGCAGGCAAGGGACTTTATTCCGCTGCGGGTGCCGCGCTGTGGAGTCACGAGAGCAATGCAAACATCTCAGCCGGTTACAGTCTCACTTCGAACTTGATGGCAGTCGGAAATTTCGACTATGATACATATTCGTTTCACGGGTCTCATTCTTATGACTCCCACAGCGCGGGATACTTCCATATGAGTTCTCTTTTCATCGGCGTGAAATTTAGCAGGCCGACCCCCAGGAGGATCATCTCACCATACATGGAAGGATATGTTGGAGTATCCAGCGCAAAGCCAGCTCAGGACAGTGTTTTCTACTTACATTGGCCGGATATTGTGGTTTCTCGCGGAGTCTCGGGAACGACGGCAACAATCGTTGGTGCTGTGGGTGTTGACCTCTTCATCTTCAGGGGATTCTTCGCATTCGCGGAAGGCCGGATGAGTCAGGGTCTGAACCCAAAGGTTTCCCCCATCGTGCGCATGGTCAGAGCCGGGATCGGAATCGCGTTCTATTAGAACTTACATGAATTGGAAGCGCAACATACAACGAAGCAGCAAACCCCGCGGAGCGGGGCAAGCCGGTGCACGCAACCATCGTCAGTGAGAAAGTTCAATGATTACTCTTCGGCTCAGTCCTCTTTGTTCTGTGACAGGTGCTCTTGCCATCGTTGTTTCCAGTGTGCTCGCTTCCTGCGCGATGCCCAACGATGGTCAGGTGATAAATCCTACGCACTATGCAGCCGAGGTTGTGGAGACTGATGGAAGTGGCCATTGGGTAATCGCGGAAGATGTGGGCGGCGCGCCGATCCCCACGGACGATGGAGTCTTTGTTGTCAAAGAAGGGGGAGCGCTCTTTCGGGTGAGCTATGATGGATCGGTCACAATGCAACTGTACCCAACCATTCAATGGAATTATACCTCCCTCCTGCCAAATGGGAAGAAGATCTTACTTGGCACCGCAACCGCTTCCGCATCGGGGTTGTATCTTATGGATGCTGATGGCAGCAATCTGGTTAAGCTCGGTGTGCCAAACGGATTGTATGTGAACCCAGGAATATCCCCAAATCTCGACGAGATCGTGTTTTACCGTGATCATAGCATCGGGAGGATGAAAATCGATGGCACCAACTTCCAGTACATCTGGAAGGATACAGGTTCAACGTATGCATGGTTCGCTACGTACGTCGACGAAACCCACATCGTATATGAAGTAAGTGACAGGGGCACCAACAAGAACTCGATAAGGGTTTTTAACACGGCGAGTCAGGATGACAAGCTGATGGGAGAACTTTTGTCAGGTTCATTCCCCTTATCTGGCAAGACGGTGGATGGTTCGCACTTCCTGATGAGCGGAATTGATGGGATAAGAATCTTTGATGTCGATAATCTCACTGTCCGCACGGTGGGTCAAGGACGCGACCCTTCCTATTCACCGGACGGTTCACAAATTGTCTTTATTCAGGGGTCAAATGTTGTCACGACGAATGCTGACGGAAGTCACGTGAAGACAATTGCCGTGCTGGACTCAATAAAGTCGCTCAAGTATCCTCAGTTCTCACCGGATGGCAAGCACGTCGTTCTGTGGAGCGTATGGAAAGTAATGTACTGAGCGGACGCAATGGCCCCGAATAACTACTTCGGGGTAAACGTGTTGCCCAAACGCTAGCCGCCGCCAAGTCACAGGAGCACAGAATACCAATGCAGACTAGTCGCTTTCTGACCCTGGCCTTCCTAGTCTCTCTTTGTACCTCATCCTGCAAACACGCCGTGGATCCAGATCCAGAGCTGGGCAGGATAGTACTCAATCAGGGCGTGGACGGCGTCGTATTCAAGGATGATTCAGCTACTGTTGTGCGCAAGCTTGGACGACCGAATAGATGGTGGCGTAACGGCCCAACGAACTTGGTACTGATCTACGATCAGGGACCGCATGCCATGCTCTACATGGACATCGATCTTACGGAGACACCTCATGCAGGATTCTACAGAATGGATTTGATGCCACCGTACGAAGGTAAGACCTCCAACGGAATTGGGCTGGGTTCAACGCGTGAGGAAGCGTGGTCCAAGTTAGGCAAACCAACACTCGCGGAGGAGACTTCGTTCGGTTGGCGTGACACTTACTACTCGGGTGGAGTATTCACCTATTTCGAATATGAAGGTGGCGTAGTTAGCCATGTTAGAATGGATGGGTGGGGGGTTGGCGGCAGCGCCTCACAAACGGCACCATGGATTGTTTACCCCGACAGAACGGCCCGATCAAAATCATCGGGACAATTCGGGGTAATCAACTCGGGGCAAGTGATCCCGACAAATGACATCGATATGAATTTGGGAAAAACATCAGGCGCCATTGCGCGTGCAATCGTAAACCCCGCCAACGGGACTCAGGACGTCGATATATGATTCTCTCCTCACCCAAAATGTTCCGACGCCTTTCACGGATCTGCCGATACCGGTGGATTGGTGTTCTCCTTTTGCTCTGCGTGTTTTCTGCGCTGATCACAGTTTCCGGTCAGACTCAAAGCAATGCTCCACAGATGCCGCATCAACGACATGGAAGAATCCCGGCGTCGAAATCTCCTGCCGAGGAACTTCTCTCTTCAGATGTTAATCCGGCAAGTGTTCGCCCGCATATCACCCGGCAAAACAGGATCGCATTGGCTCACACTACGTCTGATAGCGCGCACATTGATTGGTTCCGGCAGTACGGCTCCCAGGACTGCCCGAGCACCGACAATGCGACTGCCATTGCAGTTGACCGATTCGGAAATGTATTTGTCACCGGATCGAGCAGCTCGATATCCAATGGTTCGGATTACTCAACCATCAAGTATAGTCCGGCTGGGACCCGACTCTGGGTCGCGCGGTACGATGGTGGGCGTGACGACGCCGCTTACGCCCTTGGCGCCGATTCTACCGGGAATGTATACGTGACGGGAACGAGCCGTTCAACGACCGGCGAATACGATTACGTCACGGTGAAGTATTCAACCGATGGAAATCAGGAATGGGCAGTTCGTACGAAGGTCTCATTATCGGATCCATATCGCCCGCCTGCGTTGGAAGTGCTCGGGAGCGGGGGGGTCTATTTGGCAGCTGCACAAGACATGCCAAACGAGGGCCTCTCGAACGCACTGATTGCGAGATATTCCCCGGGTGGAACCCTGGTGTGGTCCGATCAGTATGCCTGGCCGGGAACCAACTCCAATCGCGGGATGAACCTGTGTCTGGACAACGCAGGAAATGTGTGTGTTGCTGGGATGACGGGTGATGCCACAACCAATACTGATTACCTCGTGCTGAAGTACACCGCAACCGGGACGCGCATATGGGAACGACGCTACGACGGGCCGCGTCATGAAGACGACAGGGTCGCGTCAATTGCAGCCGATGCTTCGGGGAATATCTTCGTGACGGGCTCGAGCCAGTTGGGAGGGACTGATCCGAACTGGTCTGATTTCTCAACTCTCAAATACAGCCCGGGCGGAACATTATTGTGGGCGAAGCAGTATAACGGCCCCGCCAACTCCGGGGACATGGCATACGGAATTGCGGTGGACGACGCGGGGAATGCCTGCGTTGTCGGCAGAAGCGATGGACAAAACGGTCGCGGCGATTTCGTGGCACTGAAATACGATGCATCGGGGACCATGGTTTGGCTTGACCGGTACAACGGTGCAGTGAATGACTACGACGAGGCTGATGCAGTGACCCTCGATTCTTCGGGCAATCTGTACGTCACCGGTATGAGCCGCTCGTATGGAACCCGTTACGTGAGTGATGACTATTTCACAATCAAGTACTCGCCTTCCGGAACAAGATTGTGGACTGCCCGCTATGACGGAACCGGCAGTGAATATGATGATGCGACAGCCATCACCGTTGATCGCTCCGGCAATGTGTACGTTACCGGAACGAGTGAGGCTCCGGGTGGGAATGAAGACTACGCGACTCTCAAATACACTTCCGCCGGAACACAAGAATGGGTTGCACGCTACGATGGACCTCGCACCAGCTTCGAACGTCCAAGGGCATTCACAGTGGATGCTGCCGGCAACATGTACATCACCGGGAGCTCGGGTTCGGCGGAAGCCGCCGACTACCTGACTGTGAAATTCAATTCAGAAGGAAGCGTGCAATGGTCTGCCCGCTACAACGGGCCCGGAGATTGGTACGATGGGCCATCGGCGATTAAAGTCGATCCGGCGGGAAATGTCTACGTTACCGGAGAAAGCGATGGCGCCAACTCGGACCGGGACTTCGCCACAATAAAATATGACGCAAGCGGAGCGCAGCAATGGGTTGCGCGGTATGATGGCGGGAGACATGGAAGCGACTGGGCGACATCCCTCGACGTGGACGTTTCTGGAAATGTGTTTGTGGCCGGGCTTTCCGCCCAACCCGATGGGGGGATGGCTCTGCTAACGATCAAATATGATGCTCAGGGCAGAGAACTCTGGGCGATTCGAGGTCCTTCTAATGCCTCCAATGTCGCCGACCTTTCCATCGATGCCTCTGGCAAGATCTATATCATCTCATCGACCACAATGTCGTCCGCCGGAAGGGACTTCCTGGTCGTCAAGTACGATCCAGATGGAACACTTCTGTGGGCGAATTCGTTTGATTGGGGATCCCAAGCATCCGATGCGGCCAATTTTATGGAACTCGACATCCTGGGAAACTGCTACATCGTAGGGACAAGCAGAACCTCCACTACCATGTCCGATGTCGTGACGGCAAAAATAGATCAAGAAGGGCACTTGCTGTGGAGTGCGCGATACGATGGACCATCGACTTCGCCGGGAATTCCATATTCTGACTGGCCCCGCGGACTCGCCGTGGACAACATGCAAAACGTCTACGTCGCAGTCAGCCCGTTCACCCTCCTCAAGTATGATTTCAGAGGAAGGTTGGTATGGGAAAGGCGTTACCCTACATCCGATCCATACGATGGAGTCTCTGCCCTTGCGCTCGACGTCGCCGGGAACATCTATATCACCGGAAGCGTCCCGGCGTTCGGGGGCAACACTCCACTGCTCATCAAGTATGCTCCCGATGGAACTCTGCTATGGGCTCTTGAGCTCGAAGCTGTCGCCCCCTTTGGAGTAGCGCTGACTCCGTCAGGTGGTATCTATCTCGCCGGACAGATTGGAGGCCCCGGTTGGAACATGTACACGTTGATGAAATGCACTCAAACCATGTTCTCATTGAGGATACCTGAAAGCTCCCTGCTCGCTCAGAACTTTCCAAATCCGGTGTCTGCTTCAGCGAATCACAGCACTGCAATCACATTCCAATTGTCGGAACTCAGCAACGTGAGCCTGAAAGTATACGATATACTCGGTAGAGAGATTTCAGAGGTCGTAGGATCGACGCTCTCTCCTGGCAGCTACCTCGCGCAATGGAACGGATCATCGAGACCCAGCGGAGTCTATTTCTACCGGCTTGTGGTGGAGCCTGTCGGCGGAGCGCCTGCGGATCGCATTATTCAGACGAAAAAACTGATGTTGATTCGATAGACTGCAGCGCTATCGTTCCGACGGAATGGATCCCGACCAGGAGTTCGGGCCAGGTCTGGGTAAAAGAACGTGCCTATCGTGGTGCACGGTAGTTTCTTCCAAGGCAACAACATATAACCGAACTCGAGGAACGATGTACAAGACAATCGGCATTCTCTGTTCAATCCTGCTCCTCTGCAGCTGTTCGATGGATGTCACCCGGCCACCGAGCGAATCCAAACGGACATTTGCCTACACCGATCAGATTCAGATCAGCTATGAGGTCCACGGCAGAGGGAACTCCACAATTGTGTTTCTCCACGGGTTTGGCGCATCTGTCGAAACCTGGCGTGACATCCAATCCCGACTGGCCCGGGACAATACATTGTACTTCCTGGACCTGAAAGGATTTGGCCTGTCTTCAAAGCCTGATGATGGCAAGTACTCCATTGATGACGAGGCTGAGATCGTTCTTGCTTTCCTAAAGTCGCAGAACCTTCACGATGTCACTCTTGTGGGCCATTCCTACGGCGGGGCGGTTTGTTTGTTCACGTACTTCAAGGACCGGTCCAGCCATGATGGAGGATCTATCACGCGGCTGGCCTTGATAGATGCCGCTGCGTACGTGCAGAGTTTTCCGTCTTTCATCGGCATTCTCAGGATACCGGTCATAAACTGGATTGTCATGAATCTTGTGCCGGCTCAGTCGAGGGCGAGCTATGTCCTGCATCGTCTCTTTCATGATGACGCCAGACTGTCAGACGAGAAGATCTCAAGACATGCCGCATTCCTCAATCAACCCGGGAGTTTCAACTCCTTTGTTGAGTGCGCAAAGCAGCTGGTTCCGGCAAACCCGGATTCAATTTCTGCTTTGATCAAGACAATCGAAGTGCCAACTTTGATCTTGTGGGGCGCGGACGATCCGGCAATTCCTGTCGAGCAGGCCCGCCGGTTGCATCAGGATATTCGCAGTTCAAGGTTGGTAGTTATTTCTCAATGCGGACACGTTCCGCACGAGGAAGCCCCAGAAGAAAGCCTGAAGGCAATTCTCGATTTCCTGGCGGCCCGGAGTGCAGAGGAGAACTAGTGTTGTGTCTCTGAAGTTGTTTGAAAAAGGGCCGTCATCTATTTGGACTGACCACAATGTCTCCCGGAAGATCCCGGTTCACGTTCTGCTGAACGTCAAATGTGAAAACCTTCTCCGGGTGGGTCAATCGCACGATCTTCACGCTCTTCACTTTGGTGAGTGGACACATCGCCACGTCGCCATACCCGTTGGTACTCTTCTGGCTCGACCAGAAGACCATTCCGAGCTGATTGTCCTTCTTGAACCAGCCAAGAAAAACCACTGAATGACCGAGGCCTGACGTCCATGCGATGTTTGCGAAATCTCCCGGGCGGGCCCGCTCGGGCGTGATCTCCTCGCCCATGCCGGAATACTGCACCAACGCATACTGCGTTCCCCAGCCGTCGTCGTTCCACTTTCCCCAGAACTTGATCTCGTCTTCCCGGCGTCCTCCGTCGGGCTCCTGCATGCGGAGCGATTCGTAGCGGTCATCGGGAATAAGGGACGCGCCGTCGGGGAAGATGAGATTCAATGCCTCGATGAGAACTCCGTAGCTCGAGCCGCTGCAATAGCTCGTCGTCCGGGGCGGACTCAGCAGCGATTTGCCGAAGAGCTTCAGCTCGTAACCAATCGGAGATTCTGTGGGCTTGGCCTTCATACCCGTGAAGTAGCCGCCCCCGTCCATTGCGTGCGCCTGGACAATATCGACCGCTTTGAGAACAAGGAGATTATATCCGTCAACGTACTTTCTGAGGATTGCTTCGTGGTTCGTGTGCTGGTGCAATGAAGGTACATCGGTACTGTCAAGAAACAGCCACGTGCCGTTGTCCGCGGTCGCTCCGCTTTTTGTTTGGCAGAATGACAGTGAGAGGAAGAGAATCGGTGCTGCCAGCGACAAAAGGAGTCGGGTTCTCATTTGGGTTCTCGGGATGTTCGTCGGTGATGAAATGTCTGCGTAGTTCGGTCAATCGTCTTTGAAACAAGGGGCTGTCCCAAATGTAGGTCGCAATGCTATTTCGACCACGTTGAGGATCCTGAAATCTCCGAAACTAAAGAAATCTTGACTTACTCGAAGAGGTCGAAAGTTCTTTTGGGACAGCTCATCTCACAAATATCCAATGGAATGGCCACATTGTCAAACGCCCACGTGCATCGTCATGGATGTGCCCCGATCAGCGTCAGACGAAACGCCCCCTTCACGGAGTCCCCTTTTTTCAACGGGTGATCGTCTGCCGCGTGATGCGGCGCGAAGAATATTTCCCCTCCGCCGGAATTGAAATCGGCGACGAAAAGGGCGACGCGGTTTCCGTCCAGGAATGACCGGACAGAATGTGTGCCATCCGATTTCAAGCCAACGCCATTGCCATCGCTGTCGCGTAGCGATGCCTGCACCACGTTCGATTTCGTCGATCGGAAGTCGGCCGTACCAAGGTCCGTCCGGTCGAATCGCCAATCACCGGTCGGTGCTTCTCTGAACCGGAATTCACCGCCGGTTCGGCGGGCGGATGCAGATCCTTCCGGGCGCCCGATATGATTTTCAGGATACACGGACCACTGTGCGTTCCGCTTCCATGCAATCTGGTCGAATGTCGTCGGTGCGTAGAAGACCATCCCGTACTGTCGCGGGTTGATGTCTTTCGCACAGGCAAACGCATAGCGAACATCAAGCTCGCCGTTGGGGAGGATATGTATCCGATATTCCCCCTCGGCTTCCGCGTACGAACCCTTCACGATCAGCGAAATAGTGTCGAGGTGTTGAGCGACGGAGACCGATGTTGTCTTCCAGGCCGTGCATGTCTCGTTCAACGGCTTTGTTTCGAGGCTGAAATTCGGGGCGCACTCGTTGCACCGCTGCTCAAGTATCATCAAGGTGGGACCGCCGACGAGGATTGTGCGATTGTCGAATTCCGCACTCGTGAGCGCTCCGGTCGATTTGTCGAAGACCAGCGAGAATCGCTTCCCGGTAACCGTCATGGTCTGCCCTGCCGTGTCGAGTTTCATCGCGGTTTCATCGTTGCGCGTGACAACGTGAGGCGATGGGAGATCTCCGACCGCGATGGAATATGAATCGATAACGAAACCGCGCGGGCTGGAAACGTCCACAGACAACGTCATTCCCGGTGCGGGTGGAGTGTTCAGGAACACAGGAAGTATGCCGTCATTGTGCGGCCTGATGTCTGCTGATGCATGCCCCGAATCGGTGCCTATACGCCAGACGATGGATAGCTCGTTGACATTCGTGAAGTCATGACGGTTGCTTACCTGCAGCAAAAGCGGTTCGCCCGCGGCCGGAACCGGAAGCCGTGTGTTGTTGACGCGGATGGGTGAGTAGGTTTTCTTCACATGCCAATATTCCGGTTTTGGCCTTCGCCAGCCGTCGATGATTCCCCACGGTCCGTACCCGACTGTCTTTCCGCCCGGGAGGTAGAAGATGTCGTCGATGCCGGCCCAGATGGCGCCGCCCAGACAGGCGCGCGTGGTGTACATTTTCTCCCACATTCGTGCGAAGCCGATGCCCCAATTGTCCCGGACGCCGGGGTCCGTCAGGACCTCCTGGCGGTTGTAGGTGTTGAGATGGCAGTACTCGCCAAAGAGAACAGGGCGGTCGAATGCTGAAGCGGTTTCGCTCCCTTTCGGTCCGGGGTAGTGAATGTTCGCAATCGGCATGCTCGTGCTGCCATAGTTGTTATACTGCCCAACCGCCTGGTCGTGAAACGTCTTGGGGCGCGTTGGATCGAGGCTGTCAGCAAGCCGCTTGGCTTCGACCCAGTTTGGTCCCCATGCCGATTCGTTGGCGAGAGACCACATCAGGATAGATGGATGGTTGCGATTGAACTCTATAGTTTCCCTGACGGCCTGCAGGATCAGCTCCGAAAATCTGTTCGAGTGGGGGTTCTGCTTGCTCCAAGTTTCATTTGCACCGTGGCCGACCCAGCAGAGCGGCGATTCGAGTTCAACGAAGAGCCCGAGTTCATCGCACTGATCGAGGAATTCCTCGGCCGGCGGATAGTGGGATGTCCGGACGTAATTGATGTTAGCCTCGCGAAAGAGGGCGGCGTCCTGGCGCCAAAGTTCATTCGTCAGGCTCCGGCCCAGAAGCGGATGCGTCTCGTGCCGGTTGACTCCCCGCAGTTTCACAGGCGAGCCGTTCACGAACACCTGGCTGCCGACGACTTCAATCTTTCTGATCCCGAACCGCTTCCGGACGACTTCAACGAACCGGTTGTTATGGCTCATCGTCATCGTCAGGAAGTAGAGACGCGGATGTTCGGGATCCCATTTCTCGGGGTGCTCGATGATCGCGCTGAACTTCTGCCTCGCCAGTCCGCCAGCCCCGATGAGGGGGAGCTTCAGCGTCTTCTGTTTCAGAAGAAGGTTGTTTCCGCGGCCGTTTTCAACAGCGAAGGATACCTCACCTCCTGAAGCGGAGATCGCCGTTGTGTTGGAGATCGTGAATTCTACTTCGAGTTGCGCAGTCTCATACCTCCGGTCAAGATCGGTGTTGATGGACAGGGAAGAGCAGTACACGCGCGGCACAGCGAAGAGCGTCACTTTGCGGGAGATGCCGCCAAACTGATACGCGGCGTACTGCGTGCCGCTCGCGAGCGTGTCGGCAAGAGATTCGTTCATGACGGACACTGCGAGTGTATTCGATCCATCTGCTTTGACGAACGGCGTCACGTCGAGTTCGAATGGGGTAAAGCCGCCGAGGTGCGATCCGGCAGGGTGACCGTTCACCCAGACAGTCGCCTCGCTCTGAATGCCGTCACAGCGAAGTATGATGGTGCGATCCTTCCAACTCCGGGGGACCTCGAATGATCTGATGTACCCCGCCGGTGTTCCCGGAGGCACTGTGAATCCCTGCATGGTCCAATCGCTTGGGACACGAATAGTTGTCCACCCCTGGAGGCTGATGTCTTTCAACATCCAGAACGCGGAAGGGGGAGACGGATTGAACCGCCACGCACCGTTCAGCGAAATCTGTTCAGCTCCCGCTCCCTCGACAATGGAAGGGAGAGGAGTGTAGTGAGCCGGAGTCCGATGGACCGGCTGAGCCATGAGGCCGGGCGATGCGAGAAGCGCGGTACACAAGACGATCAGTTTGAACAATTTCATTCCGGATTGTCCTTCTGACGGGGTATCGATTGTGTGCAATGTAAGCGGAACTGGGCTTGGGAACAAGCGCCGCGCCGCAGGTGGCGAATTATTGCCGGAAAACGAGGAGACGGTTGAACCACTGGGACTTTGGTGGTATCTTAAACAATGCCGTTCAATTCTGCTCTTATCCACTTTGTCCATCTCCTATGACCTCGAACGTTGACGCGCTGGAACGGGATACCATAGGCAGTCTCATTGCCGGCTACTCCATCCCCTCTATTGTCGGCATGCTGGTGTTGGCCTCCTACAATATCGTTGACCGGATATTCGTTGGCAGGGGAGTTGGGACTGACGCCATCTCCGCGATCGCGATCACTTTTCCCATCACCATCGTGATCATGGGGTTTGGCCAACTCATCGGCATGGGTGCGATGGCAGTCGTCTCGATCAGTCTGGGACAGAAGAAAAGAGACGAAGCAGAGAGGGTTCTGGAGAATGCCTTCCTCCTTGTTATTCTCATCAGCCTGACCCTCTCGACACTGATCTATCTGGCTATGGGTCCACTTCTCTCGTTGTTGGGCGGAGTGGGCGAGGTGCACGATCTCGCACTTCTGTACCTGAGCGTCCTGATCTTCGGCATTCCCTTCCAATTCGTCTCCTTTTCGATGAACGGAATCATCAGGGCCGAAGGAAGTCCGAGGATGGCGTTGGTCACGATCCTTATCAGCGGGTTTCTCAACATTATCCTCAACCCCATTTTCATTTTCCTGCTCCATATGGGGATCCGCGGATCGGCTCTCGCCACAGTCCTGTCACAGATCATCGGAGCGGTTTGGGTGCTCGTGTACTTCAGCGGAACAAGGAGTTATTTGAAGCTCAGAAGACTCTCGTTTGACCGGAGTATCGTCTGGCGAATTCTGGCGATCGGGATTTCGCCTCTTATCATGCAGGTGGCAGGAAGCTTCATCACGTTCATCTTCAACAAAACGCTCTTCTCCTTCGGCGGCAATCTTGCGATCGCGGTCATGGGCATTGGGACGAGCTTCATGATGCTGATCGGGATGCCTCTCTATGGCCTCAACCAGGGGCTTCAACCCATCATCGGGTACAACTATGGTGCCAGACACTTCACGCGCGTTCGTGAAGCGCTTCGGAAAGGGATCATCATCGCGACCTCGGTATGCCTGTTTGGGTTCGTCGTGACGATGCTCTTCAGCACTGAGATCATGAGTGTTTTCAACTCGGACGACGCGGAACTGATTCGCATGGGGGCGCGGGCGCTGAAGATCTTCCTCTTCATGCTCCCGCTCGCCGGATTCCAGATCGTCAGTTGGGCCTATTTTCAGGCGGTGGGGAGACCGAAACAATCGTTGATCCTGACGACGACGAAGCAGGTACTGTTTGTTATTCCTCTCGTTCTCATCCTCCCGCACTTCCTGGGACTCGATGGCGTATGGGTGGCGGTGCCCATCGCCGATTTCCTTGCGGCGTGCCTCGCAGCGACCATGCTCTTTCTTGAAGCGCGGCGACTGAGAGATCTCGAGAAAAATCTGATCGTTGAAAGCATCTAACGGTTTGCTTAGAATCCAGATGAAGGAAGAAAGATGAACCGCCAAGGCCGCCAAGAGATTGAGGTTTTGGATGAAGAAGAGTGCTTAATATTTTTTCCGCGTTCCTTTGCGCCCTTTGCGGTTAGTTGTTCAACATCCGGCCACTGTCGGCATGAGCAACGCGAGGAAGATTTTTCTATTGAATGTCTACGGGCTCATCATTATCTTGACGAATGACCCGGCAAGACGCGATGAAGGAATGATGGGGAACAAACACTGAGGAGCGAAATGGAGCAACGAACACTAGGAAAGAACGGCCCACGGGTTTCTGCGCTGGGCCTTGGCTGCATGGGGATGTCGGAATTCTACGGTGCGAGAGACGATCAGGGATCGATTGCGACGATACACGCAGCCATCGAGCTCGGCATAACGTTCTTCGATACGGCCGACATGTACGGCATCGGTCACAATGAACAACTGCTCGGTCAGGCATTCCGGGGGAAGCGGGATGGGCTCTTCATTGCCTCCAAATTCGGCAACGTGCGCGGACCGGATGGAAGCTTCCTCGGAGTGAACGGCAAGCCGGAGTACGTCCGCGCTTCCTGCGAGGCAAGTCTGCGGCGGCTCGGCATCGACACGATCGACCTCTATTATCAACACAGGGTCGATCTTGATACCCCCATCGAAGACACGGTGGGCGCCATGGCACAGTTGAAGAGCGAAGGGAAGATCAGGTTTCTGGGCCTCTCTGAGGCGGGAGCGGCCACGATTCGACGGGCATCAGCGGTCCATACGATTACGGCGCTGCAGACGGAGTATTCGCTCTGGACTCGCGACGTTGAGGCGGAGATTCTTCCGACGTGCCGTGAGCTCGGTATTGGGTTCGTTCCATACTCACCTCTCGGCCGGGGATTCCTGACGGGGAGGTTCAAATCAACTGCCGACATGAGCGAGGATGATTTCCGCAAGAAAGCGCATCCTCGTTTTCAGCCTGAGAATATTGTGAAGAATCTCCAAATCGTGGAAAAAATAGAACAACTGGCCGCTGCCAAGGGGTGTACCCCATCGCAGCTTGCATTGGCTTGGGTCATGGCTCAGGGGAACGACATTGTCCCGATTCCAGGAACGAAAACAGTTCAGTATCTTCGCGAGAATGTTCAGGCCGTCCAGGTCACGCTCACGCCCGAAGAGAATCGGGCAATCGCCGAGGCCATCCCCAAGGGGAGCGCCTCCGGAGAACGGTACGCAGCGGCTCAAATGCAGCGGCTTGGCAGGTAGTCGTTCTCTGCGCTTCTCGTCCGCATGGTACAGCAGCACAATTTCCCATCACAACGCGCCGCAATGTCACGGAAATACATCATAGTAAGCGGAGTGGTCATCCTGGTGCTCCTTCTTCTTCGGATCGCTTCCGGACCGATGAACAAGCTGGAGCAAGGGCTGCTTGATGTGCAGTATCACATGCGTGGACAGGTTCCCGCCGACACGAATATTGTCATCCTGTATTTCGACAACGACGATATTTCATCCCTTGGCGGCTTTCCTCTCAAGCGGAACATCTACGCGCTCCTCATCGATGTTCTCCGGCGGAGCAACGCGAAAGTAATCGCGTTCGACATCCTATTCGGCGAGCCTAACCTGGAATATCCAGAACACGACGAGCTCCTCGCAGCGAAGGCCGCTTCATCAGGAAGAGTTGTGTGCTCCTCGTACTTCGGCCGGGTCGATACAAAGGAGCTTTCCTCACCGACACTGGCGCCCGACCAGTTCCCGGCCCTTGGCAGGATGCCCAGACCCGTTTTCTACGGAGTCCAGCTCCAGCTGCCGTATCGTGAGCTTCTCCAGGCGGCTGCAGGGATCGGGCACCTGAACACGACTGACGGCTCTCCGTCAGAACTTCCCCTGCTCTTCGATGCAAACGGAAGAACAGTGCCGGCATTTGGACTCGAAGTGCTTCGCGTGTTCGCCGCCGTCGACGGTTCGCGCGTCCGTTTGGACGACCACGAGGTCTCATTGCCGGCGAGCGCCGGCGCAATCACAGTCCCGATGAACGGGGATGGCACGACGTCGTTGAATTTCCCCGGACCACTCAACTCCTTCCGGCATTACAGCTGCGTCGACGTGCTCCGATCGTTCTCGGGTGATTCCACAAGCCTGTCCGGATTGCAGGGCAAGATTGTTTTCGTCAGCGTCATCGGCGTGGGGAGGGGGAATTTTGTCGCCACACCGTTCGACACCCAGTTCCCTGCGGTAGGGCTGCACGCGACGCTGATTGACAACGCGCTTCAAGGAAGGTTCCTGAAAAGAGTCTCTCCGATCGTGGGGAAGGTTCTTATCCCTCTTCTTCTTTCGTGCATTCTTATCCTGCTGATTCACCGCTTCGGCTATTTCCGGGGAGGAGTGTTCGGAGTCCTTCTTGCCATACTGTATATCACGTCGGCCCAGCTGGCGTTTGTCGCAGGCCACGTGGTTCTGCCGATCGTATCGCCGGTGATGATGCTGGCTGTCGCGTGGCTGGGTCCTGTCCTCTATGACTACTTCGTCGTCGGAAAACACGTCGCAAGACTGGAGTCGGAGAAGGTGAAGATCGAGAGCAAGCTCCGCGAAGGAGAGCTGAAACTCCAGATGCTGGAGAAGGAGCTGTTCGATCAGAAATCGACGGACAGCTCGCCGCGTTCATCGGAGCTCCTTGATGAAATCAATCGCTACAAGGAGGAGATCAAGACGTTGTCGGCCCAGGTGAGCGACATGGTGGAATTCGAGGCGGTGGAACCAGAACCGTCAAGCGGAGCCTCTGTGTTCGGCGGGATTGTGTATGACAAATCCGGCAAGATGAAGGATGCGGTAGGACTGATCGAGAAAATTTCGGTCAGTGACGCGAACGTGCTGATACTGGGAGAGAGCGGTACCGGCAAAGAGCTCGTAGCAAGGGCGGTTCACGACTTAAGCAGCCGGAAGGGGAAAGTGTTCGTTGCGGTCAATTGCGGGGCGTTGACGGAGACGCTCCTCGAGAGCGAGCTGTTCGGCCATGAGAGGGGTTCGTTCACAGGGGCCGTGAAAGAAAAAATCGGGCGGTTTGAACACGCGAACGGTGGGACGATATTCCTTGATGAGATTGGAGAAACGAGTGAGGCCTTCCAGGTGAAATTGCTGCGCATAGTCCAGAGCGGCGAATTCGAGCGGGTCGGCTCCACCGTCGCGATGAAAACCGATGCCCGGATCATTGCTGCAACGAACAAGAACCTGCGCGATCTCGTCGCCGCGAAACGCTTCCGGGAAGATCTCTACTACAGGTTGAATGTGTTTTCGATCGAGCTCCCGGCGCTCAGGGAACGAAAAGGGGATATCCCGTACCTTGCAGCATATTTTGTGAAGAAGGAAGAAGGTTCGCTGTCGCTTTCCTCAACAGTGATGGACGCGTTCATCCAGTACAGGTGGCCCGGGAATGTCCGCGAGCTCCAGAGCGCGATTACAAGGGCCGGCATTCTCGCGCGGTCCGAACGGCGCACGCTCATACAACTTCGGGATGTGTCGGAAGAGATCGCATCATCCGTAAAGGGACGCGTCGATATCGAAGACCAGATCATCGAGATTCTCAGGTCGAAGAGATTCTCGAGAAGCTCAATCTCAGAAACCGCCGAAGAATTGGGGGGCCTGAACAGGGGGACCGTGGCGGAGTATTTCCGTGGCATCTGTTTCAAGCACTTCTTCGAAAGCAGCTGGAGTGAAGAAAAGGCAATCGACGCCATTGTGAGGGAGGGAGATCCTGAATCCCGGGAGAAGGTCCAGAAGAAACTTCGTGAGTACCTTGCCAACGTGGTTGAAGGAGTTTCGGCGGGGCAGAATTTTGAAGGGCTGCGGCAGTCACTTCGTCCGAAATACAAGAATTTGCCTCAACGGTACCATACAATCCTCGATGAAGTGGTCAGATCGTATCTTGATGGGAGGTGGAGACTGTAATCCGAAATTCATTTCGGAGACGTCAAGAACTACCCGGTGAAAGGTGAAGGCGCTGTTGGTTCCAGGAGGTGAGATGTGAGATGTTCACCCCGGACGAGTCGAAGGGTAATCCGACCTGCACGCCCATTCTGTTCCACCGAGGCAGGCGGGAATTCATTTCGGGAAGACAGGATCCGGAAGCCAGAATTGTAGTCCGAAATTCATTTCGGGAAGACAAGATCCAGAAGTCAGAATCAAGAATGGGAAGCAGCGAGGCGCTTGACGATGCTTTTTTCCATTCAGCCGCAGCAAACCTGTTTCCTTGTAACAATTACACGAATTTCTGCCGGTACGGATATCGTTCCGGCACTTCCTGGGTCAAATTCCCGCACTTCTCCAGCTTCCGGCAATAACCTCGTAAGCCCCCGCAGTTCTTAACCCCTTGTCAATCAATTCGTTGCGACGATGCACAACTCACGTCTCCGCCGGGCAGAACTGGCACAAGAGTTGGATAAGCATATCGCAGGTATTGAACAACGAAATTCACTGGAAATCGCCTGATACGGCAATGTTGACCTCCAAAGACAGAAAATATCTCGAGATGCTGATCGCAAATGATGCGCTGATTGACAGCGACATCATTCCGTTGGATGACGGGGATGCATACTCGTCAGACTACTGCGGGGGATCAACGAAGATTAACGATCGTGGGTATCCGTTGCGTTGGGGGAGAATCATACACAGCGTAGAAAAGTCGGTGGGACTTGAGGAAGTGAGCGCTGACTGTGTGGTTGCGACGGTTACCCGCACGATCGACGGGATCATGAAGATCTCAGCGCCTTATCAGCAAAGCACCCGGATGCGGAATTCGCTTATCTCCAAGCCGTTCAGGGAACACAGCGTGCGAAAAGCCCGGTTCATGCGGATTGGCGAGACCGGATATCCGGCCAGGAATTGGAAGCTGAACGGTGTTTCGATCGTTCACGGTGGAACCGAGACTGCGAATGTTTCGATCAGCGAGTTCGAGCTCCGAACGCAATCTGGTGATATGATTTCTTTGAAATCCCCGGACGAGCCAACGTGGCCGTTCAGAGTTTCCGGGCTAGGGCACTTTGCGACAGTCGGAGGGGAAACCGACCTCGACGTGAGAGTGATGGTCCAGACGAGTGAAGTCGAGCCGAACATGGTCGTTCTTCGTTCTGGATACCGGGGTAAATGGGGACAGCGGACGTTGTTGCCGCTGAAGATCGAGAATCGGATTGGCGACAAGTACATTCACACGTATGAGAACACTGTCCGTGCTCAGCCTCGTCCGGGGGTGTTTCATGCAGTGGTTGAGGCGATCTCACGAGAGTCCTTATGTGATATGGAGGCGCCTGTCTCTACAAGGTTTTGGGGTATCCCGTATACAGTGCAATAAATGTGGCATAGTGGATCCCCACCTGGCTCTCGCTCCGGGGAACAGCGGGAGCCAGTTTTACTTTTAGACTGGCTTTATTGTCGTTTTTGGCAAGAAATAACGAGTGACGTGGGATATTTCGGAATACGGGGGATTTGAGTATATTGTCAATGGATGGTATGGCTTATGCGTAGGTCACGTTTCGTAGTTTTGATTCTTACTGTGCTCTGGTTCGTCGGTTGCCAGGAGAAACTCCCGGTTGAACTGACCACGGATCAGAGTGCGACCGCGTTGGAAGTGAAAGTGCTTCCGGCCATCGATTCCACGTTGATCGTTGATGCCTCCGTCGATACCTCGGGTGTTCTGCAGACCGAAGAGCAGTCGTATCCTGCGACCCTTCTGGTTAACGGGGTGAAGACGGATTTCGGATCGTATCGGAGCACATTCTCGTATTCCAGAGTTCTCCTCAACGACAAGAGACGCCCGATCACGCAGCAGAGTGATCTGCAACTTGCCCAGAGCAGCCAGGGGCAGGCAAAAGTGATCGGTTATCTCGGTCTCGATGTAGGGAATGCGAAGGTCAACTCTGTAGACCTTCCAAAGACCTTCAGGCCTTTGAGGACGTGGTCGAGTGTGTCACCTGGCCAGAACGCAGGGAAGACCTACACGCTCGTCGACCAGGAGAATGTCCCGGTTTCGAACTTCACATACGCACCGGGGCAGCGGTATCGCTTCGCGGCGGATGGAAAGAACCTGGTTTCGTCCTTCAGCAGGGAAATCGTCAGTCCGGACGAAATTACCGTTCTCGAACCGAGAGCTGGTTCGATACTGTTCCGCAACGAAGATCTTCACATGCGCTGGGATGGGAAACGGGGCGGCGAATTGCGCTTGTTGATCAGCTCGTTTGACGCAAAATCCAATTCCCCCGTAAAACCGCTCCTTCAAGTCAGCATCGAGGAAGGATCCAATTCCATCGTCATTCCGGCGAAAGTCCTGAAAAGCGTTCGCGCGAACAGCGACGGTCGGTACCTCTTTTCGTTCATCTCATCGAACAGGGTCACGACCACGGTCCCGGGATATGATGGAGATGTCCTCGTGCAGGCGGCATCCATCCATAACGTCCTTCTCTGGCTGAAGTGAGGATTCGCTCCTCGCTCCGGCTCAACGATCACGATCACACGTAGAACACAAAGGAGATAAAGTCAGAGCTTTGATGTTGTTTCATAACGGCGCCTAGATTCTTGCGTGTTCCCCACAAAGCAAAGATCTTCCAGACTACGCCGGGCATTCATACTTTTTCAATTCGTTACCGTCACTGCCTTCGGGCAGCACCTGACGTCCGCGCGCGGTTCCGCGCTCGGCGCGTTTACGGCGCTCTCGGATGACATAGCGAGTATCGATTGGAATCCTGCCGGCTTGGTGTCTATACGTGATTGGGATCTTACCGCGTCATCGTATGCAGCTTTTCGACGCGATGTTCCTTTGAAAGGGATTTCTCTGTACACGGCCGGGACTGCGAAACGATTCCTGGATGCTCACGTCGTCGCAGCTTCGTATTCGCCGGGAATGAACCTCGATTTCATCGAGCCGAGTTCGTTCTCATTTCAGGGAGACAGCGCAAAGATCGATAACGGGAGGCGCATCAGCTACCGGGAGGAATTTGCGCTTGCCTACGGGTATCAGGTGACGCCCACGGTGGGACTGGGAATCAGCGCGAGGTACAGGGAACAGTACCTCACTGACACAAGGCTTATCACAGAACTTGGAATTCTCGGGCGTATTGAAACCCTCAATTTTTCCGGTAGCGCCTGGAATATTGATGTTGGGTTGAACTGGAAACCAGAGGGAGAGTGGAGTTTCGGCGCGGTTGCGAAGAACCTGTTTCGATTGACCGAAAGCGAACTCCCGCAGGACGTTCTGAAGTATGCTCTGCGAAATGTGAAAACACTTCGGGTAGGAGCGGCATACCAGGCGTCGCAGACCACGGTGTTCGCATTCGATTTCGACACGCAGGCAAGAGGCGGATTCGGTGCGGAGTGGAGGGTGGCGGAACGTTGGGCGCTGCGACAGGGAGTGTTATTCGGTGGTACGTCGTCGCAGTTTGTCGCAGGGTTCTCCGGCGGTGTCGGTTTTTCATACGGTCCGGCAAAGCTCAACCTGAGTTATGTTCAGTTCCTGAAGTCACGGTCACAGCCGTCGGTTCAGGAGTTCGTTGACAGGGGCGTGCAGGACCTGGGCTACAACGCCTTCACGCCGAGCCAGATTCTACTCTCGGCCAATATCTCGCTCGGACGAACGCGCGAAGTCTGGGCGAAGATCGAGTATGTGCAGATACTGAGTGAAGTGTATCCTTCGTCCTACCAGCTGCTCGCGTCCAGGCCGCTGGGCAAGGCGAGGGTCAAGAATATTTCGTCAAAGCCGATCTCGGCAAAAGTCTCGTTCTTCGTCGATCAGTACATGGACGGCCCGACGGAGACGCCGCGGCCCGTATACATAGAGCCGAATGCCGAGGCCGATGTTCCTTTCTATGCGATTTTCAACGACGCAATTCGGTTTGTCCCGTCGATGGTCCTGAGAGCGGCGGAGGTCTTCGTCAAGGCCTCGCCGGCAGAAGACTACGACGACAAGAGCCAGACGCGCGTGATCATCCGGGGTAGGAATGATTGGGACGGAGACGCGCTGACGCTCCGCTACTTTGTGACGCCCGAAGATCCGGACATCATGCGATTCACGCGGTCCGTGATGAGCCAGAACAAGGACACGATGGCTGCGGCGACCAGGCAGCTCGAGAAATTCCGATCGGCCAGGTTGCTGTTTAACGAGTTTGCGACGCGTCTGACATACGTGAACGACCCGAAGGCGAGCAAGGACAGGGTCCAGTTTCCATCGGAAACACTGGTACTGAGGGGCGGCGATTGTGACGACATGACTGTCTGTTTTTCTTCCCTGCTGTCGAGCGTGGGGATCAGCACCGCCTTCATCGATGTGGTGCCGCCGCAGCGGATGGATGAAGCGCACATCTTCATGATGTTTGATACCGGGGTCCCTGCTGCGCAGGCGAAGCTCATAAGCGATAACCCCAAGCGGTATGTGGTCCGGAAGAACGAACGGGGTGAAGAAACTGTCTGGGTGCCCGTTGAGACCACGGCGATCACGGAAGGGTTCCAGCGTGCGTGGGAAGTGGGGGCGAAAGAGTATTTTGATTCTGTCGAGGTCGGACTCGGAGTTGTCCGGGGTTGGGTCCGGCTGGTTGACCTGATGCTTCAATAAAGACCTGAACTGAAAGGATACAACAATGCGTACTCGGCTACTGTGGATCATGATCGCGGCGCTGATGGCTGTTCCATTGCGTGCAGGCGATTTTGTCGTCAAGGCGATGAAAGGAAACGTGGAAGTGCGGAAAGGGGTCATGGAAGAGTGGAGGAAACTGAAAGTGGGCGACCTTCTGAAGCCCGAGGATAGCATGAGAACGGGACCCGGCGCAACAGCGACAATCGAGGCCGACAAGCGCAAGCTGACGGTGCCGGAAATGACCATTCTCGACATCTCGGATGTCCGGCAGCTGAGCCAGGAAGACTTCCTTCTGAAGCTGGCAATGCAGAACATCCTCGCGGTGCCGCCGCGGGAACGCGATGAACTCGCCATCCCCTCGGCAACTGTGCTCCACGGTGACAACGCGGCGAAAACAAGCGCGCCGGTATTCACTGATACCAAAGTGGGAGAGATGGAACTCCACGGAGCCCGCGTCCTGTTTGACAACTCTTACTATGCGACTTCCATCCTGAAGTCCAAAGAGACGCTGCGGACGCACCCTGAACTGAAAGCGAATTTCGACGCCCGGTTGACCGTGGCGACGGCATTCGAGAAGATGAAGCTCACGAAAGAGGCGGTCACGGAATACTCTCTGCTCTCGAGGGAGAATCTGCCTTCTGCCCAGGCTAAAAAGGTGCAGGGTGCACTCGACAGGTTGAAGCAGGTAAAGTAGCTCAGAGACATATTGTTTTCACTCAACGCCGCGGCTCAGTCTGCGGCGTTGCTGTTTTTGGGAGCACATTTGGAAATTCGGAGATCGATTGTTCATTTTTTGATATTCACAGGCGATTCGTTCTTCTCAGAGACATGATGATCTTGGTGATATCTGCGCCGGAGGCGCATCCTCGCCAGCCTCACATGTTCTATGAGGCGGGCTGGCACCTCCGGCGGAGAACGCCGATCAACGAATGACGATTGACGAAGTATGGAGCACCCTTGAAAATACCTCAAATAAGCTCTACATTGCCCGCACTATTGTCTGACAGAATTCGCGCTCTCTCTTACTATCCCCAGGATCCCTTGACGGGCGAGATAATCCTACAAACCAAGAACCTCGGCAAGCAGTACAAGAGCCGGTGGGCTGTTCATCATCTCGACCTCGAAGTCCATCGCGGAGATGTGTTCGGGTTCCTTGGTCCCAACGGGGCCGGCAAGAGTACCACCATCCGCATGCTGCTTTCCCTGATCAGGCCCACAGAAGGCGAGGTGTTTCTCTTCGGCAAGTCTCTTGAGAAGGAACGGGAGAAAGCTCTCTTGTCCATCGGGGGAATCGTCGAAAAGCCCGACTTCTATAATTATCTTTCCGCCCGCAGAAACCTCGAAATTGTCGGCGCACTGAACGGCGGCGTGAGCAAGACACGAATCGCCGAAGTACTCGACCTGGTCGGCCTCGCTTCACGTGCTGCCGACAAGGTCAAAACGTACTCCCACGGGATGAAACAGCGCCTTGGGATTGCACAGGCTCTCCTCGCCAACCCTGAATTTGTCATTCTCGATGAACCGACAAGCGGACTCGATCCGCAGGGAATGAAGGAGATCCGAGATCTTATCCGGCATCTCGCCAGCGATCAGAACAAGACGGTCATGCTCTCCTCGCATCTCCTCAATGAGGTGGAACTGGTCGCCAATCGCATGGCGGTCATCAACCGGGGCGAGCTCGTGACGCAGGGCGACGTGGCCACGCTGCTTGAAAAAGGAGAGAAGGTCGTCACCGTCCAGGGGCGCCCGCTTGAAAAAGTCAGAACAGTGCTGGCCGCGCGTGGTGCCAGCAAGATCATAGAAAAAGGAGATGCGTTCGAAGTGCCGATGTCCTTCGAGGATGTTCCCGAACTTGCCCGGGCTCTCGTCCGGGAGGGAGTTGACGTCCAGGCGCTGGTCCCGCGACGGTCGCTCGAAGAGTATTTCCTTTCGATTACCGAGGGGGGCGTTACGGAAGGGAAGGAAGAGAAGCAATGATCCGTCTCGTCTATTACGAATTGATCAAGACCTTTCTGAAGAAGCGAACCTACATCGGTTTTCTCCTGGTGGGGGTTGTTGTCCCTCTCGTGGAGGTAGCTATGAAGTTCGAGGGGGGGCGGTTCCTGCAGCACTCTCTTCGTTCGCTGCAACAGGATTTCTTTTTCGTCGGGAATCTGTTCAATGGCTGGTTCGTCGCTCACAACATGATGAACAGCCTCTGGGTTCACATCCCTTTGCTGATCTCGTTCGTGGCAGGGGACCAGCTTGCGGGTGAAGCCACAGCCGGCACGTACAGACTGATTCTCGTCCGCCCTGTTTCACGTACCCGCATCTTCCTTTCGAAATACTATACAACGGCCATTTACACGGTTGTTTTTGTAGTTTTCATGGCTGGTCTGAGCATCGGTTTGTCGCATATCCTGCTCGGCGGAGGGGACCTGATTGTCCTGGTGCGGGGAATTCTGATACTGCCGGAGTCCGATGTGGCGTGGCGGTTTCTTGTGGGGTACTTCCTGGCTGCGTGGGCCATGATCACGATCGCGTCGCTCTCGTTCTTCTTCTCCTCGTTCGTGGAAAACTCGATCGGTCCGATTATCAGCACGATGGGAGTCAACATGATCTTCCTCCTCGTCACGGTAATCCCGCTCGAGCTGTTCCAGAATATCAAGCCGTATCTTTACACCAATTACATGAATGTGTGGCAGAAGGTTTTTGAGGATCCCGTTCCATGGGATTCCATCGGCACTTCGTCGGCGGTTCTCGGGGCATATTCACTGGCCTTTGTTGTCGCGGCCTGGCTGATATTCCGCCGCAAAGATATTCTTTCATAGAACCATCACCCACCACCAATCAGGGAGTACCTGTGGAGAGCCAAAGCGGACTTCAACGAATGCGGGAGGGTTTTCATCCAACCTTCTGGGTCGCAAACGGGATGGAGTTGTTCGAACGGCTGGCCTACTATGGCCAGCAGATCGTTTTCATGATCTACATGCGAAACAAACTCGGGTTCACCGAGGCGGAGGCCGGCCAACTTTCTGGGATCTTCGGGGGACTGATTTATCTTCTTCCCATACTCGGGGGGACCCTCGCAGACAAGTGGGGCTTTCGGCGTGCATTCAACATCGCGTTTTCGATCCTCGCCCTCGGCTATTTCCTGATTGGGTCGATGGGGATGTCGGTCTTCGCCGGAATCTATGGCGGCATGTCGCAATACTGGCTGCTGGTTATTTTTCTTGTCTTCACCGCGTTCGGCGGCTCGTTCATCAAACCATCTGTGCTGGGAACAGTCGCGCTCGGCTCCAAGCCCGAGACCAAGTCGCTCGGCTTTGCCATCTATTACTGGTTGGTCAATGTAGGTGCCATGGTCGGGCCCACGATTGCCTACTTCGTCCGAGACAGTCTCGGGAATGAGTTCGTGTATATGGTCTCATCAGCAAGCTGCCTTGCGATGCTGATCGTCAATCTGCTGCTCTACAAGGAGATCAAATCCGAGGCGACAGAAGTGAAGGAATCGCTCGGCAAGAAAATCGCCAACCTGTTCGTTGTCCTCGCCAATTTCAAGTTCATGATCTTCCTTCTCATCTATTCCCTCTATTGGATCATTTTCTGGCAGGAGTTCATCATCGTCCCGTATTACGTGGTGGACTACATTGACAAGGCGTACCCGTATGAAATCCTGCAGTCCTGGGCGGGAGCCGGGGCAATCATCCTGTTGCAGATTCCAATCAACAGGTTGACGAAGCACTTGACCACAAGGACGGCAATTCTTGCCGGCTTCGCGATGTCCAGCCTGATCTGGATCATCATCGGCATATTCCCGAGCGTTCCGACGATCGCCGCAGGAATCGTTGCGTTCGCCATCGGAGAGATGATACAAGCTCCGCGATACTATGAGTATATTTCGGAGATTGCGCCGGCGGGGCAGCAAGGGTTGTTCCAGGGGTATGCGTTTCTTCCTATCGCAATCGCACGTTTCGTCGGTGACCCTCTTGGCGGCTGGCTGTATCAGACATCCAAAGCTGCGGGGAAACCGGAAAACGTCTGGCTTGCGCTCATTGGTATTGGCGTGGGGGCGACGATTTTAATGTGGATCTACAACCTCGTGGTTGCCCGCAGCGAAGCGGCTCAGGGGGCGTGATGCACAGGATCGCCTTTCTCATATCGATTCTCGTATGCATTGCCGTAATGTCAGTTTCTGCTCAGAAGAAGAATACCGATGCAGCAGCAATCGCGATGATGCAGAACGTGGGGAAAACAACGGAGGGGTTGCGGGATTTCGTAGCTACGATCGAGGCTGATGTCGACATGGAGCGTATCCGTGTTCCGCGGATGAGCGCGACGATGTACTTCAAGAAGCCGGACAAAGTACACTTTTCGTCATCGAATTTCGCGATGCTTCCGCGCGAAGGAATTGCGTTGAATGCTGCATTGCTGAGAGATCGGTATAACCCGCGAGTGATGGGGGAAGAAATTCTTGATGGCAGGAAGGTCCACAAAATTGAGCTGACAGCGAAGGAAGCCGCGGTCCGGCCGGGACAGCTCGTGCTTTGGATTGATCCCGGGACCTGGACGATCAGCCGCATCGAAACAATCCCGTACCAGGGGCGGACTCTCCGCCTCTCGTTTACCTACGCCGAACAGTCAGGAGGCTTCCTGCTTCCGAAGACGATGAAGGCCACTTTTGAAGTCGTGGCGCGGGATTCTTCACAGAAACGGCTCGATGTCGATATGGCAGCCCCGCCTCAATTTGACGAATCCCCGCGTCCAAGCCGCAGTGGCAGTATCTCCGTCAGGTACCTCGAGTATAAACTCAACGTTGGGCTGTCGGACGAAATTTTTGAAAAGCGGGACGAAGCGCCAAAGAAGAAGTGAGCAGAAGGGGGAGTATCCGGGAATGACGTGTTTTCGTCCGAGCCTCTAGCGCTGTATCTCTGAAGTTGTTTGAAAGAGTCCCGTCAGGGACGAGATGTCTATGGATCGAAAAGCGAGGCATTTTCTGTGAACTCCGTTAGGAGTGACATTTCCACTTATTCAAAGTACATGCGGGATGGAACACTAGCTCAGTGTAACGCGGGGTAGCTCGATCGTCACTGTCGTGCCGCTTCCGATTTCGCTCTCGATGCTGAAACGTCCGCCGTAGAGTTCGACCATATGCTTGGTAATCGCGATGCCGAGTCCGGAACCTTGCTGCTCAAGTCGATTCCGATCGAACTGCTTATACGCTCCGATGTCTCCAATATTCTTCGCATCAATGCCGACCCCGTGGTCTCTCACCCTCAGAATGAGACTATGGTCGGACTGCTCTGTGGTAACCTCAATCGCTGATCCGGATTTTGAGAACTTGAGCGCGTTGTCAATGATCTCCTCGAAGATTCGCTTCATCCCCTGAGTTGATATGGCCGCTTCCGCTGTTCCCACCGAGAGGCGGAGGTCGTTCGAGCGCTCGTATTCCTTCGCTTTCTTTCGTGCGGACTCTTCGATGTGGGCTTTGAGAATAACGCTCGCTTCTTTGCCGACAAACGTCGTCTTGTTTGGATTGGCCGTGAGAATCTGAAGCTGAGCGTAGGTGAGGAAGTTCTCGACCAGGTGACCCAGGCGCGTTGTCGACTTGAGGATGAATCTCGCCATTTCCGATATTTCATCGGGTTTCAGGGTGGCGTTGTCATCGCGAAGGATCTCGGCAAACCCGATAATGCCGCTGAGGGGAGTCCTGATCTCGTGTGGAAGGGAGAGGCTGAGGTTGACGCGCAACTCGTCGAGTTTGCGCTCAGTTTCCTTGCGGGCGAGCTCTTGTTTCTGAAGGCGCGTCCGGATTGCCGCCACAAGTTCGTTCACCATGATGGGCTTCGCAAGGAAGTCGTCCGCACCCAGATCCATTCCCTGGCGCATGTCGGATTTCGCCGTCTGGCCTGTAAGGAAAATGAACGGCGTCGTCGCCGTGGATGGGTCCTTCCGGATGGCGGTCAATGTGGCAAAGCCATCCATTGTTGGCATCATGACATCGCAGATGATGAGGTCAGGAGCATGCTTACGGGCCGCTTCGATTCCCTTGTCGCCGTCGAGAGCGCTAATAGTCACAAATCCCTCCATCTGCAGTGTGGAAGAGATCATCTCGCAGATGAGTTCGTCGTCGTCAATGACAAGTATTTTGGGCACGCGCTGTCCTGATTGCTAGAAGAAATATTGCCAAAAATAGAAGGAAGTTGTATGAGAAACAAGGATTAAGCCGGAGAGGGTCGTGCGATTATTGACTTTCTGTGCGCCTTAGTATATATTTAGGCAACCCTAATAATTTAGGACGAGTGAACTTCTTCTCCGGTTGTGGAGGTGGACGATCAATGGCGAGCGAGAACGTCGAAGACTATCTCAAAAGCATCTACAAGCTCCAGGAAGGGGGAGGGAGAGTATCGACTTCATCCCTTTCCGAATGGCTGGGAGTCTCCGCCCCGTCGGTCACAGAGATGATCAAGAAGCTTGCGGACGAGGGGATTCTCACGTACGCGCCGTACAAAGGAGTGGAACTTACCGCGGAAGGACGCAAGAGCGCGCTCAAGATTCTCCGGCGTCATCGACTGTGGGAGCTCTTTCTTGTCGAGGTGCTGAAGTATCCCTGGCACGAGATTCACGAGGAGGCCGATCGGCTGGAACACCTCACCTCCGAAAGGCTTGAGCGGAGGCTCGACGAAGCCCTCGGGCATCCGCGAAAAGATCCCCACGGCGATGTCATTCCCGCGATAGACGGAAGCATCGAACAAATCGAGTATCGCTCACTTTCGCAGGTCGAATCTGGTGAAACGGTCACAGTCGCCCGCGTCAATGACGCAGACTCGCAGGCCCTGCAGTATGCGTCCAGGCTCGGTATCAGTCTGAACAAGAAAGTCAGGGTCAAGGAACACATCGGGTTCGACGGATCGATCCGTGTAGAAATAGGACGGAAAGAACAGTTTGTGAGCGCCAAGCTTGCGGAAAATATTTTTGTGGAGGAGAAATAGATGACGCTGCAATCTGAACGATCGGGTGTTTCGCTCTCGGAGGTCCACCACTCGGTGAAGATTCCCGAAGGCGCTGGTGTGTTCAAGCGCGTTCTCGCCTTCATCGGACCGGCGTACCTCGTCAGCGTCGGATATATGGATCCGGGCAACTGGGCGACTGACCTCGAAGGAGGAGCGCGCTTCGGCTACCAGCTGATCTGGGTCCTGCTCATGTCCAACCTGATGGCTGTCCTGCTCCAGACTTTGTCTGCCAGGATGGGAATCGTGACGGGCCGGGACCTCGCCCAAGCGTGCCGCGACAACTACCCAAAGCCAGTGGCCTACATCCTTTGGGTCCTGTGTGAAATTGCGATCGCCGCATGCGATCTCGCGGAGGTTCTGGGAACCGCGATCGGATTGAACCTGCTCTTCGGACTTCCCCTGATCTATGGCGTCATCATCACCGGGTTCGACACGATGCTGCTGCTCGTCATTCAAAACTACGGGATCCGCAAAATGGAAGCAATGATCCTGATGTTCATCTCGACAATCGGGATCAGCTTCATCATTCAAGTATTCCTGGCAGGGCCGGTCTGGGGCGATGTTCTGACAGGGTTCATCCCGCGCCTCAATTCAGAGAGTCTCTACGTTGCAATAGGTATCCTGGGAGCCACGGTCATGCCGCATAACCTGTACCTTCATTCCGCGCTCGTGCAGACCCGGATTGTCGGGAACACGGAGGAGAGCAAGCGGATAGCGTGCAAATATAATTTCATCGATACAACGATCGCGCTCAACGCGGCGTTCTTCGTGAACGCAGCCATTCTGATCGTCGCTGCGGCCGTCTTCTTCACGCGGGGTGTGGTCGTCACTGAAATTCAGCAGGCACACGAGCTGCTCAGTCCGCTGATGGGCACAGCGCTCGCCGGGACGCTGTTTGGCGTCGCCCTCGTGACCGCAGGCCAGAGTTCCACCCTCACAGGCACTCTCGCAGGCCAAATTGTCATGGAAGGCTTCCTGAAGCTCCGGGTGCGCCCGTTCCTGCGCCGTTTGATCACCCGCCTCATCGCCATCGTGCCCGCTGTCATCGTTATTTCATTGAAGGGAGACCGGGGTTCGTACGACCTCCTTATCATGAGCCAGGTCATTCTCAGCATCCAGCTTCCGTTTGCGGTCATTCCGCTGATACGGTTCACGAGTGACAAGCAGATCATGGGAGTCTTCGTGAACAAACTGTGGGTAAAGATTCTTGCCTGGATTGTTGCGGGAACCATCTGTCTGTTGAATTCGGCTCTTCTCGTTTCGCAAATCTCAAATTGGATATCAGGCGCCGCCTCGAATGCCATCTGGCTCTGGCTGACGGCGGTCCCGATCGCGGTGGCGGGCGCGTTGCTCCAGATTTACATTTCGCTGCCGAAATCGTGGAAGATTTGGCGCAAGCCCGCACCGCGTATACCGGAAAAGATCGAACTCATACCTCAGCGTTTCTCAAGAATCGGTGTGGCGATCGATTACAGTCCGGTCGATCCGAAGGTGCTTTCACACGCCCAATCTCTTGCGAAGGGGTATGACGCCTCGCTCTTCCTGTTCCACATTGTCGAAGGGGTTGGAGGACAGCTCTTTGGGTCGGATGCGTTTGATGATGAAGCGCGGGAGGACAAAGAGCACCTTGAGAGTGTAGCCGAACAGGTCCGCAAGACGGGAGTCGAGGTAACCACTGCTCTCGGCTATGGCCGCGCCCCGGAACAAATCGTCAAACTCTCGAAGGAGATGAACGTCGATCTCCTGGTAATGGGAGGGCACGGGCACACAGGATTGAAGGATCTGTTCTTCGGTACATCCGTTTCAAAGGTCCGGCATGGGTTGGCGATTCCGGTGCTGGTGGTGCAGTGAAGAAAGAAAGGCGTGAGGCGTAAGACGGGAGAAGTGAGACGAGTGACCTTCCGAAGGACTCACTGTAGACTGGATATCCCTCGGAAGGTGACCGTGATGGAAGGTTACAGCGCGGGGGCTACTTGAGCAGAACCATCTTCTTCGTCATGACCAAGCCTCCCGCCCTCAACTGATACAGGTAAACTCCGGACGAGACCGATTCTCCGCGATCATTCTTCCCATCCCACACCGCGGTATGCTTTCCAGCAACTCCCATTTCGTTGACGACCGTCGTCACTTCGCGACCGAGCATGTCATACACCTTGAGGGTCACAAGGCTATTGGCTATTAGCTGATAGCTAATAGCTGTTGTGGGATTGAACGGGTTAGGGTAGTTCTGATCCAGGTCGAACGCAAGAGGCAGAGAAGCACTTGCGGGTTCGACAGCGGTGACGGTCCCTTTGACAACCTGAATCTGGGCAACGTTTATCACGCCGGATTTGATCTTGGATCCGGCCGCATACTTCAATTGGAAGCTGTCAAACCTGAGCGATCCCTCCAGCTTGCCGTTCCCGAGCCAGGTTCCAACGGAGTCGTTCTCAAAATCCCACTCGACCAACCTCCACCCAACCCAATCGATCGGAGTCCACTGGTTGACTTCGTGGTTCTGTGATGTACCGTCCGGAAATGCGTCCACACTGTCGTCCACAGCGAAACGGAACAGCGTACCGCTCCCATCGCCATAGACGTACGCCTGCAGTTTTGTACCGCGTTTACTCCATGTGATACCGCGGCCGGGGCCGCCGCTAAGATACTCACGGATCATCCAATCAGACGCTGTTGTGGTATTCCAATAGAATGCGAGTTTCCCTGAGCGAGAGCTTGCGGGGAGAACGCTCAATGTGACAATCGAATCCCGTACGAAGGTTGCGCTGTCGGCACCCATCGTGCTCCCGCTGACAAGGGGCTGAAACCATGAGCCAATAGAGGCGCTGAAGTCCTCGATGATCGTGGACTGCAGTGCGATTGGGGCAACGGAAAATGACCAGATCAGAGGTGTCGCTGTGGAAATGGGATTGCCACTGAGATCCGACACGCCGCTGATGCGCAGTTGGTATGACTTCCCGGCAATCAATCCTCCCTGCGGATAGATGTTGATTCCGCCACGACCGTTGGCTTCGGTATATTGGAGCGTTTTGGCGAGAAGCGGGCCGCCAACCTCTCTAATTACGACGTTGGGAGGGCTGATGGTACCTTGATGCAGCGGTTCATCAAAAGAGACGTTGACCACGCTATTCGGCGAGACGACCGCACCAGCGGCGGGAGAGGAAGCGATGACAACCGGAGCCCACACATCCACCGGACGCGTCTTGAACACTATCTGCAGGGCGTCGCCCGGCGCACCGTCCCCGTTTCCGTCGATCAGAAGCCCGCTCTGAGACCGTGCCGTTCCTTCAATGCGGACCGTGAACAAGGTGCTGAACGGCAACACAACCGAATCGGGCTTGAACGTGAGAACAGTATTACTGCTGGTCCAGAGGAGCGTTCCCCTGACAGATGGCTTGATGGAGAACGCACTTCTCACGGATGCCGTGTCCATGATTTTCGAGAAGACAATCTGAATTTGACCGGAAGCAGCGTACGAAGTATCGTTGTTCGTCGGAGTATTCGCCAGGATGACGGGGGCAGCTGTGGACTCAAACTGTTTGTCGATGAACTTCGTTTCACCTATGCCCACCGTGAATTGCACGGAGTCGACCTTGAAACCCGGAGTCTCGAACCTCAGCGTGTGTGTGCCTGCCTTCAAGCCGTCGAGCATGTAATAACCGTTGTGGTACAGGTCGCCGGTGTAGACGATGTTTTCGGGCAGAAGCCGGACCTTGACGCCGTCGATCAATTTGTTGGTTCCAAGTTCGGAGAGTTCCCCGGCAACAATAGAGAGCGAATCGGCGGGTACGCCAAAATACGTCAGGAATCCATCGCGAATCGCGTAGGCCTCCATTTTGCAGTAGCTGATATTCATCAATCGACGAGTCACGGGGAAGTAGTCATGAAATTCACCTTCCGAAAGCTCGCCCGGCATTTGTAGTCCCCGAAGGACTCCGAGCGTATAACCTCCATTGCTGCCGCCGTAGAAGGTCCAGTCGAGTGTCCGCGTATAGCTCTTTGTTCTCATTTTATCCCGGATGTAGGGGCCCATAATCGGCTGCATGCTCCAGGCCTCCACGGTTTCCGGTTGTCCGGTGCCCGGGCCATAGACTGGGTCTCCGCCGGCAACGACCTTTTCGCGCACCATCATCAGCGTGTAGTTGGTGGAGGTGTTCGAGGTGAGACCCGTTGCGTTGCTGTGAATTGAATGGAACCACGTGACGTTATTCGCGTTTGCGAGGGCGACGCGCGTGGCCAATGATGGTTCGTTGTCTGATGGGTAGTCGTTCGTATTGCGAGTCAGGATGACAGCCGCCCCTTTGGCTTCCAGGAGCTGTTTCAGAGCCAGGGCTTTCTGGAAGTTGCTTTCGGATTCCCAGTACGCCGTCCCGGGATCGGGAATCAGGTAGCGGTCATTCGCAGGGTTGTGTCCGCCGTGACCCGGATCGATGCAGATCTTGATGCCGGTCAGATCGGTACGCTGGGCGAGCGCTGTGAAGGAGGTGCCACAAACGAGGGCGAGGAAGAGCGTGAGCTTTTTCATTGGCGCTCCTCGTACTCAAGAACCAGTATGCTTCCGTCCGATGTACTGCAAACGATCTTGTTCTCCGTCGGCGAGCATTGGGGATACAGCTCCAGTATGCCGGCGGTAGAAGTGAGCTGGGTGACGGTTTTGCCGTCCGGGCTCACTGCAAAAAGGTCCGAGGAAAGCAATTTGTGACCGTCGTCTTTGTCCTCCATATACACGATCCACTTTCCGGACCTGACCCAGGATGGTGCGTCGCGGCGGCCGAGCCTGCTGATGACAGCCCCTCTCAGATTGCATACGAACGCACCTCGGTCCATTTCGTACGCCACGATCTGCTGTTTGTCGGGGGAAAGAGCCGGCCAGACATAGCTTCCCTTGCCGAGGGGATCGAGGAGGGTTTTGGTCCCATTCACATTGAGAGCAATTTTCGTATCCTCGATGCCCAGAATTGAGACGTTGGTGACGGCCGCGCTCTTCGGCAGTTTATCAATCCTGGATTTAGTCGAATAGACAGGCACGTTGTCAGAGAACGAAGGGGCGGATAGGTCCGTGCCTGAAGCAACGACCGTCTGTGAGCGTTTTGCGAGATTCATCAAAACGACATCCTGCCTTCTGGTCCGACCCGTTTTGTCATGCTGCGTTCGACGATAGATAATGCTCTTCCCATCAGCCGAAATGTTATAAGCAAGACCCGATTTGGCGTCGGAGGTTATTTGCCGGATGGATTTCGTCCTGGGTGTATACTCCCAGATGCCGTTGCCGTCAACGCTTGTGAAGTAGATCAGGCTTCCCGTTGGAGAGAACTGAGGATGCGACCAGGTGTTGGAACCTGAAAGGGTCAGTTTCTCGGTGCGGGTGATCGTAATCTGTGCATAGCCGATCGATGCGCAGAGGGCCATCAACATGAAGAACAACGATCTCATTCGGGTCATATTTTTCTCGATTGTCATGGTGAAAGTTGAAACCGCGGTGCAGAGTCAATTAACGCAAAGAATGCGTTTGAATCAACGTGCTTTGTCCCGGGCGCACGGCGGTTCACAAATCGGATTGTCGACGATTGTCGGCATGCTCAGGTCGGCCGCACAGCGTATTATGAATAACCGCCAAGAACGCCAAGGCCCGCCAAGAGAGGATTAAGCGTCTTCTTCAACTAGCAGTTCACGCGTGGTGATCTTTGCGACGCTTGCGGTTCATCTCGTCGCACGAACCGGATGCTTGTCAAGCTGTCGGTTCTGTTCCCTTCTTTGTTGATCGGGAAAGAAGGTCTTTCAGGTCCTGAATCCCAACCACCGTGATCACAACTGCCGTCCCGAAGAAGAGAAGTGCGGCGAAGACGAACACGACGAACCAGACGAGCACTGATGTATCCATCATTCACTCTCCTTCTTTCTGCGCCTGCAGGACGACAGGCGGATGCGAACGCTGTGTGAGGAGGGACCCTGCGATCATCCCGGTCACAGCGAGAACGAAGCTCATCAGTCCTGAAACATTGACGTCGACAAGAAAAAGCATGGAAGCAGGGAGGCGATCTTTCATCTGTTCCAGAACCAGAAAACCAATTGGAGCGATGGCACCAAAACCCAATGAGCAATAAGCGCCGACGACGTTCGCCCGCTTCCAATAGAGTCCGAACGCCACACACCCGAAAGCGCCGGCGGCGTACATTGCCCCCGTGATGGCGATGTACTGGAACGCCGTCGCCGGGAGCTCGTAGAATAAGCCAAATATCAGGATGAAAACTCCGATCAGGACCGAGATGATTCTGCTCAGCCGAATTGTCGTCTTCTCAGAAAACTCTTTCTTGCTGAGCGGGGCGAGTATGTCCCGTGTGGCGACGGAGCTCCAGGCCAACATGTAAGCGCTGTACGTCGACATCGAAGCGGCGAGCATGCCGGCGACCATCAATCCCAGAAAACCCGAAGGGACAACGGTTCCAAGGAGCCGAGGCATCGCCGTCGTCGGTTTCAGTGACGGCCCAAACATCGCCAGCGCAGCCACTCCCCAGAACATCGGAATCATGTATCGTCCCGCGAGCGTAATGCCTGTGAAGAGGAAGACCTTCCGGCCAACCTCAGGGCTTTCCGAGGCAAACGACTTGGAAACAGCCGGCTGATTGAGTGCGGAGATTGCGATGCTTCCAATCATCATCCAGAGCAGGAAGCTCCATCCGAACCGGGGATTGACTATCGGATTCACACCCGCCTCACCGAATTGCTGCATGACCACGGCGCCTATCTTCGTGAAATCCACGTGAATGAGAACAAAGAGAGTCGCCACGAGCATGCCAAATGTGAGCAGAACGAACTGCATGAAATCAGTAATGACGACCGAGAACATGCCGCCGAGCACAGTGTAGCTGATGACGATGAGAAGCATGACTGTCATCACGATGGCGAGCACATCCGGGCTGAACCCCATCGTCTCGGTGAGGAAAATTCCATCCATCCTCAGGAAGACGCCCATGTTGAGCACGCCGCCGAGGAAGAGCAGAATTCCCCCGAGTAGTCTGACGTTCTTGTTATAGCGGATTTCGTAGAACTCAGGGATCGTGATGATCTTCAGACGCCGCAGGGCCGAGACGATGAAGCCCGTCTTTCCGATGACGAGGTAGCCGAAGACTCCGACGATTCCGAGGGCAAAACAGGAGAGTCCGGTGACGTACCCGAGCTCTCCGAAATACATGAAGGTCACGACGCCGATTTCTGTGGCGATGAGTGTGGCCGAACCGAGTGCCACCTTCACTCTTCTTCCGGCTACGAAGTACCCTTCCATGTTCTCGACGTACCGCTTGGCGCGGATTCCGACGAAGACGGAGACACCCAGATACGCTAGGAGGATGATCCAGTCAATAAGATGAAAGTTCATAGGGCAGAGTCTGTATGGATGATTCGAATTTACGAACTGTGCTGGGCTGTCCAAAAAGTACTCTCGACCAACAGCCAAGTCGTAGAAAATTGTCGTAACCAAACGATTCGAGAATCTCAACCTGGTCGAAATGTCATTTCGACCTACAATTTGGACAGCTCACCTGGTGCTCTGCGAATGGGCATTCTTCGACAGCATAACCTGCCCGCCGAACCATGCTTCTCGGGGCAGGCGGGTTAACGAAGAACTGTTCTTATCTCCTCTACCGGAGGCTCAGTAGACCAAGTACTTCGCCCGAATGTCTCCGAAGGACCTGAGTTCTTCCGTCCACCCCTCACAGATCTCATCCGGATGAGTGCCGCGCTCGAGCTGCAGCCGTACGCTCCTGTTTCCCGTCAGAATATCGAGCCGGCGATTCCGGAAAACCGTTTCGGTGGTGTGAGCCCGCTTGAAAGCCGAGAGAACTGATACACCGAGATGGACGGGCCTGACGGCGTTCCGGTCGACCACTGAAAGACGTATGCCGCGGCAGACGGTTCCCTCGAATTTCGGCTCGCTCGCGGTTCCGGGAATCTCTGCCGGAGTGAACTCGGCAGCGGAGCATGCGACGCCGGGAGTATCAAACGCCGAAAGCTCCTTTAAGATCCTGTCCGGGTCAGCCCACGGTGCGCCAAGGACCTGGAAGGGAGTGGAAGTGCCTCGCCCTTCCGAGATGGACGTACCTTCGACAAAACAAGCGCCCGGATAGATCACGGCCGTTTCAAGTGACGGCATGTTTGGAGATGGAGGAATCCATGAAAGCCCCGTTTCGTCATACCACATCGAACGCTCCCAGTTCTCCATCCCGACCACATTGAGAGGGGCTTTGACACCGTTCGTCAGCCATCCTTCGTCGTTCCAAAGCCGCGCAAGTTCGCCAATTGTCAGACCGTGTGTGACAGGGATGGGCATCCACGCTACAAATGACCTGAGGGAAGAGACGCGCACCGGGCCGTCGAACGAAAGTCCCCGTATCGGATTCGGGCGGTCGAGTATGATGAATGGGAGGTTCTGCTCTGCAGCGGCTTCCATCGCGAGCGCAACGGTGGAGATGAACGTGTAGAATCTCGCCCCGACATCCTGTATGTCGCAGACTATGACGTCGACCCCATCGAGCATTGCGCGGGTTGGCTTATGCGTCTTGCCGTAAAGGGAGTAGACCTGGATCCCGTAACGCGGATGAAGGACGTGCTCGACCACTTCGCCGTCAGGGGTGTCTCCGCCGATTCCATGCTCGGGACCGTACAGCGCTTTGATTTCGCAGATTCCCGAACCGGCAAGAGCATCGATGATGGAGCGCCCATCTGACAGCCGCCCGGTGTGATTGGTGAGGACGCCGACCCGCATTCCCGCAATGAGATCAGTAGAATCATGCAGGAGCCGGTCGGCTCCAATAGACACGGCATGCTGAGCTTTTGGTATTGCTGCAGATTTCGTCAATGTTCAAACCTTGAGGAAGAGTTTGCGACGGTACATCCAAAAGCAGAGCAGCCAGCCGATGAAAATGATCATCGTCGAATAGAGAATCGATCCGATGGTCGGACCAGCGACGGCTGCAAAGCTCTTGTAGAAATACCCGGTCAGTGATGTCATCGTCCCATTGTAAGGGACTTTCCAAGACAGCATCACCCAGCGGACAAATAGTCCGGTGAAGACGTAGAGGGTGATCGCGTTCATGCCGTAGACTATGAGAGGAAATGCGAGTTTGGACATTTTGCGGACTTCGATGATCCAATAGAACAAGAGGAACACCAGGCACGACCAGCCGGCGGTAAAGACCACAAAGGATGCTGTCCAGAGGATCTTGTTGAGGGGTACCACAAGATCCCACAGCAGGCCGAGACCTATGCCGGCGACCCCCGCCAACGCGAGCACACGCATGACTGATTTCTGGTTGGCTTGACGCATCAGGAAGCGTCCCAGGAGCACCCCCGCGAGCACGGTGGAGATTCCAGGGATCATGCTGATAATCGTCTCTTTGTCCTCGGGAACGAGTATGAAGCTGTCGAGCCACTGAGCCGAATTGACGTCGCGGTCAAATGATCCCGGGATTACGCCAGGTCCATGCACAAACGCAAGGATGGCCCACCAGACAAACAAGAGCGTTACTCCGATGGAAGCCTGCCAGCGGACCTTGAGCGGCAACAGGAGGTAGACGATGAAGTAGAGAACTCCGATGCGTTGCAGGATGCCGAAATGAAGCCCCGGCATGTTGATCGAAGCGGACTTGAGAAACGCTCCGAGAAGATAGAGAAGGAGCGCACGCCGCGCAGCGATGAGAATTCCTCTCCACACCGAAACCCCGTGCTCGCGTTTTTTTGCCTCGCTGTACGGCATGGCCATTCCGACAGCGAACAGAAAGAACGGAAAGATGAGGTCGGCAAATGTGCAGCCGTGCCATTCCGCATGGAGCAGCAGCCGCGGTACAATTGCCGGGTCCCATGTGCCCGGGTTGTTCACGAGAAGCATCCCGGCTACTGCGAAGCCCCGAAAGGCATCGAGCGAGGTCAAACGCTGGGGGAGAAGTGGTTGGCTGGAGATCATGGGTCTAACCTAAGATTCGATTCTCGAAACTGAAACCTAAAATGAAGAGCAACCACGGATTACACGGAAAAAGCACGGATGGTCACGGTGTGTTCGTATCCGTGGAAATCCGTTTCATCTGTGTCATCCGTGGTTAGTTCGCTTGTTCGCCGAAAACAGAAATCTCCCGTATCGAATACGCCGAAATTCCTTTCGTTCCCTTCTTGCCGTCGATGCGAAGATAACGCGCCTTCACGGGCGGAATATCACACTCGTCAATTCCGCCGGTCCCGCTGGTCACTTCGCGCATTGTCGACCACTTCTTGCCATCGAGCGATGACTGCAGCTGATAGTGTACTGCGAACGTTTCGCCCCAAGTGATCCTCACGTGCTTGATCGTCTGCGGGGATTTCCAGGCAAGCTGAAACCACTGCTGCTCCTGTCCGTTTGACTTTGTCCAGGCAGCGGAATTCCACCTCGTATAGGACTTCCCGTCAATGGCACTCACAGGCTTGAAATGCGGCCCGATGGTGGAGAATGATGACGCAGACGGAGTTGCCAGGCGGGCGATATCGGCTGACTGCAGGACTGAATCCTGCCCGATTATCTTCAGCGCCGTGATCGAATAGGGGGGAAGCTTCACCGAAAACTTGTCGGAGACATTTTTGAGGTCCTGAAGGGGGGTGTTGTGCCGCTTCTCATCGAGAACCCAAACCGACGCGTTGGCTCGGGGCTTGAAGCCTGAGAGCTGCACTTCGACGTTTGTCGATGTTCCCCGCTTCTTGTTAATGAAGACAACGGACAGCTCTTTACCGGACTTGCTTGCATACGTCGACAGGCCCCGGTCGTCGCATGTGGCTTTGACCACGTTTCCCTTGAAATGCTCTGCCATCAGAGGGAAAACATAGTAACTAAAGCGAGGTGTATTGCTGCCTTCAGAAGAAAGATACCCATAATCGCCGCCTCGTGGAGGATAGAAATTATGAAGAGCCCAGAAGCAGGCAATGTCGGTTCGAAGCTCCGCCATGCTTCCCAGCATATCGGCTGTCCAAAGCGCGTTGATGACCTGAATGGTCTGCAGACCGGGAGAGTGACTCACAGAATTGTATCCAACGTTGACGTAGAGAATGGAGGCAGCTTTCTCGCGACCGACCGCCCTTTCAATGTCTGTGCGCAACTGGGAATACAGCTTTCGGTACGTTGCGACGGTCGTCATGAGCGTGTCGTCGTTTTCTTTTCCGGACGGCTGAGGGAAATACGTGAACGTGATCATGTCGATGTAGTCGCCGGCAGCTTTCATAACACGCTCCGCCCAGTTTTCCGGGTGAAGTCCCAGCGGTACGTTCGTTGCCACCTTGATGGACGGGTCCACGGCCCGCATCGCTTTCACAAAGTTGATGTATTTTTTCGCATACTGCTCAGGCGGAACATGCCCGCGGGCCCAGGTGCCCCACTGTTCGTCTCCAACCTCCCACAGCTTGACACTATACCCTTTCTCGACGTTGCAGTATCTGACCCACGCTGCTGCAAGTTCGGGAGGCTCGTTGAAATTCACCGTGATGAACGGCTCCGCGCCGACTGCTCTGCAGAGTTCAATATATTCGTCTGTGTCCATTTCCGACGCATTGTTCGACTTCGCATTCCAGACATACGCATCGGCATCATTGCCGCCGGGGTACTTCAGGAGGGTGATTCCGGATGCCTTGATCTTCCCGATTGCATCCCTGTCGGCTGTCGTCAACATCTCCGATGCCGGCCCGGGAAAGAGGGATTCATCCCATCGTGCCGTGTTGATTCCATAGAGCCACGGGTTGATGGATGTCACGATGGTGCCGGCCTCGACTGCCACGTGTACCGTCTGTGGAAGAACTATCGACCATCCGGAAAGGAAGAGGGCAAAGAACGATGTGAGAAAACGTCTTGACATGAGAGTGTTCCTTCTGATGCAGCGTCAACATTGCAGGGCAAGGGAAATAGCACACAGCTGACACTGATATACTGATCCACACAGATCGATCAATCTGTGGTCATCCCGTCCTTTTCAGTGTAGTCAGTGTGCGCTTCCTTCTAGTCAAACGACTTTTTCATGATTTCGTGACGGCGAAGGACACGGAGTCCCACCTTGTAGTAGAAATCCTTGGCACGCCCCGACGTCCAGGCGAGCCAGAGGTTTTGTCGTCCCTTCTTGCGCATCTGTTCGACCGTGCTGTAGTAGAGCATGGGCCCCAGCCCTCGTCCGGCATATGCCTCGTCGATTCCAAACGGGCCGAATCGCTCATCCATGAAGTGGCTGAACCCCACCACCTTTTCGTCCTTGAGTGCTATGAGTATCTCATCGCATTGCGGATTTTCGCGTAATCGGTCAAGCGCGACCCGGAACAGGTCGCCCGGGTAATTCTCTCTGAGGAATTCCAGCAGAACGAGGATATAGCGCGGCTCAAACACGCACGTTGAAAAGCCCGTCTTTTGGAGCTGGCAAAAACGCTCCTTCATTGTGTCCGGGATGCTGAAATCCACAATGGACCGGCCCATACTATACACACTCTGCACCTTCTCATACCTTCGCGCGATGAGAAACTCGTGTGCGTTGGCATAGGCATCGAGGTCAACGCCGGGGATGAAGTAGTTGGGCGTGTAATCAGAAATATGGACTTCTTTGACTCCTTGATCGAGAAGAAATCGTTCGGCCTGCGCGAGCATTTCTGTACAGATTCCTCTTCGCCGCCAGTCTGGATGCACGAAAAACGTGGTAATCCAGCCTCGTCCAGTTTCCATGCCGACATCGAAATAGGGATACCGGCGGGAAAGGCTGAGCATGAAGCCGACGATCTCGTTGTCAGCCACAGCGACGAAACAGCCGCGGGAATCGAAGTTCGAGTCCAGAATGATTTTTCGCCGAAAGGTATTCAGCGTGACTTCGTCGCGGGGAAGACAGAGATTCCATAATGCGGTGACGCTGAGCTCATCCTCCGCCTTGTATTGCCGGATCTCGGATGACATGAAGCAGCTCACTTTCTGATTAGATTTCTAGTGCTAGGGTGATCACGCAAAGTCGCAAAGGTAGCAAAGCTGGAAGAAGGATTGGAAAATGTCCATCTTTGCGTCTTAGCGTGAGATTCTCATCTTATTCACGGTAGAACATCGACAATGCGTTTCTTCTCAAACGGATCGATATCAAAAGCCACGGCGTAGCGTTTACCGGCCTCGGCACCCCGAACGCGGGCCAGTGCGTCATAGTAGTCCAGGTACGGGAAGGAAGAAATCCCTCCCTGGATGAACTGATACTGAATCACTGCCTCTTTCCAGGTCTCCAGTTCAGCGGAGATATCCACATAGAGGTACGGTTTGAAATTCTCCGGATCCTCCCAGTTTTCTGTGTAGTAGATCGCCTGTATCCCTCTGTGGCGGGGATGGATGGTCACTACTCCCTCAAGTGACGCGAGGAGAACGGCATCATTCACAATGGAGTGCGTTGCAGCGTGGTCTTTGTGGATGCTTGTTCGCCAGTGTGTGATGATATGGGTTGGCCTAACGCGGCGGATGACGTCGGCCACATGGAGACGTGCCTCCTCAGTATTCGGAAGTTCACCGTCCCTGTAAGGGGCGAAGATCGCTTCTGCACCCATGACGTTGGCTGCTGCCATTGCCTCGTTGCGCTTTTGTTCCCCGTATGCCTGGGGGGACATCTTGGGGTTTCCCCCCTCACCGAGTGTCAGGTGAAGAATGGCGACCTGATCGCCAAGTTTGCTGTGTTTTGCGAGGACCGCACCGCATGTGACCTCCATGTCGCCGCAGTGTGCTCCGATTGCGAGAATGGTTTTTCTGATTTCGTCCGCCATAGTTTTGGATCCTTTTTTGAGCCTCTGAAGGCGTGTCTGAAAGCAAACCGCCAAGGTCGCCAAGAGAATATTGCCGTATCAATATCTCGAGGATTCTGGTTCCTTTGCGCTCTTCGCGTCCTTAGCGGTTAGTCTTCCTTTCTGTCAAGCTTAAGGTTTTACGGTATAGCTAAGTTGCCGAAATATCCTTCTTCAGCATCGCGAAACGCCGGGTCTCTTTGAAGCCGAATTTGCCGTATACCTTGGCAGCGACATCGTCTGTCCACATCACCCACGCATCATGGTATCCCTCGTGCTGCATCCGCTCGAGCGTCCGGGCGAGCAGAACGGTTCCAATGCCTTTCCCCTGGTATGCGTCGCTCACACCGAATGGCCCGAAATGAGACCCTTCAAACTGGCAATAGCCGATTATCTCATCCCCCTTGGTAACCACCATAACCTGCTCCGGATGGAATCCCCCCTCGGCAATTTTGTGCAAGTTACGTCGCTCGACTCGTACCCAGTCTGACGGCATCGTCTTCTCGAGGAAGTCCATGAACTTCACAAGGTCGCCGCGGCGGTACGAACGAACTTTTATCCCGTCCTCATTCAGGGCTTTTTCGATTCCAACGGTCTTCTCCGGGACAGTGAAGAGCACAATTGGGGCGTCCATGCTGATAGCTTCGTGGAACACCTCGTATGAATGCGCCGTGAAGAGATCGAGGTAGTGCTTGTATGTACGCACGTCAATGCCGGGTGTGAAATATCCCGGTGGATAACCGGACACCCTGCATTCCTTCTTCCCAAGCGCCTTGAACTTCTTCTCCACCTCCGAAAGAAGCAGACCGCCGATTTCGTTCACATCGGAATCGGGGTGAACTCCGAGTGCGGTAATCCAACACCGGTCCCCGGCGGGATCGGCGTCGCCGAGATGCATGCGCTTCGCATGAATTCCCAGGACGAAACCGGTCAGCGTTCCGTTTGATCGGGCGAGGAGGAAAGTCTCCGGATCGAAGTTCTCGTCCAGCAGCACTCGTGTTTCCAGGGTGTCAACCGTGATGGCGTCGAGCGGCAGTGCCGTGGCCCAGAGCTTCAAGAGTTCGTCGCGCGCGGCATCGGTGTATGGAGTGATAGAAAAGGACATAGATTTCCTCTGCAAGTATTCAGTAGCTGATGCCGAAAGAAATGTGATGGACGGCCCCGAAGATCCCGAAATCCTGGAACGCGTAGTCGGCCCGCACGGGCGTGTTGCCGACGATGTAGCGCACGCCTAGGCCGGCCGTGAGGCCGCGTTCGTCATAGTTTGTCGCGTAGCCAAAGCGGGCTATGATGGTTTCGAAGAAATGATACTCGGCGCCGATTTTCAGCTTTTCGTTGAAATCGCGCGGATGCCGCGATTCGAAACTCAGAATGAAAAGATCCTGAGGGTTCTCAAAGAGAAACCGGAAGGGCTCGACGGTTGCGCCGAAGCTCACGGCAAACGGCATGGGAAATGACTCGTTCTCATAGCGAATCTCTCGTGAGATGTTCTGCAAGGTCGCACCGAAACGGATGCCATTGTACATGAAATCGTAATACGCTCCCACGTCCATCGCAAGCCCGCTTTGAGCATAGGAGCGGGTTCCGATGGCCAGATTGGCATCGGTGAGGCTGGTTCCTGTAGGTGCGACCCAGGCATCGCCCAGGTTCTGGCTCACATACTTCAGGTGAACGCCGTACGAAAACCGGTCGCTGACCTTTTGCGAAAATGCTACGCCAACCGCATAGGCGGTCGGGGAAAACGTGCCTGTTTCCACGTAGCCCTGTTCGTTGGCTGCCCTGCGCGTGCCGTAAAATGTCCCGTAGTCCATCGAAAGCATGCTCAATCCGACTACGCCGAAGTTGCCGATGCGGAGAGCAGCAGCAGCTGCGTTGTAATTGATGTCAGCAATTCCCTGCGTGTGACTGACGTCGAGGTCCAAGCCGGATTTGATCCACCCGAGCTGGCTCGGGTTCCAGAAGATCGAGTTCGCCGAAAGCGTGGTCGTGACGCCGATCGTGCCCCGTCCGACGACCTCTGCCGACACGGGATTCTCGAGGAACCTGAATCCGACTTGTGCCTTCTTGACGATCTGCCCGTCGGCCCCTGAAGAAATCAGGATCAGGAGAAGGAAAACGGAGATCGTTGGAAACATCCTTCTGGAACCTATCTCAACCACGGTTGTCACTCCCGAGATCGTCAGTCGGGAGTCCAGAATGCGCGGTCTGGATTCCCGCTTACGACGAGCGGGAATGACAATTGTGCTTGTGAAGGAGTTCTTGAGATGGTCTATAATCATTGCATCCTCCTTGAGAAAAATCTGTAACGCACACGCTTTCGTCTTCTGGGGGAATCAGCACCCGAACATGGGGCGACCTTATCGCACCAAAACGAACTTCACAAACTGATTGTCCAGGCTTTCACCGTTCAGTCCCTGGCATTCTGTGACCGCCAGGATGTAAATGCCGCTGGTAACGTATTGATTGTCATCCGTCCGCTGATCCCATTCGTGGTCGGCGGTTCCATAGTGCGAAATTGCCCGGACGAGGTCTCCCGTTTCAGTGTAAATTCTGAGAGAACACTTCACAGGAAGATTGACGAAAAGAATCTTGTTCGGGGTACCTGAGAACCCGAGACCGCCGGCTGCGACCGTGGCCGGATTCGGAACGACACGCACCTTGTTGCTCTCGCTCAATCCCGGCTTGAACGATGTTGCCGGAAGCTGCGATCGGGTCGCGTAGCGCGAGCTCTCGAGTCTTACTCCCATATCGAGCCCGCTCGTGTTCTGCGTCCCGTTATCAACCGCGGTGACGGCATAGTAGTAGTCGACGCCCCGCTGAATCGATTTGTCGATGTATGTTAACGTACTGCGGTCCGTTGTCTCATACACCAGTTCCCAGCGAGCCTTGCTCCGCTGGTCGAGCGGATCATTGACGTAGTAAGCTCCTTGCTTCCTGTAGACACGCCACGCGTACCAATCATCGACTCCGGTGTCGGGATCCTTGAAGTAGGACGGTTCCGGGTAAGACCATTGGACGGCGATTCTATCGGGTCCGGACGTCACGGTGATGTCGGGCGGAGGCGGAGGAGAGGGGACCGCCAGCCCGCGACTCAGCCTGTCCCATGCCCAGTTCGCCCGATCAAGCACCTTCCATAAAGAATCCCGCCCGTTCAGAATTGCGGCATCCTTCTGGGCGTCAGTGATTTGTTTGCTCATCCAGGCACGGCCGATTGAATCTGCAGCATTGTATGAAATCGAGCCGGCACCGACAGCATACACAAACGTCAGGGAGTCGAACCGGTTCTGTGCACGGTTCTTGGTCAGTTGGTATGGGCCGTTCGTGATGAAGCGCATCGGTCCTTTCTGAACTGTTGTCGAAATGCCTGAAGTGATCGCATCGAGCGGAAATCGGCCGCGGTTGTCATCGCCGCGATACGTTTGCAGCAGCCCGTTGTCTCTTCGTCCCCACAAATCGCCGATGATGGTTCCGTGCGGCATCGCGTACGGTTGATTCTTGTCATCGGTCTGGCTGTTGTACGCTTTGCTCGCGTAGAGCAGAGTGTAGCCGGGGATCTGTGTCGAGTTCAGGAACCCCGTGACGCGGTCCGGGTCTCCTGAATCATCCGTTGAGCCGTTTGGGTACACCTGAGTCTGAAGCGCCCGGTAATCATAATAGTATGCGACGTAGAGGGAATCGCGCGACCGGTTGGTGACTAACTCGGACTTGCGTTTGAACCAGCTGTCGAGGTCGTCCTCTGCTTCGTAAGAAAACCCGCCGAATGTGCCATATTCACCTGCTTTTGAGGGTCCGAGGCTGAATGCGATGGGCCACCAGAACCGGATAGTCTGGTCGGGGAGAGTGTCTCTTGAAGTGGCTGCCTCGCGGGGCCTCTTAATTTCGCCTGTAAACTTGTGCGTCGCTTTCCAGATGAAGAAGTCGGCAAGGCCGGGGTTGCTGAAAGCGTACACCTCCACATGACTGCGGATGCCGAACTGGTTGCAGACATCCTCAAATTCGATTTTGATATCGGACTTCAGCGTTGGATCGACGTTCCATCGGTACGGGGGATTGAGCGGTACTCCATCCACAACGATGATGGGAGGCCGGTAGCGTCGCACCTCCATAGCCCAATCGGTCGAGCCCGGATTTGTCAGCGCTCCGCCGCGCGTGTACATCTGCTGCTTCGTTCCGAATTCATCGGTGATTCCGTTGTCATCGAGAACGAGAGGATTGAAGATCTGATACAGCATGTTGGACTGCCACCGGTCCTGGGGCCAGTAGAAGAGCTCTGTCTTCTGTGGGTTGGCGCCGGTGAGCATCCAGCTGAATTGTGTCTGCAGGCCCCCCTCACCGTTCAGTTTGTTCATGCTCATGTTGAAGTTGCCCACGTCGATCATCATCGGAAACGGATCGTAATTCCGTTGCTGTCCGACGAGGACCGTCGTAAAGGCAAACATGAGTATCAGCGCCGCGCTGCATCGTAGAATGCTTTTCATGGTAACTCCTATCGTAAGACAATCATCGTTCGCATCATACTTCTCGTTCCGTCGGTCAGCCGGTAAATGTACACTCCGCTCGGAAGGGTCGAAGCATCGAAGCGCACAGTGTACGTACCGGGGTTCTGCGGACCCTCAGCGAGCACGGCGATTTCCCGACCCAGCAGATCATACACCTTGAGCGATACAGAACTTACCGCTGACCCCTCGGCTCCGCTCGGGGCAGGCAGCTGATAGCTGATAGCTGTCGTCGGATTGAACGGATTCGGATAATTCTGTTGAAGCTCAAGCGTCTTCGGCAGGCTGCCGGAAACCAGTTCCTTCACATCACTGATGAGGCCCAGCCCCGCAGCGACTGACCGCAGGAGCGGCTGCTGACCGGTGCTGAAGTAGTCCTGGCCGAGGGCCCAGATGATCGTTCCCCCGAGCCCCTGATTTTTGACATACGTCATCTTCTCGCCGATCGAGACGGAGTCATCGTAGCTGATGATGATCGACTGAGTGGGATTGGTGAGATAGGGGACATGACCGACGGCATCCCACGACCGTGACCACCCTGTCTGCATCAGCGGTGTGATTGAGCTGTAGGCCTTCTGTGCAGTTCCAACGCCGGGTCCGTACATTGTCGATCCGTTGAACTGCCATCCGTAGAAGGGTGTTCCGATGAGCAGTTTCGAATCAGGCACACCCTTCGTTCTGTAAAAGGAGACCGAATTTCCCACCCAACCTTGATCCGTCTGTGAGAGGTTTCCGTAAAGTGGAGAATTCGGTCCCACCTTCGTGGTCCAGCTCCCGTAGAAGTCGTACGTCATCACACCGACCCAGTCCAGAATATTCTTCATGACTGTCCAGTCGTAGCCGTTGTTCCAGTCGGTTGCAGGTGCTGCGATGCTCAACGAAAGCGCAGGCGACACGCTTGAAAGGGCCGTTCGGAGTTCCTGGAACAGGAGCGTTGTATTCGAGCGTCCGGCTGATTTTGGGTATTCCCAGTCCATGTCGACGCCGTCGTAACCATATGTGAGACAGAAATCCTTGAGGGCTGTTACAAACCTGGTGCGCGATGCAGGTTTGGCAGCCACCGAATCGAACCGCGGAGTTCGTACAAGATCATATCCACCTACGGAAATCACGACGCCGACGCCATTGAGGTGCGCCGCCTGGATGAGCTCCGGATAGAATGTAAATCCGCTCAGATCAAGTGAACCATCCATTTGCGGGAAGATGAACGCGTGTGCGATCTGCGTGAGATTCCTGTACAGGATCAGGGTATGTGGGAATGATGATTTGTTCCAGCTCGGATAATAGCCGACGACCAGCTTGGGTTGGGAAAGAGCTGATGAACAAAACAAAGCGAAGAAAACTATTATCCTGAATTTCATCATCACACCATATCGTGTTTGGAAGTGAACTCAAAAAACATATGATGACTATATCCTTGTTCAATGTATAGCACACAGATGAAACAGAGGAGGCGCGAGATTGTCACAGATTATTCATCTGTGGAAATCTTGTAACATCAGCGTCATAAGTGTTCCATTTTCTATTTTGATCAGGACTGTCTTCTCTTCCAGGATTTGCGAGATAGGATCTAGAAATTGAGACGCAAGCCGAGCAGAACCTGCCGGGGATTCAGGAAAATCGGAGCATCCCACCACCCGACGTTTATATGGTTGTCGTCAGATTCCCACTGTCCCCACTTGTCGTTACCCCCCTGGAACGGGAACCGGAGCGATGCCTTGTATTCGTCGTACTGCGTGCGGAGCATGTTCTCCGGGATAAGCCATTTGTTGTTCGTGAGGTTCTTTACCGTCACGACGACCTCGAACGAAGTGCCGCCGAGAGTGAACGCCTTCGATCCGCGGAAGTCCAGGTTCCAGTAATCGACGACGTCTACATACAAGCGGTTTTTCACATCGGGTTCCTGGGGGTTCCACAGGAGCCGTCCGCCGTCGCGCCATTCGAAGAAGAGGTTCAGATAGATGCCGCCAAGCAGACGCATGCCTGCAAGCTCCGGACCGAAATCGTTCGGCGAGTGAATGTTCAGGTTCATGTTGCCGCGTGGCAGCGGATCGGTCGTGGAGAGGTTCGCTGACCGGAGCTCATCCTTTGCCTCGAGCCTGTTCTCGTAGACCCGGGCCAGGCCGGTCTGTCCGGCGCTCTGCAGCATGTAGTCGAACATGCCGTTGAAGGTCACCCAGCTTCCGAGCGGACGCTCGAGCCGGAGTTCGATGCCGCGGACATCGCGGTAAGCGTCCGGGAAGTACGCGGTGACCATGTTGTCGTGATAGTAATTGATGAACTGACGGCTTAGCGGTTCGTTCCGGACATCCTTGTAGTACGCCGTGATATTCAACAGGAAGTCCTGGAAGAACATTTGTTCATAGCCGAATTCGTAGGAGACGGTGCGTCCCATCGTGAGGTTCGGTGTTGGGACCGTGACTCCCGCCTGGTCGATTGTCATGTTGTACATGAACGAAATTGCCGGGCGCTGGTAGAAATGGCCATAGTTGAAATACAGTTTGCTGCTTTCGGTGATGGGGAAAGAAACGCCGAGCCGGGGTGACGCGTAGATTTGAACCCGGTTTTCCGTTCGCGGGAACCCGGGAGGATTGTCGAGCATGGCGCGGAAGAGCGTCCAGCGATCATAACCTCCCCATGTGCCGCCAAGATTCTGATAGACGTCATTGTACAGTTTCCGGTAATCATCATCGACCGGAATGCCTGCATCGAATCCTTCTTTCATAGGATTGAGGTAGTCGAGCCGCACACCGGCGTTCAGGATCATCCCTTCGAATTCAAGCTTGTCCTGAAGATACAGTCCAATCTCCAGCGGTGTCGCGGTGTAATACTGCCAGAGATCCGGAGTGTAGGAGAGCTGCGATTGCAGCCATGTACCCGTATAAACGAACAGCCGCTGGAGCCGCGCCGAGAACCCGGCCTCGATCTGGTGATGACGGCCCAATTGTGCGGTGAGGTCTCCCTTGAGCTGCCCGACCAGTGAATACGAGGAGTCAACACGCTGCAGTCCTCCATAGAGGGCGAACATGTTCAAAGCGTCGTAGCCGAAATTCGTCGATGCATTGGGCGTGCCGAGGGAAGGGACGTTCAGGTATTTGTATGTTGAACCGTTTGCGTTGGTGAAGGTAAGCGAATCGCCCGATGTTGGTGTAAACGAGTACGGCCGCAATTGCTGGTTGCTATAGCCGAACTGGAGTTCCATCGTGTAGAACGCGTTGGAGGACAAAGTGTGTGTCAGCTTTGTGCCGCCGACGAAGTACTGCTGGTCATAATACTGAAGCCGGCTCTTGTTGAAAATCTGCCACAGGTTATCCCCGGCGAGCAGGCTCGCTTGCCGGCGAGCGGACGAACCTGTGCTGTTCAGGAAGCCAAAACTGGACGACTGGTCGACCAGAGCGCCCCCATAGCTTGTAGTTTGGCCGCCGCTGGCAGTCTGCACCTTCGCGTACAGGCCGTTGATGGAGAGCCGCGTATTGTCGCTGAGCGTCGAAGTGAGTTTGAGCTGCGCATTCCAATCGAGATAATCGTTTCGGGGACCGACGGGGAACGCGAGCTGGGAGTTTTCATACTTGAAGCCCAGAAGGAATGTTGTATGTTCCGCGTACGCTCCGAGTATCGGGATGTCTGATCCGGGAAGCGGGCCCGTGATGCTTCCCTCAACAAACATGTCGGGCTTGTCTGCGAACGTATACTGCGGATGCTGGGCCTTCCACAGAGCCAGCTTCTGGAGCGTATCGAGGCGGCGGTCCTGCGTGAATCTGTTTCCCCATCCGCGGAAGGCGCGAAATTCTGCCGGAACCACGGTGTCTCCCGTTGGGACACCCGTGATCGCATACTCACCGGCGAAAACGCGGTAGATCCAGGAATCGGTGCTCCACGGATTGGTGCCGAAAAACTTCTTCTGTGCCGGGGCCATATCTGCCTTCAACGCGACGGTGTAGTGGTCGCGGTGGCCATCTTTTGTGACGACGTTGAGGAGGCCGGAGCGCATCCCGCCGTATTTCGCCTGGAAGCCTCCGGTCAGGACCTGGATTTCCTCGATGGTTGTCGAATTGAGGGCGAGGTACGAATTCTCCGATCGTGGATCCTGCAGCGAGATGCCATCGATCCTCACGTCGGTTTCACGTATCGCGCCGCCCCTGACACTGAGCCCATTTCCTTCTGCTCCGCTGACCAGCTGGACACCCTTGACGCGGTTCATGAACTCATCCACGCGTGTCACCGGCATTTGCTCCAATCGGGATGTCACGATCACTTCCTGTGTCCCTGCCACGTCTGGCTTGATTGTCTCCCGCCGGGCCGTAACCACCACCTGCTCCATCTGAACTGCGGACGCTGAGAGTTCAAAATCAACGGTGATTGTCCGATCGAGGTCAACACGAACGCCTTTTTGTACAACCTGGCCATAGCCAATCACGCTCACCTTGATGACGTACGAGCCAGGCGGCACGTTCAGGATGAAGTAGTATCCCGAAGGATCCGATCCGGCGCCGACCTGACGATCAAACGGAACTTCTCTCCCGTCCGAGAGAATCATGTGCGTGATCATCACGTTTGCCCCTGGAAGGGGCTCGCGCGTTTCCTTGTCGACGATCCGTCCGGTAATCTTGCCGTTGGCGCCCAGTGCCGATGCGGTGGCAAGGAGCGTGATGAACACGACGGTTGTCAGAAATGAAAAGAGTTGTTGGGATGAGCGTAGGCGTTTCATGCCAAACCCCTTGGTGGAATGATGAACTGCAATGTGTAAACCACTTCGATAATCGACAATCGTTAATCGTTGTTCGATATTCCCCCCACCAAAAAAAGCGGATTAACCATGGTGAATAGCGAATATCGAACGCCGAACAGCGAATTACGAAGTTGGGTGGAGTCTACGAAGGGAGCACTGAGCGGACCAACGCTCGCCTAGATCTGGCACAGCCTGGTTTATCTGGAGGTTGCGGTCAAGTGACCGCCTCGAACATCAGGATGAACATCGCCACGAGCCATGGAGCACCCATCACTCTGTGTGCACTTCTCCTTCGGGGGTCAATATATATAACGAAGCCGGGGTTGTCAAGAGGGGAGAGGTGACAAGCGGTGGAAGGCGAATCGCTCGTTGCTGAAAATGAGAATTCAGAGAAGTTGGCAAAGCTCGAGCATTCGCAGAACACCCTTCGACTTCGCTCGTAAGAGCACTCGCTGCGCTCAGGGTGTCGCATGCTCTTCTTGTTGGCCTGTGAGTGAAAAGAAAGAGAGACATCCTGAGCGAAAGGAGCGTTTTATGCGACTGTAGTCGAAGGATGCGGTGGGCAACGAATAATTCGACACCACACTTCGATATTCAATATTGCTTGTTCGATAGTCGAAATTCGTCTTTGTACAAATGCAGAACACCGAACAATCGAATTCCAAACATCGAAGTTGCTTTTGGCACTTCGACATTCATCATTGCTTGTTCGATATTGGGAGTTCGTTTTTGTACAAGAAAACGGGCACCCGGCTTGCGCAGCCAGAATGCCCGCTGAATTTCGAACACCTGCGCCAGAGGCGCATCAGCCTTTGGCTGAGAACATCCGAACTCCGAATACCGAAGTGGTGTTACCCTGCTTCATACTTCATCATTGCTTGTTCGATATTGGAAATTCGTCTCTGTACAAACAAGACGGGCACCCGGCTTGCGCAGCCAAAATGCCCGCTGAATTTCGAACTCCGAATATCGAAGTGGTGGTACCCCGATTCATACTTCATCAATGCTTGTTCGATATTCGAGATTCTCTTTTCCCATCCCGTCGGCTCTCAGCCGTCTGCACGCTCTTCACAAATATGGAAATCAGTTGATTGCATTCGTCCTGGCTTTGCACAAGGCTCTCGGCTGGCTCGTACAGGCTTGCGCGTCCTACAATCTGCAATGTAATCCCTGTCTCTCTTAATTCCTTGAGAACGACCTTTATCTTGTGGATGAAATCATTCTTCGATTCCGCACTCTGTGCCTCACCGTAGTTCAGAGCAGGCGAAGTGCCTGAGCGGACGAGTTGGCCAGCAAGATGATTTCCTGCCTTGGTGCCAGGAAGTGACTCTGCAATCTTAACAACTTGGACCGCGAAATTCACGAGGCGCTTTTCGAGGTCGAATTCCCTTTTTCCTGCGGATTCTTTGCTCATGTATCTTTACTCCCTAGGTTTCTGTTCGAGCAAACTACCGAGAAGGGAAAGCACCTGCCAGCAAATTCCATTTGCCAATTAGTTCGCGGTGAATTTCGAACGCCGAACATTCGAACTCCGAATACCGAAGTGGTGTCGCCCTACTTCACACTTCATCATTGCTTGTTCGATATTGGAAATTCGTCTCTGTACAAACAAAACGGGCACCCGGCTTGTGCAGCCAAGATGCCCGTTGAATTTCGAACACCGAATACTCGAACTCCGAACAACGAAGTGGTGTTGCCCTACTTCACACTTCATCATTGCTTGTTCGATACTGGAAATTCGTCTCTGTACAAACAAAACGGGCACCCAGCTTGTGCAGCCAAGATGCCCGTTGAATTTCGAACACCGAATACTCGAACTCCGAACAACGAAGTGGTGTTATCCCACTTCAGACTTCATTATTCCTTGTTCGATATTCGACATTGCTTTTCGCTTTACTTTACCAGCACCATCTTGTTCGTCAGACGAACGCTTCCTGAGGTCAGGACATACATATAGGTGCCTGACGAGAGATGCGATGCGTCGAACTTCACAGTGTAGGCGCCAGGATTCATGCTCTCATCAACCAGAGTTGCCACTTCGCGTCCCATCAGATCGTACACCTTCAGAGACGTCGCGCCGGTCTGTGTAAGCGTGAAGCGGATCTGCGTTGACGGGTTGAAGGGGTTCGGATAGTTCTGGGAAAGCGTGTAGCCGGTTGGGATCACATTCTTATCCTGCTCGACCTGCGTTGCGCCGGTCTTTGCGAAGACTTCTACCCATGAAGCCATCGTTCCATTGAAGCACGCAACATACGCCGTATCGCCGTTCTTGTTGAACGCAATACCACGGGGACGAGGATCCGTGCCGAATTCCGGGACCAGAGGATCGTACAACTTGATGCTGTCAACGATCTTCTTTGTCGTAATGTTGTAAGCGTACCATCGGTAGCCCTGATACGGAGCATCCGGCAGGCCGGAAGTGGCGTTGCCGCTGGTCGTCCAGAGATAACCGGTCTTCGGACCCCATGTCATCGATTCGGGGACGAGGCCCATCAGTGAGTCTTTCGGGATGTACGGTCCGAGCGATCCATTGTCACTGTGGAAGATTTTGATCTGTTTCTTGTCGAACAGCGGAACGTATACATCGTTTCCGTCACCCGACACAGCGATTGCGCGAGCGTAGCCGCCGGTAGCGTTGGTGACAGTTCCTGCTGCTGTGAAATCACTGTTCAGGATCGCGACCGCGTTTCCGGGAACCACAGGAGCAATGAACACTTCCCCGAAATTGTTAGCCATCGGAGTGCCGAGTGAACTGGTATATCCTGGGATCGGGGCGCGGTTTGTGAACAGCCCTTTTCCCGTCTTGTAGTCGATCTTCCATATTCTGGCGCTCCACTTGATGGAGAGGATATTGCCAGTGGATGGATCGGTACTGAGCCCATAGCCGCTGCCAGTAAGCGTATCGGTTTGTGTAACTCCCTTATCATCTTTTCCCGTCAGGATCTTGATCGGCGAGAATGACGCAGGTTTTCCGTTCGGATAGAATACTTGGATAACGCCCGTCTTCACTCCGCCGATACTATCGACGCCGGAGGCGTACGCGTACGATTGAATCCATATCTTGCCTTCTGGGTCGACGGCGATTCCGTTGTTGATGCCACTCGGCCATTGCTTGTTAGGATAGGTGACGGTATCAGGGAAGTACTTCACGAACTTCCACTGTGCAGTTGCACCAGCAGAGACAATCAGCAACAAGCAGACTGTCAAGAAAAGTAGCTTTTTCATCATCGTGCCTCCTATGAATTGGTTGTTTGTGATTCTGAAGCCACAACAAACTTGGGCTGCTCTGAAATCGAGGAAATCACCTCCCTTGCTGTGACAGAGATGGATATGGAAAGTTGTCTGAACTATCGATGTAATTACATTGTGGTTCCGTAGTAGGGGGCGCTCTTCTTGCCCCGAACTGTTACCTTCATGAGAACGCCAGCTGAGGATGAAGCGTACATATCGTTACCAGCTCCCCAAGTGAGAAAACTGATGGACGAGGTATACAAAGCACTGTAAGCGGAGAAAGGAGCGCTGTATGATTTGTCCGGATTCACCACGAGTATGCCGTCCGGGGAATCCGTGCCAATATACAAAATTCCGTCAGAAGAAAAAGTTATGCAGTTGGCAATATTCGTGGGATAGACTGCCCCGAAATCGAAGTAAACTTCAGGTGTTCCCAGGCTGGAAGTCGATATCTGCGCCCGCCAAACCTTCTCGCCGGCATCTGTTTTTGCCGAAAAATATAGGTATCCGTTGTAGACCCTTACGGACCGTATTTGTCCCACAAATGGGAATGTTGTCAGAACCTTGTTGGGGTCGAGTCGATAGATCGACGAGTTGTTCCCGCCGATCCACATCATGCCGCTCTGATCGAAGTCAAAGTCATACGCAAAAACTCCGACAGGCAACGCCTGGTACACTGCACCTGATCCGCCCCCATTTGCGGGGAAACGATACATAGCCCTGGCATTCCTGGCTGCGTAGAGGAATCCGCCGGGACCGAATTTCAGGCCCGACCAGATCGCCACGCCTGCCGTCGACGGTGCATACACCGATCGTGTCCCAGCAGCTGTGAATTTTGCAACACCAGCCTCGAGGCCGTTGCTTGAGAATCCTGAGTAGAGGTTCCCGGTTGCATCAATTGCCAGTGAGGTGGCGGTCTCCGTAGCGATGAACGTACCAAACTTGGCCATTCCCGCCAACAGCTTGTATTGATACGTGTTGCTGAACAGAGGGGAACCGAAAACGCTGACTCTGATGGCAACGCTGTCGAGTGCTACCAACGGTGCCTTGAGCGTAATTTGCGTTGCTGTCGTCTTCAGGAGCGCCGCGGATGTTACGTTGAACAATACAGAATTGTCACCGAGCGCAGTGGAGAAATTCGTCCCGGTGATCACAATCGTGTCCATTCCTGCGAACGCACTCCCGGTTGGCGATACGCTTGTGATAGTCGGTTGCGGCAGGCTGGTTGCGGTGGCATCATAGAGGCTGCCCGTCTTCGGGTTCTCACAGCCGCTCACTAGTACCAAACCAAGAACAAGGATGACGAAGAGAAGTGTGGTTTGTAAGAAAGTACGCATTGGAATACCCAGTAGTAAATTTTCGATTGTCAATTGCCGATTGTCGGTTGTCTTCATGAAAGGCACTCAAGCCTTCGGTGGAGATCCAGGATTTTCGTTGTGCTGGTACTGTTCTCAAATTCACGTCTTTGAACCAGCAAACCCCCAACTTTAAACTTCAAACTCAAAACTCTTCTTAATACCACATCCGTACCGAGAACCGCTGCACCTGATTGAAAATCCCGAACGGTGTATACGCGTAGTCGACGGCGAAGTACTTGTACTGGACGCCGAGGCCATAAGAGAGCGAGTGCTCATCCGCGGGTCCGACATAGCCGACTCTCGCCGATACAACGTCCATGAAGACGTACTCGAGTCCGATTTTCATCTGCTCGGGGAAGTCCCGGGGATGTTCGGCATCCACCGTCACGAGAAGCGACTGCTTTTCGCGATAGAAACCGACCAGATCGAACACGTTCATCGACACTCCAAGCTTGAAGGCGAGAGGGAGCTGGAAACTCTCTTTCTGATATTTTACCTCGCGGGCAAAGTTCCTGACTGCCATGCCAAGTGTCAGACTCTTGTATCCGGTTCTGTAAATCAGGCCGAAATCGAAGGCGATGACATCGACGGCGTTCCTGCTGTCGCCGACAACCGTCGCGTCAGTGTAGCTTCCCGCTGTTCCTACATACGATGCCTGTGTGATGCCGGTGCCGAGATCTTGGCGAACGAATTTGACGTTACCGCCAACCGAGAACTTGTCGGTCAATGCGCGTGCATACCCGAGACCAACGGCGTAGGCGTTCGGTTTGATTGATCCGACATCCAGGAATCCCTGAGAATTGTTTGCGAGTATGGTCGCCTCAATGTTGCCGTAGTCGGCATATTGGAAGGAGATCCCGAATACACCGAGATCGCCGGCCTTTATGGCGGCGCCGAGACTGTATTGCTTGATGTCGGCAATCCAGTTTACTGAACCGAGCGATACGTCGACGGTTCCGTCCAGTCGTGCCATGCCTGCCGGATTATAGAACAGGGAGGCCGAGTTACCGTCGACCGCGGTGAAGGCATCAGCGAGTGCTCCTTGGCGGGCACTCAAGCCGACGCTCAGGAATTTCATGCCTGTCTGTGCCAGCTTGGCGTCGGTCCGTTCCTGGGCCCTCGTCATGGTTGAAATCAGAGTGACCATCATCGCGAGGAGGATGAGGTACTGAGAGAATGTTCTGCTCTTACGCATGAGATGTACCTATCAAATGAGTGGTGTAATATTTATCGGACGACGACGAGCTTCTTGATCGTCTTCTCACCAGTGTCTTTGTTTTCAATAACAACAATGTAAATACCGCTCACGATAACCTGGTTGGCAGAGGTGATGGAATTCCAGTATGCATCACCCGTTCCGTCTTCGTGAACGATCTTTTTAATGAGCTCTCCGAGCTCGGTGTAGATGCTGATGACGCAGTTGCCGGGGATATTGAAAAATGCAATCTTATCCGGCTCGCTTGGGAACCGAAGTGTATTTTCGCTCGAAGAAATCACATACGGATTTGGGGCAATGCGAATCTGACTCGCGCTCGTTCCGGCCTGCCGCTTAAGGAATGCCGGGTCGTATGTCCTGGTGTAGAACAGGTTGCTCTCGAGCACGCCGGCAGGTGTCCGCGTCACCGGATCGGCGGCAATTGGATTTCCGAACGACGAGATATAATAGTAGTACGAGATACCCCGGGTCGCGGCGACATCGTTGTATGCATACGTCTTGGACGCGTCATACTTTACGTTTGCATCGCTCGGTTTCGTTCCACCGCACTGGTACACCAATCGGTACGTGCTGTCGATCCGACCGGTTGCCCGATAAACCTTGTACCCCGCAAATCCATTTGCAGATTCCTTTGGATTGGGGTCCCAAGTCAGTGCAATGCGATCACCGCCGCCGCGCACATTGAATGTCGCTGGCGGATAAGGCGGTTTTGGAATATTGAATCCGGATTTAAAGTTCGCCGCCGCCCGTCGTACTGTTTCTAACAAATTCAGGCGACCAGAGAGAACGGAATCATTCTTCGCCTTGGTGGTGATTGTCCCTCGTTTGTACTGTAATCCTACACTCACGCACTGATCAAACGTCAGGCCGCTGACACCTTCTACCAAGACGATCCTCACACTCTGTCCTGGTGCGAGCGTGTACGGGCCGTACCCCGTTCCATTCGACCAGCCGCCCGGAGCGCCATCGCCGATATTGCCCATCACTGTCTGCTCTGAGAACTTTCCGGCGGGATCAACAAGCCACGCATGGCGAGGAGCGTGCCCTTCCACCCCTTTCGCGTACTGCAACTTCATGGCGTCACTGTTGAACTGCTTGTCGGCGTTTGATGTGATTGGATCATCCGAGGCTATGAAACTTGTGGTCGTTGGTTGATTCGGATCGTTCACGCGCTCTGTCGCAGATTTGTCCGCATAGAGTGGTCCGTTCCCCGCGAACTGTGCTCCGCCGAGGCGCCAATTTGTGTCGGAGGCTTGAAGAAAGCCCGAAGGTGACAGCGACGGGTTGAAGATCGGCTCGCCGATGTTATCAAAGGTCGCTGCGTTCGGTGAACTTCCTGCCGTCGGCTTGGCCGATGCATTATGAAAGCCTAGCCATGTGTACATGACCCTGACATCATTCTCCGATGCGGGAATCAAATTGTTCTTTGTGTCCTGTGGAAATCCCCGGGCATCATTCATTGCATTGATCCCCCAGCGGGCGGAGTTGTTAACCTGATATCCTGGGCCGGTTCCTCCAGTCGCATACCGGAACTGCCAGTAAAACGTGACGCCAGTCAGGGTCTTCGCCGTCAGACCTATCTCAGGATTGCCCGTGTTTGTGAACGTATAATCCATGATATGGTAGTTGTCGTGATACTGCTGCCCGAACGCGTAGATTCTTCTCTCTATTGTGATGCCTAGACCGGTGATAGCCTTATTGTAGATCATCCGGTCCGATTTGAGCGTGTCGGTGACAGCTTTGATCTCCTCCGGATTAGAGAAAGAAGGGGATCCGTCTACGAACACGAGCGGCGGATCGAACTGGGCGTACACATCAAACGTCTTCGGATAGAACTGATTGTTGCCGTTCCACCGCGGTCCAAGCTGAATGACCTTTGTATCCCAGTTGGTACCATTCTGGTCCGTGAAATTCTTTGCGCCCATCCAGAACCCTTTTGCAGCCTGATTGTCAGCTCGGTTGACCAATGCCGGCCAGCGCAAGCCATATTGCTGCTCGAGGACATTTCCTTCCTCTATTTCCCCGCCTTTTTCAGAATACCAGTTGTGGAGCGAGCCGACCTGAATCCACTTGACCTGTCCCTGGGCCTGTGCTCGGTCGCTCATCATAACCAGCATGACCATCGTCGCGAGGAAGAAAAAGTATATCGTTGTTATCTTCATAAGCTTGTTCATAAGTTCCTCATTATACTGATACGCACTTCAGGAAATTTCGTCTTTTCTAAAATTCTCACGCCAAGCCGCAAAGAACGCAAAGTTGTTTTTGTATCTGGTCTTTCTCTGCGGCTTTGCGCATTTGCGTGAAACTTCTTCACTAGAACAGATCGAACGACATTCTCAGGCCGAAGTAGAAGTCGCGTGGATTGAGGAAGTTCCACCAATCCTGCGTCGGCATATGAATATAGGCTTTGTCCTTGATTACCTGGTCAACCTCGCTTTGATTTGCGGGCTGCCATGCATTGTTGACCCAGCGGAAATATGAACGGGTTGTATATTCATAGTAAATCGGCGTGGCGTACTTGGTCGCGACCTCGGTAAGTTTGTTGGTGAATACCATGGGCTGATACGCAACATCCGCCTTGCGATAGTCACCCGGTTGGTCGCTGCCTGGAATTTGGCCGTAGTACTGATTCATATCTTCCGACAAGTGCAGCGATTTCAGATAGCGGTCGTAATCCGTACCATCCACGAAACCATACGTCGTCAGCTGCTTGAGATTCAGGACGTTGTTGACGTCCATGAAGAGCATGAGATTGACGCGATCGAAGAGGGTGAAGTTCTTACTCACGCGGATATCCAGGCCGAACTGGTTCTTCCATTGAAGGTTGTTTGAAACGCCGGGGAATGACCCGCCGCCAACATAGGTGAAATAGAAGCCGGAACTGTACGAGCCGAGTACGCTGAGGCGCAAGTCTGCGAGAGGACTGATGCCGGCAAATGTGGGACCGAAATCCAGAGGCGTGAAGAAATCGATGTTCGCGCGTGCGTACGGTTGTGGGATCGGCTTGGACTGGACGGGGTTTGTGCGTTGGTAGTTTCTCTGATCCACAGCGTTTTGGTATTGGACGGCCCATCCAAAGCGACCGCTCGTGCTGACCATGTACGTATAGTTCACAAAACCCTGAATCCAGTTTCCGCGGTTTTTCCTGAGCGTAATTTCAAAACCACGAACGTCTTCGTACAGATTGTTCGTCGAAACTGTATAATCCGGCGTGTTATTGTAGCCAATGTACTCGGTGGTCGTGCGCTCATTGCTGATATCCTTGTAGTAGGCAGCAATGCGCAGGAGGAACATGTCCATGATATTGTTCTCAAATCCCAGCTCGTACGCAACAGTCTTTTCCAGCTGGAGATTTGGGTCCGCGAGTCGTACGATATTCGAACTCGCGGTTTCGTGCCTGATCAGGTACAGGTTTTCCGGCTGAGGCATCGAGCGGAAATGACCGTAGTTGAAATAGAGTTTAGCATTATCCGTGATCGGGAAGGCAATGTTCAACCGTGGCATCACGGTCATGACATACTTGGTTGGCTCTTTCTGCAGCAATGTGTCGATTCCGAACGACTGTAAACCCTGGAAAAGCCTCGTGTAGGGGTCGTAGACAAACCATTCTCCGCCGGCGTGCGACATTGCAAAACGGAGCCCGGCGTCAACAACCATGCCCTCGAACTCGAGCTTGTCCTTTACATAAGCTTCCAACCTCGTGGGATAAGTATGCCAGTTTGAGAGTGATCTGCCTGTTGCCAGCACCATGTCAACGGAGCCATAGTTGACGGCGTTGTCTGTGTAAGCGAATTCAATCCCTCCTTTGAACTCGTTGAACCGGTCGAGCTGGCTGGTAATGTCGAACTTCAGGGTATACGATGTAATCTTGCTGCTGTCGCGAGCGTTGCTCATGCCGACACCCATACGCATGCCTTCGATTCCGGTCAGTGACGTGACTCCCGGAGTAGGGAAGAACCCGAAGGGTGCTTCGTCGAGATAGTAACTGTTTCCGAACTTGTAGATACGCGACGTATCGCGCGTCCGTCCCGGGTTGGTGCTGTACTGGGAGGCGAATCTCTGGGCTACGACTTCGTAGAACGTTGTCGGGCTGATGACGTGCGTAAGCTTGGCGCCAATGATCTGGCGGTTGACACTGTTCGGTGCCCAATAGTCTGTCGTGAACAGGCGTGTGTCAATGTAACTCACGCGGTTCATAACGCTGCCTTCGGTAGCCGCGGAGCTGAAGCTCCCGTAGGTGCCGGTCTGGTTGATATCCACCGATTCATTTCGACCAACGGTTCCTTCGACCATCAACTTCATCGTGTTCGAAAGGTCGGAGGTGACCTTCAACGTCGTGCTATAGTCGTTGTAGCCGTCACGTGAGAGTGGGACGGCGAATTGGTTGTTCTGACTTCGGAATGACGCGTAGAACCGGAGGTTTCCAAGACCCTCGCCTCCGGGAACAGGTCCGCCAAGGCCAAAGTCGATATCGTAGTCGGGCTTGGTAATGTCAAAATTCTTCCGGTGCTGCCACTTCCAGACATCCTGTGCCGCTGCTGGCGTGAGGTCGTTTGTGGGGTCGTTGTCGCTCAGCAGTGCCTGTGAGATTGCGTTCCATCCGCCGAAGACCGCATACTGTTCCTGCGTCCAGGGGTCCCACTTTCCGTTGTTCGTCCCGGTCCACGCGACAGCATTGTCAAGGAAGGGGCGCACCCAGTACGAACTCGCATCATTCGGTGCGATTCCGAAGTACTTTCTTGTTGGCGGGCTCATGCGCGCTTGCATGCCAACGTTGTATTTCTTGGGGCTTCCCTCTTTCGTGACAACGTTGATTACGCCGGAGCGGATGTTGCCATACTCTGCACTGAATCCGCCGGTCTGAATCTGGAATTCCTGGACAGCGAGAAGGCTGATAGCAGTATATGGCTGATTGTTCCTCTCATCCCTCATCGTCAGACCGTCTGCCATGAATGCAGTCTGCTCAGAGCCTCCTCCACGGATTGTAAGACCCTGCACGCCGGCTTCAAGTCCGATGACGCTGGACACCTGAGACACCGGCAGGTTTTCCACTTCCCGTGCGGTGATGTTCGCCCGACTTGCGGCAACGTCCCGTTCAACGACAGGGCGTGTGGCAACAATAACCACCTCCTGCGCCTGGATGGCCTGCTCACTCATCTTGAATTCCATCTGAGTGGTCTGGTTGATGTTCACACGTACGTCGATCTGGGTGGAGGGAGTGTAGCCCAGAACGGAGGCGCGGATACGGTAGGTGCCCGGCGGGACGCTCAAGATCGTGAAGAACCCTTCGAAGTTGGACGCGGCACCAATCAGCGTGCCTTCCACTACGATGTTCGCACCGACGATCGCTTCTCCCGTCCGCGCATCAACTACTTTTCCAGCTATCTTGCCCGATTGCGCCCAGGCGACTGAAGCCGAGAACAGTAACAAGATGCTAAGGACGTATCTAACGGACTTCATATCATTATTCTCCTGATACGATTGTAAGATCAATAAGAGTAGTATCCAAAAAGGGGGGCATAGTGAGAGTGATGCAGCATGAGCTCCACGCCTGCATGGTCGAATAGTAGCCTGCGAGAATATTGAAAAACTTCGTCAGGATGTCAAGCGAAATGAGGCTGTCTCAGTCCCTTCGCAATCACCGTAAATGGAGAATGAGCGCTGTCATCTCGATGGATACGCGAATTGTGCGTGAGTGCGTGCAGAGCCCTCACACCGGACGATGTTGGAAATAAAATCCGAATAGCACAATCGAAAATCATGAAGGTTTTAATGGGACGAAGAGGGATGAACGGGAGCTAGTGCCCTTGCCTGTAAGACGTAGAGGCGGTTCACTTGAGATGTCACTGGAGATGGGCTACTTGCAGAGTCAGCTGGAGAAATGAAAATGTAAGATGGAAGCATAGCTGAACAATGAACTTGTCAATTATGGTAGTCAGGCAGACAAGCTACTGAAGTGCTTTTTCGTAGTCCTCTTTGTACTGTTTGATCCCTTCGAATAGTGCATGAGCGACGTTCTGCTGCCCCTCCTGACTGCGGAGGATTTTTTCCTCCTGCCTGTTCGAGAGGAAGCCTGTTTCGACAAGTACATTCGGCATGGAAGCTCCCACGAGGACCAGAAATCCCGCCTGCTTGACACCGCTGTTTTGAATTTTCAACAGGTTCGCCATCGCCTCGCTCGCTCGCGCGGCGAATTCCTCGCTGTAGCGAATGAAAGCACTCTGGCGCATGGTGATGAGAATGAAGTTCTCTTCCGTCAACTCCTGGTACCGGTCCTTGTAGTTATCCTCGAGCTTGACCGCGTCGTTTTCCTTCTCGGCAATCCGAATTGCGCTTTCAGTCTTGCCGGGGCGGAGGATGTAGATTTCAAATCCGTTCGCAGAGGAAGGCTTCCGCTCGGTTGAGTTGCAGTGGATGCTGATGAAAAGCTTTCCCTCAGCGTCATTCGCAATTCTCCCCCTCTGGTAGAGCTCGACGAACGTGTCGTTCTTCCGGGTGTACACGACCTCCACATCCTTCAGGTTTTGCTTGATAAGCTCTCCGAGTTTGAGCGCGACACCCAGGGCCACATCCTTCTCGCGGGTTCCGCTCACGCCGATTGTTCCGGGATCCTTCCCCCCGTGGCCTGCGTCGATGACGATCACATCCAGCCTGGAGCGATCACGTGCGCGCTGCAACTTGTCCTGCGTCTCTCCCTGCTTTTTGACTGCTTCCGCCTTTTTGCTCTCGGGTTCTTCCTTTGGAACGGCGTTTCGTGTATGAAGAGCAATGAGCAGGTTCGAGTTCTGGCTGTCGATCAACGGGTCGACCTGGACGATATCGGGCGAAACCTGAAACGTCAGCTGAACTGACGTCGGCGACTGGAACACCAGCACCCTGCGAATGGCATCGACTGCCTTGAAGCGGCTGAGGGCCACTGTATCGGCCTGTGCATCGTTGATCGTGACGTAGAGCCAGCCATCATGCGATAGGAACGCGTCAAACGTGCCGAGTTTTCTGGGCGCTTTGATGGTGAGGAGATATCCGTTCTGACGGGATTCTATCGAGAGTCCTGTGACATCAAACTGGGATTCAGCGGCCACCGGTTCCTTGGTCACCAATCTCGAATCTGTCTGCAGCGACACGCCGAGAGGGGAGAGACGCTCAAGGAGGGAGACAAATTCGGACGCGGGCGCATAGAACAGACTATCCTTGAGCACGATGCCCCTCGTTACCTGATACACGGAAGAGATGCTCGTTGTGATATCCGTGATGACCAGGAATGGGCTTCCGGCGGTAGCTTTCACGCGGTGATTTGGAAGGCGGACTTCGATCTTTCGCCGCTCCGGGCTTTTCGCGCTTGGCAGCGACATCGCTGCCGCGTACTCCTGCACCGAAATGAATACGACTCCGGCGCTGTCATAGCCGGGGACCGTCGTCATCTTGTCGCCGAACTGGATACGAAGCGAAGTGTTCTGGGCGAGTGCGATGAAAGGGGGAGAGCAGAGCAGGAAAACCAGGACTGCTGCAGCGGAAAGAGAAAAACGAGTGCTGGTCATCTATCGGTAATTAACGAATTGCACAGGGAACGATAAGTCGGCATCGCGCAGCAGCTGGATCACAGACTGCAGATCATCCTTGTCCTTCCCGCTCACTCGGACCTGATCCTCCATGATCTGGGCCTGTACTCGGACCTTTGAGTCCTTGATCATCTTCACAACTGCACGGGCATCATCCTTGCCGATCCCGACCACGAGTGTGATCACTTGTTTGACAGTGGCGCCTGTCGCGGGCTCCATGGGACCATAGCGCAGCGCTTTGATCGACACGCCTCTTTTTATCAGCTTGGATTGGAGGATATCGACGGCGCTCTTGAGATGGAACTCGTCGATGGTATGGAGGGTAATCTGCTTCTCGTTGGTATTGAAGTCGATTTGCGTCTTGGAGTCTTTGAAATCGTATCGCTGGATGATCTCTTTGCGGGCCTGATTGAGGGCGTTGTCGACTTCCTGGAGATTGACTTCGGAGACTATGTCAAATGAATTCTGCTGGGCCATGCACGTTAATTGATAATCTCAACAATGTTGCGCTGCGTGGTGACGCGGATACGGACGCGGATAGAATCCCCGTTTGTGGTGACGACTTTGCCGACCCCGGAAATTACACACTGGTCATCCTGAGCGCTTTCTATGTGGTACGCCGCATTTGCATTCTCGCTCATCGGATAGACCTGCGACATAGAAATGTTGGTGAAACTCTTGCCACCTCCGCCCTGTGTCGGCGGCTTCCAGTAGTACGCATTGGCGCGCGCCGCGAAGTTCTGGAGGTCAACGATGATTGCATTCCGCGAATCCTCAACCGTGTTGGCTGAGAACATGCTCACGCCGACATAAATCGCGATGCCGATGAGCATCATGCCCAGAACAACAAGGAAAAGCTGAGTTTGTCCCATAGGTCAACTCGTTCGAGTTATGGTGGCAACCCGGAAGACCGCTGCCGTGATCTCAGCAGTTAATTCAAATTTGATGCCGCGTGTTGCACGTGATTCGCAAAAGATTTTCAAACGTCACGCAAACTTCGGGCGGATCAACGCACCGTCTCGCAATTCATTCGCCCGCAATGGGTTGAGCGGAAAACGAAAACGGGTTAGCACCCATCCGATGCTGTACCGGTAATATTGTTATTCTCATCGAAAAAATCAATGGCTGAGGATTCAATAATGCGGTCACCACGTCTCACCGGATTATCGGGCACCGAATGCGGTAAAGGACTGCCTGCTCCAATGCGAGCCATCGAATTGCCAGAATTGGCCCGCAATGGTCAACCCTGCTTGCGGGCTGGGTGGGAGAGTTCATCGACAGATTCCTCGAGAAGCCAAGATAATCAGGAGGAACGGCCTCTGTTGGAGATGGTCCCATAGAAAGGAAACAGAGAGGCGAGAAAGTGTCTCATTCTCAGACAGTGCTTCGAGGTGTCTCATTAGTACCGTTTCGTTACACCTCTCATGGGGCGGGAGCGAAGGATCTGAGCCATGAACGATTGTCTGCATCGAATAGTCCACGCTGTAGGTTCTTCGGTCACTGTTAGTGTTGCGTCTCGGAAGAACCTTGAATACGTCCACATCACGACGCAGAGATCTGAGCAGACATCAACTCAGGCTATCACGAAAAGGCACACACCCTTCTGCTCCCCTCCCACAACCCACGTGGTTTCGCACGAGAGGGGACGTGACGTTCTTGTATCGCGCACAAAGAGTCCCCTCTGTGTGATGGCCGGCGTGGTGGGGAGAGGGGATGTACTCGTCCGCCGTCTTGTTGGGCGGAAGGGGTGTGTGTTTTGCTTTGTACTGAGATTGCAGGAAAAACTCGATTGTGATCCTCGGGTTGCATTCTGTGGTGCAAGAAGTTCAACCGTACGACTAAAATAAGGAACATGCGAGACGCGACACTAGTCGTCATCTATTCAGCGTGCGGAGGTAGCGCGAAGTCGAACGCTGCGGCGCTCCCGATTGTCCCCGCTCCAAAGACAAAATACTTCGTTGACAATACGTGATCGTCGAGGATGGAATCATCATTACTTCCGGATCACTCCCGTTTCCATGCTCCAGAAGAGAAGGTCGAGTTCGTCGAGTGGAATTCCTATCCGGTCTGCGAAACGCATGAACTGTCGCTCGATGGAGAGGTAGTGTTTTCGCGAAAGCGTTTTGGGGAGCGAGCGGATGGCACCGTACCGCTTGAGGTTTCGCAGGATGTGACGGTCAAGGATCGCCAATCCGCCGTTCCTACCAACATTCCGAAGAAAATGGGTCGCTTCCTTATATCCCAATCCCTTCACATTCTTCACGAGCCATTCGCGAAGTTCAGAAGCGGGAGCGTTGCTCGAAAGAAATTCCAACACGACGGGAAAATCATCTTTCAGCCTCAACAAGTGCTGTGACTTCGTTCTGTGAAATCGAATGTACGTGGCGCGGTTGCGGAGGATGGGCTCGGGTTCAACGGGCTTTGAGTGAAAGGAGAGTCTCTGGAGTACTTCGACAACTTTTCCCGCACTCTCCGCGCTCGTCTGCGGTGTCATGAGACAGTATGCCATCTCATAGAAGTAACTGGATGGGTTCACGCGACGAAAGTCCCCCAGCCGGTTGCGGATTGCTTCCTTTCTGGCTTCATGGAGCAACTTCAAATCAGTCAGAGCCTGTTCGCGGGCTTTCGTTTTCAAAGACCTCCTCAGTCAGATAGAGAGATTCTTGTTTTGCCCCTCAACCTGACCATGCCGTCGCGCTCGAGGCTTTGAAGAAGAGAGCGGAACCAGGGCCGATCCCGCGGCGTGAAGTCAGTCACGACTTTGCGCGCCAGAGATGCGGAGTTCATTGACGCACCTGCCTTCAGATCTCGCAGAACTTCAATTGCTTTTCCCCTGTAGATCCGATTGGGGATTCCGTTTCGGCCAGGTTCAATTCTGGATCGTCGCAAGAGCTTCTGCGGAGCGGCATGGGCGCTCGGGCAATACCTTTTCAATGGGCAGCTTCCGCAACGCGGCCGCGCAGCTGTGCAGATCGTAGAACCGAGATCCATCATGGCTTGGTTCCAGTCGTGAGCGTTTGAGCGGGGGAGATGGGCACTCGCGAGTTCCCACACAATATGTGGTGTGTGGAGAGTCTCCTTGTTGTTCACAGGATAGAGCCGGCCCATGACGCGAAAAACGTTTATGTCCACGACCGGGACTCTTTGGCCGAATGCAAAACATGCTATGGCGTGAGCAGTGTAGCGCCCGATGCCGGGCAATTTCCTGAGGTCCTCGATTCTGTGCGGGAGTTTTGCGCCATGCTCACGAACGACTTTCTGAGAAAGGGCGTGGAGACGAATCGCTCTATTGTTGTATCCCATTCCGCGCCAGGCCCGCACTACATCTGAAGTCCCGGCGGACGCCAGTTTCTTGAATGTGGGGTATTTCTTGAGGAATTCCGGATATTTGGCCTGAACCCGGGCTACTTGCGTCTGCTGGAGCATTACCTCCGACACGAGTATGCGGTACGGATCTTTTTCGTTTCTCCAGGGAAGTTCGCGCCCATGCTTCCGATACCAGCGCAGGAGTGACAGGATGATTTTCGATTTCCGATTTTCCCGATGAACTGGTTTGGTCATTTGGTTGTCTTTTCGAGCGCGATAATGAATCATGGCCAACGGTCAACGGAAAATGGATAATCACCATTCCAAAAGGTCACAGCAGCTCTACTGGAATATCGCTTCATTCATACGTGAAACAATGGGTTTGTTCCCCTCGAGTATGTCCAGCAACCTGAGCTCAGGGAGCGTGACCCAGCGAATCTGTTCGAAGGCGTTGTTAACCGGAGTGCCTTCGAAGCGTGACACAAAAAAATACATGACTTCAAAAACTCCGCCATCGTCATACCTGCTGATCTGTGACTCCGACCGATCGAATCTCTCAACCGCAATCGAGAGCTCTTCGCGCAGTTCGCGCTTCATGCAATCGAAGAATGATTCTCCTTCTTCTACTTTTCCGCCAGGGAACTCCCATTTGAGTCCATAGCGGGATGTCTTTTTCCGCTGGCAAATGAGTATTTGTTTGCCGTTCTGAATGATGGCGACCGCTGCTCGTGTCATATGTTGGAAAATATACCGAATGAACCATGAAATTCCAACTTGCGCGGTAAATGAAGACGAACCGCCAAGTCCGCCAAGAACGCGAAAAGTTTAGAATCCAAGAACTGAGCAACATCTTTTTCTTTTTGGCGCTCTTCGCGCTCTTGGCGGTTTGCTTCTCCAGGTTGATAACGGAATGTCACCTCACGCAATTGCAGGTCTGAAGGATTCTCTCTACTTTAGGTTACCAGCCTCACCGAAGCCTCAGCTCTGCCCCCGATGGAGCCCGCGCTGCACAGAAGGTGGGAGCGCAGCGAACGTCATCAGTACAATTCAGGATTTCATGCAACGAGTATTACGAAAACGTTCTCATCCGCGCAGGTACGTGGTGTTCCTCTTTCTCACGTCGATGGCCGCGATCGGTCCCCCCGCATTTTCCCAGGCAGCGATCGATCAGGGGAGAATCCGAGGCACAGTCACGGATTCTTCCAATGGCCAGCCGATCCCGTATGCAAATGTCGTCCTCCGGGGAACAGCACTCGGTTCCTCCACGAATTCGTCCGGGTTCTATCACATCTCCTCTGTCCCGCCCGGCACGTACGTGTTGATGGTCTCCCAGGTCGGATTTCGTACAAAGGAGCACACGGTTACTGTACGCGAAAACCAGATCCTCCAGAAAGATATTCAGCTTTCGGCAACGGTCATCGAAAAAGAGGAGATGCTTGTTGTCGGAGAGAGACCGGCGCGCCCGAATGAAGCGAACCTTGGTCTGCAGAAGATCTCGACAAAGGAAATTGCCATGGTGCCGCCGGGAGTCGAGTCGGACATTTTCCGTGTGTTGCAGTCAAATCCGGGAGTGGCCACAACAAGCGATATCAGCGCCCGCTATTACGTGCGCGGCGGCGGAAGCGACCAGAACCTCGTTCTTCTGAATGGCGCAACTGTGTACAGTCCCTTTCATACGCTGGGGATCTTCAGCGTTGTGGACCCTGAAATGGTCTCGCTGCTCGAATTCCACGAAGGTGGGTTCCCTCCATCATACGGGGGGAGACTCTCCTCTATATTGAACGTTGTGACGCGGGATGGAAACCGGAACCGCTTCCAGGAGACGGCGAATGCAACACTGCTCGCCGGCAAGGTAGCGTTGGAAGGCCCTATTTCGGGAGGCTCTTTTCTGGTGACGGGGAGGAAGAGCTGGTACGCTTCGGTGATGAAACACTATCTGAGAAACCAGGACTCTCCGTTTGATTTCTATGACCTGTCCTGGAAGCTGAGTTACGCGAATCCGGACATCGACGAAAACAGCCGGTTCGCTTTTCACGGATTTCTGAGCGGCGACCAGGTGATCAACGACGACCCGTTTCAGGAAAACTACCTGATCCGCAACAGGATCCTGGGTTTGAACTGGCACAAGATATGGTCGACTCCGCTCTACTCCGTGGTGTCAATTTCGTACAGCGGATTTGATGCCGAACTGTATCCGAACCTGAGCCAGGCCAAACCGCGGAAAAACCGCGTGTCGGATTTCACGGCAGACTGGGACTTCACCTATTTGTATGACAGCAAAGATGAATTCGTGTTCGGGTGGCAGAACAAATTTCTTTCAACGTCGCTGGAATTGCAGAACCTGTACGGGAAAAAACTCTCGGTCGACCAGCACGGTGTGGACCTGAGCGCGTACGCTGACTACAGGTTCTATCGGTGGGACAATATCGGGTTTACGATCGGCATCCGGTTCAAGCTCGTTGCGGTCTCGGAGTATCGCCCGCTCCTCTACGAACTCCGCGGGAGTTTAACATATCGGTTGACACCCTCGGTTTCGTTCAAAGGGTCATTCGGATGGTACTCACAGGAAATGACGACGCTCTCTGATGAGAGCGAACTGATTTCCGTTTTTGAGCCCTGGGTGATCACACCCAATTACCTCAACTCCGCCCGCGCAGCCCATTTCTCGCTGGGGATGAAAACGCAATGGAGAGATGATTTGACGACGGAACTCGTTGGGTACTTCAAACCCATCGCAAACCTCGTTGATATCAATGAGAGAAAATTCACCGAGAAGGACCGGGATTTCGTGAATGTCGACGGGGAGTCGTACGGTCTCGAATTGCTCACATTGTACCAGCCCGGCAGAATGTATGCCAAGATCGGATATGCGCTGAGCTGGGCGTTCAAGGTTAGAAACGGAGTATGGTACTTCCCGAGGTACGACATACGTCATGCGATGAATGTGCTTGTAGGGTATGAACTCGGATCCGGTTGGCAGACGAGCGCGACGTGGTCCGTCCATTCAGGTATGCCCTTTACACCGATCGCCGGGTACTATGATCGGGTCGATTTCGAACCCTGGTCTTCCAACTATGATAGAGGAAGTGTGGAGCCGTCCACAGTTTGGGGAAGCAGAAACTCAGCACGGCTTCCGGCCTACCACCGCCTTGACCTCAGTCTCAGCAGAAAATTCCAGATCGAGAACGCGAACATCACGGCTGGAATCAGCCTCATCAATGTCTACGACAACAAGAACGTCTTCTATTTCAACCGTGACACGGGAAAAGCAGTGTATATGCTACGGATTCTTCCCTCCGTTTCGTTGAAGGTCGAATTATGATGCGCAGGGGAATCATACTGATCATAGGCTTCGTACTGCTGATGTCGGCGGGATGCGATCAGTCCTTCAATCCCAAAGCCGTTACGCGCGATGAATACGTATTACAGTGCTATGTTCAGGCAACCGCAGGCAGGCCGTCTTCGACAGTGAGCGCATTGCTCGCGAGGGTGTACGACGTGGATGGGTTCGATCCGTCAGTCAACACAAACGATCCTTCGGTTGTCGGGGCTTCGTTGAGGGTAACGGTCAACGGCCGGGAATATCCGATGAAGGACAGTCTCCGATTCAACCCCGACTCCCTGCGGTACGGTTCGAAGCAGCACTCCTACTACGGCCGGATGCCGCTCCCTGCGCCGTCCGACAAAATATCGATTACGGCGACTCTTCCCGATGGGAGAAAATTGACCGCTCAAACGGAGGCTCCGGCGATCCGCCCTGTTGCTTCGTCCTTCGATTTTCCCCAGGGCATCAATCCAAGAATGAACTTCCCGCCGGGAGTCAAAAACTGGGTGCTCAGCTGGGATAACGGTGCTGCAACCGATCCTCACTTGTTCTTCCCGCGGCTCGTGATCTCCTATGCCAAGATGGTAGGCTCTGCGGAGGTGATGGGCACAATAGAGGTTCCGCTGAAGTACTTTGCCGGATCGAAAGGTCCGACGGCTCTCTATCCGTCGTATACGATGGAGACTTCCTTGACGTTTGATTTTGCTGCCATCGATTCAGCGATGGCGAACATCTCGGCCGGTGATCCGCAAAAGAGCAATTACGGAGTTCACGGAGCGACCTTTGTGCTCATGGAATACGACACGCCGCTGTCGAAGTACTACTCCAGCGTCCACGGCTCGCTCGATCAGTTTTCGGTACGCGTCGATCAACTGGTGTACTCCAATATCGGGGGAGGGATCGGGATTTTCGGCACATACTTTGTGAACCAGTCATTATTCTTTCTTGATTTCAACTACGTAAGGTCCTTTGGGTACAACTATCGTTGACAGACCCCAACGCCTTGTCCGCAACCGGGAAAAACAATAAATCGAAAGACCATCGTTCAGGAGAATCAATGAGGCTTCGTGTTCTTTGTGCAATGTTTGGCATCGTTCTCTCTGCTCCGCTGTTCGGACAGGTCGCGGACCATATCGTGATCAGTGAAGTCTATGGCGGGGGAGGCAATAGCGGTTCGACGTGGAAGAATGACTTTGTTGAACTCTATAATCCGACGAATGCTCCAGTCACCTTGGTCAATTGGTCGGTTCAGTATGCTTCCGCGACGGGATCATTCGGCACAACGAATCTTCATGTCTTTTCAGGGATCATTCAACCAAAGAGCTTTTTCCTGATTCAGGAGGCGCCAGGAGCGGGGGGAACAAAAGATCTTCCTGCGCCTGATGCAACAGGGATACTAGCGCTTTCCGGGACGCAAGGCAAAGTCGCCCTGTCGTCAGGGTCGACTCCTGTCACTGGACCGACCGACCCGTCAGTCGTTGACTTTGTGGGATACGGAGTTGCGAGTTCATTTGAGGGTTCCGGGCCGGCTCCTTTGCTTTCGAACACCACGAGCGCTGAACGCAAGGCGTCGGCAACTTCGACGGACGTTACGCTTGGACCCGGCGGTTCGGAAGAGAAATCGGGAAATGGGAGGGACACAAACAACAACGCGGGTGATTTCGTCGCTCAATCGAACATCAATCCGCAGAACAGTGCCACTCCGAAGGAACCCCCTCCAGCAATCCAGGCAGGCATCGGTGTCGCGTCCGTCCTGCCGCTGATAGCGAAAGCCGATACGGGAATCCAGGCGACAATTATCCTGCATGGTGTCTCCGATGCGCCCATCACAGGTCTGCGATTTGCGAAGCATCCTTTGCTTGATTGGTCACGTGCATCGTTCAGTGTGACAGTATCCAATGGCGGCCAGTCTCTTCTTCAGCAAACCAGGGACAGTGTCAAGGTAACCGGGTTCACGATAACCGCAATCGACAGCATCATGATTCGCATTGCGGGTCTTGCCGCGCCGGATACGACAGTGAAGATCCTCTTCTCTCTCGAGTCCGGAGCCGGGAGCGATTCGACGGCGTTAGTGACTCCCCTGCCATCGTTCGTTCTGTACGGGAATCCACAGGCTGTAGCAGTGGTCAAAGTCAACGATCCGCAGGGGATTCCGCTCAATCTGCAGAGGCCCGTGAGCGTCAGGGGGATCGTGACAGCTGCGAAGGAGTTTGGAGGGCCTGCGTACATCCAGGATGGGTCGGGAGGTCTCGCGGTATTCGACCAGACGTTCGAAAATGCCGTGAAGATCGGAGATGAGGTGACGATAACGGGAACGATAACTCAGTTCAACGGACTGACGGAACTGGCAGGCGTTACTCTGCACAAGATCAACAGCAGTGGGAACGAGGTCATTCCAGTCGTGGTTACATGTGCCCAGTTGACCCGCGACGGGTCGAACGGGATTGAGTTCTACGAGGGAATGCTCGTGCAGTTGAACCGCGTGACTGTCCGGAACGCATTGGGGCAGCCGGTTTCTGTGTGGGGCGTGAGTGGATCGGGCTCGAACTTCTGGCTCCGTGATGAGACCGACAGTATTCAGGTGCGCATTGATGGTGACGTCACCAGTATCGCGAACACCCCGGCTCCGGCGGGCGAGTTCGATCTCGTCGGCGTCGTCGGTCAGTTTGTGGCAACGCCGCCGTTCGTTGGTGGCTACCAGGTCATGCCCCGTTTCAGTACCGATATTTTCTCCAAGGGCCCGGTTATTACTGTTTTGCCTCTGGAAAGGTCCATAACACCGACGGGGTTTGACGTGCAGTGGGAAACAGCGAAACCGGGCTCGAACTATGCCCGGTACGGACGGACCCGCGCATATGAGCTTGGCGTCATCGGCAATGCGACGCCGCAAACGGTTCATCGGATTACGCTCTCAGGGTTGTCTCCTGCAACGACCTATCATGTTCAGGCGTATTCGGTCAGCGGAACCGACACGAGCTTTGCGGGAGATCGGGTCATCAGTACGGCATCACAGGGCTCGACGGGTCAGATCAACGTCTACTTCAACAAGTCCGTCAACACGTCGTTGGCGCGGGGGGATACGGCGAAGGGGAACGCAAATCTCACCGAGCTCCTGGTGCGCCGCATCAACGCTGCAAAGAAGTCGATCGACTGCGCTCTCTATAGTATGAGCGGACAAGTCGGGCAGACGATCGCGTCGGCGTTAAGCGAGGCGTGGAGGCGGGGGGTGAAAGTCAGGTTTATCATAGAGCGTGATAATATGTCCGCGGGGACCGGAACCACGATCAATCAATACATAGTGCCGGCCGGTATTCCGTGGATCACAGATGATTACGACGCAGTGAACGGCGGCGTTGGATTGCACCACAACAAGTTCCTGATCATCGATTACCGTGGAGGGACACCGGACCAGGCATGGGTGTGGACAGGTTCCTGGAATCTGACTGATTCCGGAACAAACGATGACTATCAGAACGCCATTGAGATTCAGGATCAGTCTCTGGCTGGAGCGTACACGGCTGAATTCAACGAAATGTGGGGAAGCGATTCAACAACGTCGAACGCAGCGAATTCGAGGTTCGGTGCGCGGAAACTGGATAACACGCCGCATGTCTTCAATGTGAACGGTACGCCTGTCGAACTCTATTTCAGTCCGTCGGACAGGACGACGAGCCACATCCTGAGCACACTCGCGAAGGCGCAGAATTCCATCAACGTAGCGCTTCTCACACTGACGCGTTCCGACATCGCCGGGGCGATGAAGTCAAAGAAGGACGCAGGAGTGAGAGTGCGGGGAGTATTGGATAACGGAACCGACACCGGATCTCAATATAGTTTCCTCACGACGGGTGGTGTCGACATACGACTCAAAAGCAATACACCCGGCTTGCTCCATCACAAATATGGCATCGTCGACGCAGAGGTGACCACGGCGGCGCAATATGTCATCACCGGTTCACACAACTGGACGAGTGCGGCGGAGACGTCGAACAACGAGAACGCGCTGATCATTCAGAGCAACCGGATTGCGAACCAGTACCTTCAGGAGTTTGCCGCCCGATACAAGGACGCGGGCGGTGCGGATAAGATCCTCGTGGGAGTTGATAGAGCGGATGATCAGGTTCCCTCCGCATTTTCGCTCTCACAGAACTATCCGAATCCGTTCAATCCGACAACAGCAATCAGCTATCAGCTAACAGCTCATAGCTTCGTGAACCTGGTTGTCTTTGACGTTCTGGGGAGGGAGGTCTCCACGCTCGTGAACGACACACGACGCGCGGGAACGCACATCGTTCATTGGGACTCTTCGTCCTTGCCGAGTGGCGTGTACTTCTATCGACTCAATGCTCTTCCCGTGGGCAATAGCCGGACGGCAGGTTTCGTGGAGACGAAGAAGATGGTCTTTGCGAAGTAATGAATATCAAATTGATACACTCAAGAGCGAATGGGCCCCGACGAACTGAAAGAATGGAAACAGCAGGGAAGACCCGTTCTTGCTTTTCGTCCCTTGAATCGCTACTTTTTGCCCTACCACCACGGGAGAGGTCATGAAAAAAATCCTGATCGTTGACGACGAAGAATCGTTTCGCAAGTCGCTGGCAAGCCAGCTGAAGCTCAAAGGCTGGGCGGTTGCCGAGGCCGCCGACGGGTTGGAGGGAGTAGACATGGCCGCGCGTCACAAACCGGATGTGATCCTGAGCGATGTGCACATGGACAACATGAACGGTTTCATAATGGTCGAGGAACTCCAGCAATATCCGGCCACGGCGTCCATCCCTGTCATCATGATGACGAGCGCGGCTTCTGCGGCTGGAGCATGGAATTCGGATATCGCTGTTGAGTATCTCGAGAAGCCGTTCACGATTGTCAAGCTGTTGGAAATCATCGGCAAGGTTGTAAAAACATAAGGAGCCGCCGGTTTCCCAGCGACTCCTTCTTCAAATCTTCACCAACTCATCCTTCGCACATCCTAGGTTGTTGCGAGTTCCTTTTCCGCTTACCGCACGATCATTGCCTTTTTCACGATCTGTTTCTCGCCACTCTGCCCGCCAGAAATTGGGCTGGCTTGCATCCGAATCATGTAGATCCCACTGGGCAGATCCACTCCATGCTTGTCTTTTCCGTTCCACTCAACAGTGTAGGTGGAAGGTGACCGCATACCATTCACGAGAACGGCGATTTCCTGTCCAAGGATGGAGAAGACGCTGATTCGGACGTTCTGGCTCTCTGGAAGGCCGTATCGGATTGTCGTGCTCGGGTTGAAAGGATTCGGGTAGTTTTGGTCAAGCGTGAGTTGAGTCGGTACCAGCCTCTCCTCGCTGATCTTCTCCACTCCGACGGCCAGTGATGACCGTGTTGCAATGATCGAGTAAGCTCCTGCCGTACCGGTCCAGAGGCTGACTCTGAAGTAGTACGCCGCTCCAGGCGTGGGCTTGATCCCAACCCGTGAGTATATTCCCGATCGCGAATCTGAGGTTATGTATGAAACAGAGTCTGGCGCAAATGCCGTAACATCGAGGTCCACTGTCGAATCAGAAGAGACGTGGACGTAAACAGAGTCGCTTGACGGTGCAACGAGTCGCCAAACGTCTCTCGTGTCGGTATAGCCGGTTGAATAGTAACCTAAGTGGCCAGTGCTCGCGGCATTGAATGCGAGTGTGGTCGAGGTCGCAAACCAGTCATTGCCTTCGACATCATTCGCCCGAACCGGTGGAACGTGAGTGATTCGAAGTGTATAACTGGCCCCGTTTCCGATCCAACGACTCAACCGGGCATAGTATGTCCCGGGACGGAGATACACGATGCATTCGGAGATCGTACCGGAGCGACTATCAGACGTGAGGTATGTCGTGCCGTTGACATCGAAGAGAGTAAGATCGAGGTCGTACCTGGCACCCGAGCGGTCGAGCGAATCGCTCGTGACGCCGACGGTGACTTTGCCGTCGCCCGCGATTGTGAATTTCCAGTAGTCTTGCGTATCGGTCGAGCCGTTGGTGGAGTAGCCTAAATGGCCCGTGACGCTTCCGTTGACCACAGAAGTGGAAGCGGTCTGGTAGGTATCATTACCTTCTGCTGCCTCGTTGGCGAGTGGGGGGGCAAAGAACTCCGCCTTGATATCGTAGCTTCCCCCGCGCCCCGTCCATCGGTTTACGCGAACGAAGTACGTGCCCGGGCGCAGAAAGGCATCCACCTGGGAAAAGGTGCCGGTTCGGCTGTCGCTTGCGATATATGATGTGCCGTTGATATCATACATCGTGAAATCAAGATCGAAATTCTGATCCCCGCGCAAGTCCAGAGAATCGGATCGCACCTGAACGCGAAGCCAGCCGTCTTCCGTCGTTGTAATCTTCCAGTAGTCAGCATTGTCGGTATTCCCCGCACCATAGAAGCCGAGGTGTCCGGAGGACGTACCGGTCGGACTGAGAACCAACGCGCCCGCCGGCGTGTCATTGGGTTCAAGATCCACGGCCCGGCTCGGCGATGCAAACGTGGAAGTGATCGTGTACGTACCCGATGTTCCCGTCCACCGGCGCGCATACACATAGTAGGTGCCCGGCTTCAGGAATCCGAATACCTCTGAATATGTACCCGATTGGCCATCCGAAGTAATATAGGTTGTTCCGTCGTTATCGTAGAGCGTCACGTCGATGTCGATCGTTGAAGTCGAAGTAATCTGAATCCGAAGGTAGCCATCTGTTGTGGTTGTCACCTTCCAATAATGATCTTTGGATGCGTCGTTCATGGATCCGCCGGCGCTGCCGCTCGGCGAAATCGCCGTTGCCGATCCGATGCTGCTCCCTTGAGCGAACGCAAGTGTTGGCAAGAGAAGAATGAGAAATAGTATCGAAAAGATCCGGAGCATAACAATCCTCCCTGAGGTCTGTCCTCACTGCTTGTACTTTTGAGATAAATGCCACGTGGACTTTTGTTGTTCGGTGCGGTGTGTCCTGTCATTATAGTAAATTATAACACGCAGAATCAAGCTCTGGGATCACATCAGGCCGGGAAGTTCATTCGGTTGCTCTTTCTGTTCAAACTGGGTTCCCCGATGATGCCGGGGTTTGGTGATGCAGTCAGGTCGATTCAGTCAAAGAACGCCGCGTCGGAGAAGCGTCCAATGAAGAAGGTGAATCGAATTGAGACTCGATCGACCCTGCTGTGTTCCTTGCCTTTCACGCCGCCATTTCTTACTTTCATTGGAATTCTATCCCCTTCTGATCATTCTCGGGCGCATCGGACATCGTTCATGCCGCGCTACACTCTCGAAGAGATACGCTCAATATTTGCTAACTCGACGGATTTCAACGACATCTTCGATGCATTCGAGGATGCCGTCGCTCAGCGCGTGCAGGATGTTGAGCTGTACCGGCTCCTGTTCTGGAACCACTCGCTTGGTCCTGATGAACTCTGCCTCTTTGGGGAAAAGCTCGCGAAGGAGTTCTCAGGCATTGCCTACGACATCTACATGTGGCTGGCAAGCGTCTTCGAAGTGACCTATTCCTCGTACGACAACTTCGAGCTGGCGATCAAATACTATCGCAAGGCCGCGGATGCAAGGCCGAGTGCTCCCGATCCCTATCTTGACGCGTGTGATTGCTACGACCCGGACCTCAACATACCTCCCGTCGACGTGCTCCTGGAATTCCTCAAGACCAGCCTCGGTCACGTCAGCAACAAGAAGGTCATCCTCAGCCGGCTTTCTCATCTCTACCATCTGATTGGCGACGAGGAACAGAGCAAGTATTATCGGGACCTCGCAGAACAGCCGGATCGACCGAAGACGCCGAATGACCTTAACTGACCGTCCTTCCTCCCGCGGGATGTTGTTCGTTGTTCTCGCGGTCTCTCTCTGGGGAGGTTCAGCATCTCTCGCGAAATTCTTGTTCCAAACCAGGTACGACCCGCTGATCATCACCCAAACGCGGTCCTCGCTCTCGTTTCTGCTGCTTGCAGCGTACTTCCTGATTACCGACCGTTCCGTGTTCCGCATCCGGTTGGGCGAGTTGTACAGATTTGCTCTCATAGGCATCGTCGGTATTGCCGCGACGAATTTCACGTACTACTTCACCGTGAAAGAATCATCGGTCGCTACCGCTATTCTGGTTCAGAACATCGCCCCCGTCGTTGTCATGATCTACGCTGTGGCCATAAGCAAAGAGGAGGAATTGACAGGGATCAAGGTCATTTCCCTGGTGCTTGCCCTCTGCGGGTGTTTCTTCGCTGTGAGCGGGGGTTCGATGAGTGAAGTGCGTCTGACAGGCTGGTCTTTGCTCACGGCCCCGTTGTCGATGCTCACCTATGCGTTCATGCTCATTTTCTCAAAACGTGTCCTTCGCCACTATGGCGTCTGGACGCTTCTTGTGGGCGGCCTCGGTTTCGCGACGATGTTTTGGCTTCTCGTCAATCCGCCGTGGGTCATCGCTGCAAGAGGATATGGCATGAGTGACTGGGGAGTTTTTCTGGGCTTCGCCGTTGCGTCCATTCTTCTTCCGTATATTTTCTTCGCGAAAGGATTGAAGATTCTGGAGGCGACCACGGTAGGCATCCTGACGACACTGGAACCCGCCATCGCGATCACGGTTGCCTGGCTTGCGCTGGGCGAATCGATCAACGCAGTGCAGGTCGCCGGGACTGTCGGCGTCGTAGGATCGGTGCTCCTGCTTCAGGTGCGCCGGGATTCGTTTCGGAAATTTCTGAAGGATCGTCGCCATGCCGAGTGAACGGAGAATCGCGCGGTTCGAATATGTCCTGAAACATCGTCAGCCCGATCTGACCGTGGTGATGGAGAACATTCACGACCCGCACAACGTCAGCGCGATGCTCAGATCGTGCGACGCTGCCGGTGTGTGGGAAGCGCAGCTGCTCTATAATAGTGACGCCTTTCCCAAGATTGGCAAGAAAAGCTCAGCAAGTGCAGGGAAATGGGTAGGTCGACGGAAGTACAAGACGGTTTCAGAATGCTACGGGACGCTTCGATCCGAAGGATTCCGAATCTACGCCACCCGCCTCGACGAAAAAGCGCGTTCGTTGTACGATATTGACCTGACGCAGAAAGTCGCTCTTGTGTTTGGGAACGAACACCGCGGCGTATCGGATGAAGCCGCAGAGGATGCCGACGGGATGCTCCAGATACCCATGTTCGGCATGATACAGAGCCTCAACGTGTCCGTGGCGTGCGCTATCACGTTATATGAAGCGCTCAGACAGCGTCTCTTGAAAAACGGTTACGGTTCGGGCAAATTCTCCAAGTCCCAATATGAGGAATTGCTCGAAACGTGGATGAAGAAATGATCCAACTATCCGACAGATCGCCAATCTGTCGTGCTTGAAATTGGGAAAGTGCCGATGGAACTCCGTGCTGGAACACAGAACCTCCTGAGTGAGATCGAACGATCCTCAGCCCGGTCACTGAATTACCGCGACGAAGTCGGCTCGCTTATCGAACTGGTTCATCAACAACAGCTGGCGGATGTGTTCAACGAGATCATATTTCTAGCAAAATTCGTGATGAAATCCTCGGCGGTGATGAAACGGATTGGCAACGGCGGGGAAGGATACGACAAGCTTGCCGCCGAATTTCAGTCGTGTCTTGAAAAAATATCCGCTCTGCTGAAGCAGATCGTCGGGCTGGCCCCGGAGGAATCCAGGTGCCGCATGCTTTCTTTCTTTTTCGCACTGACGCCAGAGAGCCTGGAGCACCTGATGCTGCTCATCACGGATCTCTCTGTGGTGAAGAATTGGGTTCTCGACGGGGGTCGACTTCCCGAGGGGCTTGGTGGGTGATGGCGAAAAACAAAGGTGAAGTGCCGCCTGATATCGATACAGCAGCTGAACTGCGGAGAATCACGATATCTGGTTCCCTGTCGATTCTCCTCTTGACGCTCGCGGTTCTGCTTGACGGCCCGGTTTCGATCCTTGCCTGGCTGTTGCTCGCATCTGCGTTGTTGTGTCTGGTGTATGTAGTCATAGCGTCCCGCAGTCTATTGCTCCACGTTCGCTCACTTGATCGCAAGGCTGAAACCCATGAGTAACACTCGGTCCGAACATCGGCACTTCCGGAGATTTTCCGCTCTTTTCGTTTTCGTTTTCCTGATTCTATCGGTGGTTTTCCCCCGACAACCGAAGTTCGCCGGCAAGGCTCTCGTCAAGCCGGGTATTGACGTGCTCCGCAGCCGCGGATTCGACATACTGAAAGGGAAGCGAGTAGGCCTGATCACAAATCCGACGGGAGTGAGCGCTGACCTGGAACAGACAGTGGACATCCTGCACTCTGCTCCCGGCGTGAAGCTGGTTGCCCTGTTCGGACCTGAGCACGGTGTTCGCGGTGACGCCGAAGGGGGGAAGATCGTGGATAGTTTCAACGACAGCCAGACCGGTCTTCCCGTGTACTCTCTGTACGGGAGAACTCGCAAGCCCACGAAAGACATGTTGCGCGGCATCGACGTCCTGGTCTATGATATCCAGGACATCGGCGTTCGCTCCTACACGTATATTTCGACGCTTGGTCTGGCGATGGAAGCAGCGGCTGAGAACAACGTGACGTTTGTTGTCCTCGACCGTCCTAATCCGCTCACGGGAGTCCGGGTGGAAGGATCGATGCTAGAGCTGAATTACAAATCGTTCATCGGCGCCTACCGCATCCCGTATGTGTACGGAATGACGGCGGGTGAACTCGCCGAGATGATCAATATGGAAGGTTGGCTGGACAAGGGAGTGAAGTGCAAGCTGGTCGTAGTCCCGATGGAAGGATGGAAACGATCGATGTGGTGGGATGAAACAGGTCTGCCCTGGGTTCCCACTTCTCCTCACATTCCACATGCCTCAACACCTTTGTTCTACGTTATGACGGGCTTGCTCGGTGAGCTGGGAACGGCGAATCAAGGAGTCGGCTATACGATGCCCTTCGAACTCGTCGGGGCTTCGTGGGTGAATGGGGACAAGCTTGCAGACGATCTTAACAGCCGAGGGTTGTCGGGAGTCCGATTCCGCCCTCTTTCGTACAGGCCGTTCTACTTTGACACGGGGGATTCACGATTTCTTGGCGTGCAGATACACGTCACGGATCGTGAAAAGTTGAATATGACTGCGGTCCAGATCAGCGTCATTGATGCTCTGCAGCGGGTGTTCCCCGAGAAGAACATCTTTGCGCGGGCCAAGCCCGACAGGATCGGTTCTTTCGACAAGGCAATGGGGTCGGACCGGATGCGCAAAATGTTTCAGAGTCGAAAATCCGTCGAAGAGATCCTCCGCGAAATCGATCGTGAGAAAGCGCCTTTCATGGTAGAGCGTCAGAAGTATCTTCTCTACGACTGAGCCGGCTCCCCAAAAAGCAGCCCTTTCGACAGATGTCATTCCCGCAAGGCGTAGGCGGGAATCCAGACATTGCGCAGAGTAGCCTGGTCGTCCTTTGGACTCCTGTCTGGATTCCCGACAGATACGTTCGGGAATGACACAGGCGTGGGTGGACAACCTCTCTTCAAAAGAGTTCTGGTTCAGCGAAACGGGGCGGAGACAATAGAAGTTTCTGGCCTTGAGAGATGGAGCTCGAGAGCTTCCTGCAGATTCTTAAGGGCGGATTTTTCAGTTCTTCCCTGGCTCGGAACGTCCACCTCGATGCACTGGGCCACGAACCATTTGCCTTCTTTCCTTATCACCGCGGTGAACTCTCTTGACATTCTTTTCCTCAATGCAGTTGAGTCGATGACTCAAATATAACCTGATTTTTTGGAAAAGCAATCTGCCGTCCGTTTTCGTCAAGGCATTTCCATTCGAGCTTTTCCCTCCTTGCTTTTCAGCCATCCCTTTGGTATTATTGACAAACCACAGAGAAGCTCACGCGCATAGTCATTCGTTTCATGGAGCAGGCCGCAAACTTCACCGTGCGACAGCAATCACCCCATGATGCGGTAGACCCCCCGGCGCAGCAGTCCCGTCAGACAAACATCTCAACACGTTCAGAAGACACGGCCTCAGTTGCCAAAAGGTATGCAAGAATCAAGCTGCGATTGAGCTTGCTGGGCACCGCTCTGTTCTTTGTGCTGACCATCTGTGTCCTTGCCAGCGATGCGACGAGGATTCTTGAAGAGACGGCGCGAAGGTTCTTTGACAACGACTACGGTGTCCTGCTCGTATTCACCGCGGCGCTTGGTGTGGCAGAAGTCATCCTAACTCTTCCGTTGCAGTACTACTCAGGATTCTACCTTGAACATAAATACAACCTCTCCAATCAGACGCTCAGCGCATGGATGTGGGAAGGCCTAAAAGGATCGTTGGTCAGTATCCCGATCGTCGTACCTCTGATTGCGGTGCTGTACTATTGTGTGCGGACGTTCGGTTCACTCTGGTGGCTGCCGGTCGGATCGTTGCTCTTTCTTGTATCCGTGGTCCTGGCGAGGCTCGCTCCTGTGCTCATTCTCCCGCTCTTTTACAAGTTCAAGCCGCTGAAGGATGGTGAGCTGAAGACGAGGATTCTCACTCTCTGCCACAACGTTGGTATGCCCGTGCAGGGAGTGTTTGTATTCGATATGAGCAAGAACACGAAGAAGGCCAATGCGGCCTTCACGGGGATAGGGAAGTCGAAGCGGATCATACTCGGCGATACGCTTGTCGCTAATTTCCGGGACGAGGAAATCGAATCCGTTTTTGCCCATGAGCTTGGACATTACAAACTCAGGCATATCGCCGTGATGATGGCTCTCGGCACCGTCAGTAGTTTCTTCGGTCTCTATCTGACGGCGCTTGTGTATGCGCATAGCCTGACCTGGTTCGGATTTGTTTCGCTCGATCAGATTGCGGCGCTTCCTTTGCTCGCGCTCTGGCTTGGCGTATATTCACTCGTCGCAAACCCGATCACGAACATGATCTCGCGGGCGCATGAGTACGCGGCAGACAGATTTGCTGTTCGCCTTACGGGAAACGCTGAAGCGCTTGGAAATTCCCTCAAGAAACTGGCGTCAATCAATCTTGCTGACGTGTCACCCCATCCATGGGTGGAATTCCTGTTCCATAGTCACCCATCCATTGAAAAGCGGATCAGAGCGATTGACCTCGCGGCCATTCGCACAGCGTCGGGGGCGCAACGATGATCCTTACGTCCTTGAAGATATGCCTTATCTGGATTGCCGCGATTCCCGTGTCGATCATTGCACTCATTTCCACCCCGCTTGACCGGACGGGGGTGACGTTTCACCTGATGAGCCGCCTCTGGTGCAGCTTCATACTCTGGCTTTTTCACATCAAGATCAGGACCAAAGGGGCGGAGTTGCTCGACCCGAAACAGCGATATGTGTATATCTCGAACCACGCCAGTGCATTCGACATCCCCGCCGTGGTTGTCGGCATCCCGGATGGTATCCGGTTTGTTCTGAAGAAAGAACTCACCCGAATCCCCATCTGGGGATGGGCGCTCAAGTACGGACATTACATCACCATCGATCGCGGAAAAGCGCGCGATGCTATGAAAAGTCTGGACGAGGCGGCTGTGCACATGCGCAACGGTGCCTCGGTTATTCTCTTTGCAGAGGGGACCCGCACGCGTGACGGCAGGCTGCAGCCGTTCAAGCGCGGAGCATTTACGCTGGCCGTCAAGGCCGGGAACCCGATAGTACCTGTCACAATCAACAACACGTTCAGGATTCTGCCGAGAGGATCGCTGCGCGTAAACCCTGCCGACATCGAACTGGTCTTCGGTGAACCCATCCAGACTACGGCGATCGACGGGAGGGACGGGGAACAACGATTGATGGAACAGGTACGCCAGGCCATCGCAGCCGCCTTCACGGAACAAGGATAAGAGGTCATATGTCTGTTACGCTGAAGGATGTCGATCATATTGCGAAGCTTGCCCGTCTCGAGTTCACAGACGAGGAAAAGGCGACGTTTACACATCAACTGAACTCCATCCTTGCCTATGTCGAGCAGCTGAACAAGCTTGATACAACGAACGTCGAACCGCTCGCTCATGTGATCGAACTCGAAGATGCCTTTCGCGTGGATGTCGTCAGGCCGGGCGTAAGCCAGGAAGACGCTTTGAAGAATGCGCCGGCGAAGAACGAGAAATTCTTCAAAGTTCCCAAAGTCATAGGGGACCATTGACCATGGAGCGTGTCATCGCTGTCATCCCGGCGCGCTACGCGTCGCAGCGCTTGCCGGCGAAGCCGCTGGTGGACCTTCTTGGTAAGCCGATGATCCAGCGGGTGTACGAGCGAGTCCGGAAAGCCTCGTTACCCACAAGTGTCATTGTTGCAACTGACGATGAACGCATAGCAGATGTTGTGCGGAAGTTCGGAGGAGAGGTGATGATGACCTCGCCTGACATCAAGAGCGGCAGCGACCGGGTTGCGGCGGTTGCGCGTGAACTCCCGGGAGAAATTTTCGTCAACGTTCAGGGGGATGAGCCGCTTATTGCACCAGCCATGATCGATGAGGCCGCGCGCGTCCTCCTCGATGATCCCGCGGTGATGGTCGGGACGCTCGTCAGGAAGATCGAATCCGTGGATGACCTCGCGAACACGGCTGTCGTCAAAGTGGTTGTGAGTGCCGGGAACGATGCGCTCTATTTTTCCCGGACTGCGATCCCTTTTCTGAGGGATGTCCCTGATCAATCCCAATGGTTGAAACATCACACATTTTTCAAGCATGTTGGAATGTACGTTTTCAGGAAGGATTTCCTTCTCAGGTATGCCTCGATGCCGGAATCGAGCCTCGAGAAGGCGGAGCGGTTGGAACAGCTCAGGATCCTGGAGCGCGGGTACCGGATCAAGGTTGGTATTACAGAACACGACAGCGTCCCGATCGATACTCCTGATGACGTTCGCCGCGTCATCGAACTGTTGCGGGCTCAACAATAGGATATTCATTTTTTCTGGATAGAACGAAGCCATGCCAAAAAACCATGTCAAATTCATCTTCGTCACCGGCGGTGTAGTGTCGTCGCTGGGTAAAGGGATCGCCGCCGCCTCACTTGGTTTGCTCTTGAAAGCGAGAGGCCTGAGAGTCACGATTCAAAAATTCGATCCGTACATCAACGTGGATCCGGGAACGATGAACCCGTTCCAGCACGGCGAGGTCTATGTGACCGATGACGGAGCGGAGACAGATCTCGATCTTGGGCATTACGAGCGATTCCTTGACGTGAGCTCCACACGCCAGAATAACGCGACAACCGGACAGATCTACTATGAGGTCATCGCCAAGGAACGGCGCGGGGACTATCTCGGTGCGACGGTTCAGGTCATTCCCCACATCACCGACGAGATCAAGAGGCGTATCGCTTCGCTCGCGGCGACCGGCAAGTATGATGTGATCATCTCCGAAATCGGGGGCACGGTTGGCGACATCGAAAGCCTCCCGTTCCTCGAGGCAATCCGGCAATTCACGCTGAAGGTCGGCCACCGCAACGCCTTGAACATCCATGTGACCCTGGTCCCGTATATCAAATCTGCGGGTGAGCTCAAAACAAAGCCGACGCAGCACAGCGTGAAGACTTTGCTTGAGATAGGTCTCCAGCCGGACATTCTCATTTGCCGGTCCGAGAAGCACCTGAGCCGCGAGTTGCGGGAAAAAATCGGGCTCTTCTGCAACGTCGAAACGGAAGCCGTCATCGAGGGACGTGACGCCCAATCCATATACGAAGTCCCGTTATTGTTTGAACGCGAGCAGCTTCCGAAGATTGTCCTCGAAAAGCTCAACTTGAAGTGCGGCAAGCCGGATTTGCGTCGCTGGACCCGGTTCGTGAATCGCGTGAAGCACCCGCGGGGGAAGGTCACCATCGCAGTGTGCGGAAAATATACCGATCTTCTCGACGCGTACAAGAGCATCAACGAGGCGTTTGTACACGCCGGGGCGGAAAATGACGTTGTGGTGGAGGTGCGTTGGGTGAAAGCGGAGGATATTGAACATGACGGAGCCGAGCACTACCTGAGCGATGTCGCCGGTTTGCTGGTCCCCGGTGGATTTGGGGAGCGCGGGGTCGAGGGAAAAATCCAGGCGATCCGATACGTTCGCGAGCACAAGATCCCGTTCCTGGGGATATGTCTGGGACTGCAGTGTGCCGTGATCGAGTTTGCCCGCAATGTGTGCGGCTTGAAGGGGGCGAACAGCGCGGAGTTCAAGAAGACAAAAAATAACGTCATCGATCTGATGATGGATCAAAAAGGGGTGAAAAACATGGGAGGGACGATGCGGCTGGGGGCGTATCCATGCATCGTCGCCAAAGGGACAAAGGCGATAAAGGCCTATCACAAAGATCTCATTTCTGAACGCCACCGTCACCGGTACGAAGTCAACAACAAGTTCAGGAAGAGACTTGCTGAAGGGGGAATGGTCTTCAGCGGCGTTTCCCCCGACAATACGCTTGTCGAGATTATCGAGCTCCCTGATCATCCGTGGTTCGTCGCCGGACAGTTCCATCCCGAGCTGAAGTCCCGTGCCATCAATCCGCATCCCCTGTTTCGGGACTTTGTGAAAGCGGCGAAAGAACACGCCGGATAGAACTCGTTCATCCTGGAGAAAAGTAATGATGTCTCGACAGTTCTTCATTCTTCTGCTGCCCGCACTTGTGCTCATGGGGTGCACGGCGTCGTCGAGACTCCAATCTGCGCTCGGCAACAAGTACAAGTATTCTGTTTCCATGACCGGACCGGAACGATCGAAGGACATGCTGTTTCGGGACGAGCAGCTGATGATTCAATTCCGCGTGGACGATCCGGGGATCCGGTTCCAGGCCCAGAACATTTCTCCAGCCGAGATGCGCATCGATTGGCCGAAGGCAACAATCTCCATCCACACTATGCCTTCACCGGTACGGAACTTGTCAACCTTCTACGATTCAACAAAGTCGCAGCCCGCCGTGCAGACTATTCCGCCCTTGGGAGTTGTCCGTGATGTGATTCTGCCGCGGGGCAATTCGTATTTCGATGGTACCCAGTGGCGTGTTGATGATCTTCTGCCGACGACGGACGCTGGAACATCAGCTCACCGCGGTCGTCATCGCGAGCGGCTTTCTCGGCTTTCTCAGTTATATGATGACGATGAAAAAAGTCCCGGTGGTGGAATGACCGGCAATCTCATGTCCAGATCGACACGTCATATTCTCGTTTCGCTTTCCTTCCTGTTCGCGGTGAGTGCGCTTCTTGGAGCGTGTCGAAGCTCAAAGCAGGCGGCTACTGGGGACGAGGCGTTCTTCGAACCCCTCAAGTCGGTCAATCGTCTCCCAGTACAGAAAGCACCGGCAGCTCCTGCCAATCTCTCGGCGTGGGACAACAAAGCGGATACACTGGTGAAGCGGCAGATAGACCAGGACAGACGCATCGGAGCGCTCACGGACCAACTGCAGCGTCTCGAAACCTCCCGCAAAGGAGACCAGAGAGATTCATCGAAAAAAACCGCCGCCCAAACGGCCAAACCCTCCGCGCCCGAGCCGAAACCGGCGGTTCAAGCGGACGAGAAGGCTGTGCGGCTCTACGAAGCAGGCCATCATAAGGAGGCGGTGGAAGTCCTAAGAGGATTGCTGCAGCCCGGGATTACGAAAGATCTCGAGGAGAAGTATCGCTTCATGCTTGGTGTGAGCTATTTCAACCTGAAGCAATTCGATCTGGCTGCCGCATCACTCAAGACTATCACAGATCGTAAAGGGTCCAGCATGAGGCCGGACGCATTTTTTGTCCTGGGCCAAACCTACAAGCAGCTGGGGGCGAGGCGGCAGGCAATTTCCATGTTCGAAGCGGTCCTGAGAGAATCACCGAAGGCTGCTCTCGCCGCGTCAGCGCGGGAAGAATTGAAGGAGCTTGCATCGAAGAAGTGAAGGTGCCGATGCCTGTCAGATGTGTACAGGACATAGAAAGAAAAGTCCCGCCGAAGATTATCCGGCGGGACTTTTTGCTGTACTGCTGATCATGTCGCTTTGCTCAGTCTGCATCACTGAGCTATTTTTTCTTCCTGGGGGAGGGGGGACGCTTCGGAGGTGCAGGCGGTTGAATTGCCGATTCAAGTTGTTTAATTTTCGCATCCAGTTCCGCCGCCGAAGTAGCAAGCGAGTCGAATACTCTTGCCTCAAGATCTTTGCGCTGTCGTTGTGCCTGATTCAGCGCTCCGTACATCATCATACTCGCGATGATCATGACCCCCAGCATCACGTAGATCCAAACCACTTTTGAATCCAGGTCCCGCCGGAGCAGCTGCGCGTTGTAAACCACGATGAACTGAAGGCTGTCAACCCGCCTCGCCATTTCATCGACGTTCGCAAATCCCGCTTTGTCGGCGGAGTCTTTTTTGCCTTTTTCCGCCTGACTTAAGACGCGGTTCTGGTTCTGCGGAGTTGCCGGAGTGCCTGATGCAGGAGAAGCCGCCGCGATGAGTAACACCATCAGTGTCCAAAGAAAACACTTCGATACCATTGTGCTCATGTAATCCTCGTTTCCATTGGGTTGATGCGGTGATGGGGGGTTCACGCGCCCTCCAAATTAGAGAGATGGCAGTGGAAAGTCAACCCCCATTTTCTGAGGCCGTGAATCGTTGAATTTCAGCCGGTGTTTGGCTATCTTTTCTCCACACCGGTATGCTCACCTGATTCCCCAAAATCCGAGAGGTATTTCTTATGCGCCTACTCTTTCACAGCATGCTCCTCGTCCTCCTTGGTGCCCCCGCTTTCGGTCAGGGGCAGCCAGTCGACGTCCTTTTCGTCAATGGAAAGATCTGGACTGTGGATAAGGCAAAACCAAGCGCAGAAGCTCTCGCTGTCCAGCGGGGCCGGATTCTTGCCGTGGGCTCGAACAGCGAGATACTGAAACTTGCCGGCACCGGGACGCGGATCGTCGACCTCAAGGGGAAACGCATGCTCCCCGGTTTCATCGACAATCATACTCATTTCATGAGCGGCGGATTTCAGCTCCAAAGCGTGGACCTCCGTTATGCGAAGAGCGAATCGGAGTTTGCGGCGTTGATCAAAGCCAGGGCTGAAAAATATCCCGGCCGGTGGATCACGGGAGGCGATTGGGACCACGACAACTGGCCCGGAGGCAACCTCCCCTCGAAAGAACTCATCGATCGCTTCACGGCACAAACTCCTCTGTTTGTCAACCGGTACGACGGCCACATGGCACTCGCGAATTCCTATGTGCTCAAACTTGCCGGCATCGACAAGAACACACCCGATCCGCAGGGGGGAACCATTGTCCGGGATAAGAAAACCGGGGAAGCGACAGGAGTTCTGAAGGATGCCGCGATGAATCTTGTCTACCGGCATGTGCCCGATCCCAGTGAGCCGGAAATGATCGAAGCTGCGAAGCTGGCACTTACCGAGGCGCGGAGATTTGGAGTGACCAGCATACAAGACGTTTCCTCCGGGGGTGATGTGCGCGTGTACCAGATCCTGCGGGACAAGAGTGAACTCACTGCGCGTTTCCACTGCAGGGTGCCCCTCAGTCAGTGGGGAAATCTCGCCGCGGTGGGCATCAAGGTCCCGTTTGGCGATGAATGGGTTCGCATGGGCTCTCTGAAGGAATTCGCAGACGGATCGCTCGGTTCATCAACAGCTCTCTTCTTTCAACCATTCCTATCCGATCCTGGCACGCACGGTCTTGCCATGGATGTGGTGCTCGACGGACAGCTGGAAAAATGGTCGATGGGTGCCGACAAGGCCGGGCTTCAACTTTCGATTCATGCGATCGGTGACAGCGCGAACAGCCTCACGCTGGATATCTTCGAGAGGATTGCGAAAGCGAATCCGAAGTGGGACAGAAGATTCCGGATTGAACATGCTCAGCACATCGCGCCGAAGGACTTCCGGCGATTTGCAGAGCTCGGCGTGATCGCGTCCGTGCAGCCCTACCACGCCATCGACGACGGGCGATGGGCGGAGCAGAGAATCGGGCGCGAACGATGCAAGACGACGTATCCGTTCCGGACGTTTCTCGACAACGGCGTCAGGATGTGTTTCGGAAGTGATTGGACGGTCGGACCGTTGAGCCCCGTGCTTGGTATCTATGCTGCTGTAACACGCCGGACGACAGACGGCGCCAATCCGAACGGTTGGTTCCCTGAACAAAAGATTACAGTCGCGGAAGCGATCGAAGCCTACACGGTCAACTGCGCCTACGCCGTGTTCGAAGAGAATGAGAAAGGTTCGATCGCGCCGGGGAAAATGGCGGACTTTGTCGTCCTTTCGGATGATATCCTCACGATCGATCCTGTCAAGATCGAAACCGTCAGCGTCGAGATGACTATTGTCGGCGGAAAAACTGTGTACGCAAAGTGATCGGGTGGGCAATCTTGATCAACTGACAGCACTTCGCGGTGCGAGCGAATGAACCTTCTTGATCTGGCGCGGAGATTCCGAAAAGGAATTTTCATTGCCCTTTCCCTCGTCGTGATCGAGCACGTCGCGTGGATCATTGAACCTGCCTTGTTCGGTAAGGTGATCGATGCGTTGATCGATCGCGCGAGCACTGAGGGTCCCGCTCTCCAATCCCTGAACGTCACGCCCCTTTTTCTCTGGATCATCGTCTTTGCAGTCAATTCCGGTACGGGAGTAGTTCGACGCATCGTCGATGAGCGGATCTACCTCCGGATCTACGCCGAACTCGCAACCGGCGTGGCCACCGGCAGCCAAAGGAAGCAATACACGGTTTCGAAAACCGTCGCCCTCACTCAGCTGTCCGAGCAGTACATTTCTTTCCTCCAGTACCGCATGCCCGAGATAATCGATCAGATCGTGTCTATCACGGGGGCGGTCATTGCATTAGCGGCATTCGACTGGCGATTATCGGTGGCATGCCTTACGATCATCCTGCCGCTTATGCAGGTTACGGGTGTCTACACGCGGAAAGTGAGCACGCTTCAGAAGCAATATCACGACAACTTTGAGACCACGACTGATGTGTTCGCACGTCAAAGTGTGGAAGAGGTCAAATCCTACTATGCGAGGCTGACTTCCCTCAAGCAGAGCATCGCGAATTGGGGAGCGTTCAATTTTGGCATCATGAGACTTGCACTCCTGGTGATCTTCATCGCTGTACTCTACATCTCCATTGACCTCGACAACTTCAGCACTGGTGCGATCTATTCGATCGTCGCGTATATCTGGACCTTCATCACGACATCGGAATATATCCCTGAGCTCCTGGAGAGCTGGACATCACTCAAAGACATATCCCGAAGATTGAAGGAAGGGGGGGAATAGTTGCAGCGCGAAGTTCATTTCGCCCTGTCGTTATCCCGCCAACGGGGAAACTTTGCTATATTCACCCAATCAGACGACGATCATCGTGAACCGACCACCGACCAAACCTAAGACGAATATCATCCAACGCGCTGAATCGCCGCTCCAGTACGTTAAGGGTATTGGGCCCAAGCGGGCGGCCGCGCTCGAATCCGTCGAGATCCGCACGGTGCGGGACCTTCTGCACAATTTCCCCTTCGATTACCTCGACCGGAGCAGTATCGTCAGCATCCGCGACCTCAAGAAGTATGTCGATGCTGAGAAGCCCGTGACCGTCATCGGCCAGGTCTTTCGTCAGGAGATGCGTCGCTCGCGGCGTTCAAACCGTCTCATTTTCATTTTGACACTGGAGGATGCGACAGGGCACCTGCCGTGTGTCTGGTTCGAGGGAGTACAGTGGTTCAAAGATGCGTTCGAAGCAGGCGAACTCCTGGCGGTGTCCGCCTACCCGGACTTTGACAAGCTGGGTCGAATCCAGTTCACGCATCCCGAGTTCGACCGCCTCAAGGGAGCGGAAGAAGAAGACGAACCGGACTGGGGAAAACTCTTCAATACCGGCTCCATCATCCCGAAGTACAGCTCTACGGCAGACCTGACGAAAGTCGGTCTCGACAGTCGTGGCTTTCGCAGGATCACTCGCAGTGCGTTGAAGAGTCACCTGAACACGGTGGAGGAATTCCTTCCTGATGAGATCCGCGCGCGTGAAAACCTTGCGGGTTGTCGTACAGCGCTTGGACAGATCCATTTTCCCGCGAATCAGGACGAACTTGCAGCAGCGCGCCGGCGGCTGAAATTCGACGAGTTGTTTTTTCTCCAGCTGATGCTCGCGTTTCGCAAACGGCGTCTCAGTGAGGAGAAGAAGGGGATCACCTACTCCACAGAAAGCGAATTGGCGCGGTCGCTTGCTGGCTCGCTCCCGTTCGAATTGACCAGGGCGCAGCGCAGGGTCCTGAACGAGATCGCCGATGACATGCGCGCACCGAAGCCGATGAACCGGCTGCTGCAGGGAGATGTCGGCAGCGGGAAAACCATCGTCGCACTCCTTGCCATGCTGGTTGCGGTGCAGAATGGATATCAGGTCGCGCTGATGGCGCCGACAGAAATACTCGCGGATCAGCATTTTCGCACGCTGGCAGGGTATCTGAAAAACCTCCCTGTGACCGTGCGGTTGCTGACCGGGGGTCAACGAAAGAAGCTGCGCGAAGACGTCCTGGAGGATATCCGGAGCGGCCGGGCGCATATCGTTGTCGGTACCCATGCTCTTATAGAAGAAAACGTCTCGTTTGCGCAGCTCGGTTTTGTGGTGATCGACGAGCAGCATCGTTTCGGCGTGATGCAGCGTGCGACGCTCCGCGGAAAGGGACTCAACCCCGACGTCCTCGTGATGACAGCGACGCCGATTCCCCGCACGCTCTCTCTCACGGTCTACGGCGACCTTGACGTGTCGGTGATCGATGAAATGCCCGCGGACCGCAAGCCGATCAAGACCGGCGTGCGCCTGGAGAATCAGAAAGAGAAAGTGTACCAATTCGTGCGCGAGGAAGTGCGGCGCGGCCGCCAAGCGTATATTGTGTTCCCTCTGATTGAAGAATCGGAGAAGGTTGATCTGAAGGCGGCGACGGAGGAGTTCGAACATCTGAAGACCGCGGTGTTTCCTGAATACACATTGGGCCTGCTCCACGGCCGCATGAAGTCCGAAGAAAAAGACGGGATCATGGGACGATTCAAGGCCGGCGAGATCCACGTTCTCGTTTCCACGACCGTCATCGAAGTCGGTATCGATATTCCCAATGCCACGATCATGATCGTTGAGAATGCCGAGCGGTTTGGGTTGTCGCAGCTTCACCAGCTCCGCGGGAGGGTCGGGAGAGGGGCCGACCAGTCCTATTGCATCCTCGTGGCCAACTACGGTTGGTTCGATGACCACCGGAGGGGCAAGGAAGTCGGCGAGCTGAAGAGGGAGAAGTTGAACGCCCAGATCCGGCTCGACACGATGGTGGAGACGTCCGACGGTTTCAAGATCGCCGAAGTGGATCTGAAACTCCGGGGGCCGGGGGAGATTTTCGGCATCCGGCAGAGCGGCATACCGGAATTCCGCATCGCCAACCCCGTGGAGGACGGCGATATCATCGCAATCGCACGAAAAGAAGCATTTCTTCTGGTTGAGCAGGATCCCCAGCTCCGGTTATCATCTCACAAGAACCTCCGGAAACACTTCGAAGAGCGCTACCGAGATGCTCTCGCGCTCGGCAGCATCGCTTGATCCATCCCTTCTCTCCTCTCTCACCTGAGAAGATCCTCATGGTCCTTCGCTCGGTCGACGACGCTTGCTCCGTGAGCGCGACCTCGCGCGGTCGGTCGTTGACATCGCGTGATCACCTCCGACCGAGTCGCGCGTGGTGACCGATCCGCGGATCGTGTCAAGGAAGATCGCGCGTTGGAAGCGCGAAAAACCCGTCTCAGACTTGACAACGACGTTTAAAAGCTTATATTTGTATCAACGATACACGTTCATTGATAGGTCGTCCTCCCACATCTGAAAGGTTGATCAACCTGCTTGTTACCGCGATTGAATGTCGCGCTCGTCTATAACATGAAGAAGGAACACGCGGATGAAGTTTCGACTCATCCCCGGAGTGGTGGCAATGGAGAGGGTGAGGTGTCGGTTGCAGCGCAAACGAAACTTCAGGAGACGAGACACGACACATACGCAGAATGGGACAGCGAAGCGACCATTCTCGCCGTGAAGGCAGCTTTGGCGGAGCGACACAGCGTGACGATGTTCGAAGCGACTGAGGATGCTCCCCAACGACTTCTCGAAGCCCGACCCGATATTGTGTTCAACATCGCGGAAGGATTGAGAGGACCCTCCCGAGAAGCGCAGATCCCCGCCATCCTGGACATGCTTGGAATCCCGTACACAGGATCTGATCCTGTAACGCTGGGAATCTGTCTGGACAAGGCGCGCGCGAAAGAGATTCTTTCCTTTTATCAAATCCCCAATCCGGCATTTCACGTCATCGCATCGGTCGACGAGCTTCGGCATTGCTCTGTCGAATTCCCGTCCGTCGTGAAACCTCTGCACGAAGGATCGAGCAAGGGGATTCTGAACGCTTCTATCGTCCGGACGCAGAATGAACTTGAAGTTCAGGTCGAACGCGTTCTGAACGAATACGCGGAACCGGCTCTCGTTGAAAAGTTCCTCCCCGGTCGCGAATTCACCGTCGCGCTTCTTGGAAACGGCCAATCTTTGCGTGTTTTCCCAATAGTAGAAATTCGCCTGGACAAACTTCCCGCCGGGGTCAATCCCCTCTATTCATATGAGGCAAAATGGGTGTGGGATCAGAGCGACCATCCGGTGGAAATGTATGACTGTCCGGCGAAAATTGATGCCGACCTTGAACGCCGCATCAAAGAGACTTGTATAAAGGTGTTCACTGTTTTACGATGCCGCGATTGGTCGAGGATCGACATTCGTCTGGATGAGCACGGAACGCCGAATATCGTTGAGTTGAATCCTCTTCCGGGAATTCTGCCGAATCCCGATGATCATTCGAGCTTTCCGATGGCGGCGCGGGCGGCCGGATTTTCTTATAACGCAATGCTTAACGCTGTCTTGGATGCAGCCATCCAGAGATATGGAATTGCTTAAACGATTGCCGGCAAATAAGAAACCGGTTACCGGTTCACACTAGTGCGGAGAGAGTATGGCGAAGAAGGTACACATTGCTGTCGTGTTCAACGAGCCCACGGTCGCAACATCAACCGGGAGGAAATTCATCTCGGAGATGGGGAAGATCGAGGCGGCCGTGACGCGCGCACAGGTGATCTCGGCGAACCAGGCGCAGTCCGTCGATTTGTCTGAAGTAGGCGTTCTCGAAGAACGGGCGCAAGTCCAGGACGCGTTATCGAAGACCGGCTACAAGACGTCGCTCTTTAATATGAACAGCGACATCAAACGGCTTATTCAGTTCATCGAAGAAAAAGAACCCGATCTTATCTTCAATCTGTGTGAGTCTGTCGGCGACGAGGCGACGCATGAAATGTTTGTTGCAGGTCTCTACGAACTGATGGGAGTTCCCTACACCGGGGCTGGCGCATTTGCTCTCGGCACGTGCCAGAACAAGGCGCGGACCAAGCAGATCCTGAGCTTTTATGATATCAAGGTCCCCAAGTTCGCCCTGTATAAGAACGCCAACGAGGTCGTTGAGGACAGCTTCAACTTGAAGTTTCCGGTGATTGTGAAGCCCTCGCTTGAAGACGCGAGCGTGGGGATTGATAATGGTTCGGTTGTCGACAACTTTCCTGCTCTGAAAAAACGTGTCCGCCATATCTTCCAGAACTTCGATCAGCCGGCTCTCGTCGATGAATACATCGAGGGGCGGGAACTCAACGTTGCCATCATCGGCAACCGGCGGCCGATCATTCTGCCGATTTCAGAGATAGACTTTTCCGGGCTGCCAGCCGAGTTGCCGAAGATTGTGACGTATGCGGCGAAGTGGTTGGAGGGAACGGACGAGTACAAAGGTACGGTCGGTGTCTGTCCGGCTCAGATTCCTCCGGAGGTCGAGAAGCAGGCGAAGGAGATTGCTCTGCAGGCCTACCGCGTCATGGGATGCCGCGACTACGCGCGCGTCGACATGCGGCTCGACAAAAACAACAACCTGTATGTCATCGAAGTCAATCCGAATCCCGACATCAGCGACGATGCGGGCTTCGCGCGCTCTGCGCGGGCGTACGGATACTCGTTCGACGAAATCATCAACAAGATTGTGGAGTACGCGCTTGAGCGTACACCGTAAGAGAAGCCATGGCCATCCGCCCGTTTCGTGCAGAAGATCTTGAACCGCTTGTGGCCCTGGTGAAAGCGACGGATGTATTCCGGCCGGAGGAAGTGGATGTTGCGCGGGAGTTGATGGAGGTAGTGGCCAGGCAGCCCGGGCAGAAGGATTATGTGATCTCGACGCATGAAGATGAGAGCGGCACCATCCGCGGATACTACTGCATAGGGCAGACACCTATGACAGAATCCACATACGATTTGTACTGGATAGCGGTTGATCCCCGGGTCCATGGTCAGGGAATCGGGAAGCAGCTGCTTCGGCACAGTGAGGAGTACATCAAAGAACACGGCGGCAAACTTGTTGTCGCTGAGACTTCCTCGCTGCCGAAGTACGAGAAGACACGATTGTTTTACGAGCACAATCATTACACCGAGGCGTCGCGCATCAACGACTACTATGCTCGTGGCGACGGGCTCGTGGTGTACATCAAATACCTCTGAGGAGGAACAAACAACCTGTATGGAACTCTGGCAAGAGATGTTGCGACAGAGTGTGGACAGCGGTAAGGATCTCGTCGAACGGTTTGGATTTGACAAGGAGCTCGCCGAAAGGCTGAACAAGCTCTTTCACATCCGAGTGAATCCGTACTATCTCAGCTTGATCCGCTATCCCGGCGACCCCATTTGGCTCCAATGCATCCCCGATGCTGTGGAGCTCGAAGATCGCAACGGTCTGGAAGATCCACTGAACGAAGACGCTGACAGTCCTGTTCCGAGCATCACGCATCGTTACCCCGACAGGGCGCTCTTTCTCGTCACGAGCCAATGCTCCATGTATTGCCGGTTCTGTACGAGGAAGCGCAAGGTGAGCGACTCCACCAAGATCAACTCGAAGTGGATCCAGGATGGCGTTGACTATATTGCGGCGCATCCGGAGATTCGTGATGTCATCCTATCGGGCGGCGATCCGTTGATGGTTACTGACTACGTGCTCGAGCGCATCCTTTCCAGCCTGCGCGCGATTCCTCACGTCGAGATCATCCGTCTGGGCACAAAAATGCCATGCGTGCTCCCTCAGCGCATCACGCCGAAACTGTGCAAGATGCTGAAGAAATACCATCCTATCTACGTCAATACCCACTTCAATCACCCATGGGAGTGCACGCCTGAAGCGGACAAAGCGTGCGCGATGCTGGCCGATGCCGGTTGCCCGGTCGGTAACCAGGCGGTTCTGATGAAAGGGGTCAACGATGACGCCGACGTCATGCTTGATCTCCATCGCAAACTGCTCAAGATGCGTGTCCGGCCGTACTACATCTACCAGGCTGATCTGACCAAGGGGACCAATCATTTCAGGACCCCGGTTCGCAAGGGTCTGGAGATCATGGACAAGCTGCGCGGGCACACGTCGGGCCTGGCAATTCCCTACTATGTGATCGATGCGCCGGGCGGCGGCGGAAAGATACCGTTGCTGCCGCAATACGTCCTCGGACGGAACGGGAAAGATATCATCCTTCGCAACTACAAGTATGAAATCTTCACGTATCCGGATGTCGAGGAAGAACAGCCCGAACCGCAGCTGGTCGTGGAGACAAAATACCGGCGCCGCCGGAGGATGACGGAGAAGAAGGTGGTTCCGAACGAACCGGCAAAACGCGAGTTAGAACCGGAGCCGGTGAACAAATAGGTCCCTCCATTCACCTTTTGAGAAAGCCCGCGCTTGCTAGCTGCGGGCTTTTTTGTTTCATTAGAGACAGAATAATCCTCGAACAGAGGATTTGATCATTCCAATGAGGGAGATGACCCATGCCAACGCTCGGACCAGAAACAGTCAGACTGATTCAGGAAGTCCTTCGCGAAGAACACGTTGATGGCTGGCTGTTCTATAATTTTCGCGGTTCCAATGTTTTTGCCACCCGCATCCTGAGCCTTCCGGCGCATATCATGCAAACGCGCCGCTATTTCTACTTCATCCCGGCCTCCGGCGTGCCGCAGAAACTCGTTCACAACATCGAACAGTGGAACCTCGACGGTATCCCCGGCGACAAGACGCTGTACGTCAGCTGGCAGTCGCTGCGGGAAGGCATCCGGAAGATTGTCGGCGGAGCAAAGAAGGTCGCCATGGAGTACTCGCCGATGAACAACATCCCCTACGTCTCCAATGTCGATGCCGGAACGGTGGAGCTCGTACGTTCGCTCGGGCTGGAAGTTGTCACGTCCGCAGATCTGGTCTCGCGGTTCGAGTCCACATGGGACGATGAGCAGACCGAAGACAACATGATGACGGCGAAGCACCTTCGCCAGATCGTCGATGTGACATTCGGTTTCATCAAGCAGAGGATCAATGCCGGGACGCCGACGACGGAATACGATGTGCAGTTGTTCATGCTTTCCGAGTTCAAGAAGCGCGATCTCTTCTCCGAGAGCGACCCGAACTGTTCGGTGAACGCGAACAGCGCGAACCCCCATTATGAACCGACGAAGGAAATCCACAGCCCGCTGCACAAGGGGGATTTCGTGCTCCTGGACCTGTGGGCGAAGAAGAACAAACCGCGTTCAGTGTATGGGGACATTACGTGGACCGGGTATATCGGGGAATCAGTGCCCGATGAGTATACGAAGATTTTCGAAGTGGTGAAGGGGGGACGCGATGCCGCGATCCGCTTCGTGCAGGATTCATTCAAGGCGGGGAAGGAGATTTGCGGTTTCCAGATCGACGACGCCGCCCGGAACTACTTCAAAGAGAAGGGATACGATCAGTATTTCGTCCATCGCACGGGGCACTCCATCGGTGAGGAGATCCATGGCAACGGGGCGAATATCGACAACCTCGAAACCCGCGATGAGCGGAAGATCATCCCCCGGACTTCATTTTCCATCGAGCCCGGAATCTATCTGCCCGGAAAATTCGGTGTGAGGACTGAGATCGACATGTATATCACGAAGTCGAAAGAGGCGGTTGTAACAGGATTACCGATGCAGGAAAAAGTGGTCGCGATTTTGTCGTAGCAGCAATCTTGTCGGACAGGTTGACAAGCTGTCCAACAGGTGATCCTACTTCTGAACCCTCAGCAGATTGACCAGAGCAAGTGCCAGGAAAATGATGTTGGCGAGCCAGGCAGTGAGGAGGGGATTGAGATCCCCGTTATAACCAAACACCTGGCTCGTTTTCATGAAGCCCAGGTAGATAAACGTCACTGCCACACACACGCCGAAATCGATCGCAATGCCGCTGCGTCGCTTGATCGACGCGAAGGGGACGCCGAAGAGGACCACGATGACGCTCGCGAAGGGGAATGCGATCTTGTTGTGGTAATCGACCAGCCACCGCGAGACATCCTGCCCGGCTTTCTGCTGATTCGTGATGAACTCCCGTAGGTCTGTGTAGTTCATCTCGTCCGGCTTCCGCTGCTTCTTCTCGATGTCGGTGGGGCTGATGCTGAGCCTCCCCAGCGCCATTCGGTTAAAAGGTGTGATACGCTCGGTCTCTCCTTCGAATTCCCTGATACCGCCGTTGATCAGAATCCATCCATCCCGGAGTGAATCTCCCTCGTTCGCCCAGGGATGTCCCCACTCCATCTGCCGCGCATCATATCGTCTCCGGAGCACAGTTGCGTTGGAATCCGCAAATTCTTCGACGCTGACCCTGTATCCGACCTGTTTCACACTCTCATAATAGTTGATCGAAACGAGGCGCGTTTTCCCGTCCTGAAAGAACAGCGGCAGCATGCTTCGATTGCTCAGCGAGGGTCTGAGGTTTGTTCGTTCGATCGACGCCTTTTTCTGATTGGCGTACGGCACAATCCAGCCGTTGAAATAGATCGACAGGATGCTGACGGCGAGAGCAACGAGGATGAACGGCGTGAGGAACCGGTAGAGGCTGAGTCCGCTCGACTTCATGGCCGGAAGTTCGTTTTGATTCGTCAACCGGCCAACGACGAACAGCGCTCCCAGGAGCATCGCCACCGGCGTCATGAGCTTGATGATCTCCGGCGTGAAGGCGAGGTAGTATTGAACGATCGTCATGAGTGGTGCGTTCGCGTCGATGAAGTCATCCAGGTGCTCCATCATGTCGATGACAACAAAAATCAGCAGGAACGTGACGAGGCCAAAGATGACGGTGCTGAGGAACTGACGGATGATATAGCGGTCGAGGATGGTCACGCGGACGCTTCCTCGGAACGCCATTGCTTCGGGACGAGCCGCAGAAGCATGGACCAGTTGATGGTCAGATTCTCCCGGGCGGTCCTGAATGTGAGGTAGAGGCCCATGATTCCGATGATGATGTTGGCAGACCACATACCGAACCAGGGGTCGATAAACCCGCGGTCGGCCAGCTTCTCACCACCGATGAGGCATGACCAATAGAGGAGGAAGAACCCGAGGCTCAGGCTGGCAGCGACGCCGAAGGTCCCTCGCCTCGCCATGATGCCGAGCGGCGCTCCGATCAGTACGAACACGATGCAAGCAAACGGGATCGAATATTTCTTGTATATTTCGACGGAGTATTCGTGAATCCGTCGGGCGAAGTAGCCTGCGCGTGCCTGTTCACCTTCAAGCGATGACGAGAGTGATGCCATCCGGGCCTCAGCTCCTGTGATCGGATCTCCAAGGTACAGAGCCTGGAAGTCCGGGCTCCTTTTCGGGTTATACACGGCGTCAAGTTCACGTTGCACAAGGGCGGCAATATGGGCCCGTGATGTATCGAGAAGTTGGCGGAGACTGTCGACAATCGTCGTCATGGCAGAGGCACTCAGCTCACGGTCGCCCCGTGAGAAAGCACTCTCCTGCGAGCGCTGAAAATCGAACCCCTCGGCGTTCATTGCAATCCGGTGCTTTTCGAAACGGATCTTCCGGTACTGGTTGAAATCGGCCATGCTCAGCTCGTGGATCTCCCCGTCATAAAGATCCATGATCAACTTCTGGTAGTCCGGCGAGAACGACACTGTTCCGTGGTCCGCTGTGACGGTCGTGCTGACCGCGCTGTTGGTATAATCAAAGATCGTCACTCCTTCGAGGTCGTTGGTGTGTTCGAAGGTTTTCCGCACCAGGATGCTGTATCCCTGAATCTCGCGGGGATCCGAAAACATGCCGGGCATGATCGAGAATGTCGGTTTCTTCCGATAGATGTCGGTCATCAGCATCTTTGCGCGGTGGTTGGCATCGGGGAGCACCCTGTTGTTGAAGAGCACCAGAAGGTAGCAGAGAAGCATCGAAAGAAGGAATACCGGGGCGACCATCCTGTACAGGCTTATCCCGCTCGCTCGCATCGCCGTGATCTCGTTCCCCGATGAGAGATTGCCGAACGCCATGAGCGTGGCGACAAGCACGGCCATCGGGACGGCGAGAACGAGCATCCACGCGAGGTTCATGACGATCAGCTCGGCGATGACGCCGGCGCTCAGCCCCTTCCCCGCCAACTGGTCCATCTTCTGCATGACAAACTGCAGCAGAAAAATGAAGACAAGGACGGAGACTGAAAATAAGAAAGGGGTTACGTGCCGCTGCAGAATATGGCGTGAAAGAATGGACATACTATTGGAAATATACTCAGAATGGTCTCTGATTACAAGTGACGTCGTGTCGGCTCTGCAGGCGTCGCAGGTGCGTATTCCTGAATCGTCCCCGGCGCAGAGCACAAGGGTTTGGTTGATTTGCTCTGTGGCTTTGTGTATCTTAGCGTCAAAGATTTCACGAGGAACTCCAACGAATCAACGAGCCGTCGTTTCATGAACCTTGATGACCTTGGGCGCCTGCGAAAAGAATACTCACGCCACGCCCTGAGCGAATCGGACGTTGATCTTGATCCGCTTGTGCAGTTCAGCTGCTGGTTCCAGGAATCGCTGCGTGCCCTCGTGCCGGAGCCGAACGCGATGGCTCTCGCCACTGCGACAGAAGAAGGGAAGCCCTCGGTTCGCATGGTTCTTCTCAAGGGATACGATGAGCGGGGTTTCGTCTTCTATACAAACTATGAGGGAAGAAAATCCTCCGAGCTCTTCAGAAACCCGAACGCAGCGCTGCTCTTCTTCTGGGTTGAACTCGAACGGCAGATTCGTATCGAAGGGACCGTGGAAAAAACTTCACGCGGGGAATCGGAGGAGTACTTCAAGGCACGGCCTCTCGAGAGCCGGCTCGGCGCATGGGCGTCGAGACAGAGTGCGGTGATTCCCGGCCGGAGTGACCTGGAGCAGAAGGTCCTCGATTTGAAAGAGCGTTATGCCGGCCGTGAGGTTCCGGTGCCTCCTTTCTGGGGAGGGTTTCGTCTGCTGCCACAGGTATTTGAGTTCTGGCAGGGGCGGGAAAACCGGCTCCATGACCGCATCCGGTATTCCCTGCAGGGGGGTGTCTGGGTGATCGAGCGGCTCTCTCCGTAAACGAATTCCAATGACCTCTTCAAGTGATAGCGTCCTAATGATGGATCGGTAGTGGATTACCTCGCTGGGGCCCGCATACTCCTGCTGATCGCCTTGATCAGCGCGTTTGTTCTTCTCGCCAGGCGCCTTTCCCGCGCTCTCCTTCCGTCCTTTGTGCTCATCGCAATCGGCTTCGTGCTCCTCCTGCTGGACCTCGTCCTCCGCCCGACTATGGAGGGGGGGCTCTTCTTGGGGGCGAGTGGATTGCCGAACTCCGCAGCTCTTGTACTATTCTATCTCGCGAAGATCGCCGGGTTGGTGGTTCTCCTCTTTGGGCTCTACGGAGTCCACCGGGTTATGGTCGCGGTGTCCGCCCCGGAAGAGATCCAGCGGCAGCAGCGGGTCATCAGCGTCGCCCTCGCGGAGAGTGAGAAGCGGTACCGTCAGTTTTTCGAGGAAGACCTTTCCGGGAATTTTATCGCCGACCGCCAGGGGAAGATTCTCGCCTGCAATCCCTCGTTCGCTTCCATGTTCGGGTACGTCTCCGTGCTGGAGGTCATGAATTCGGAGGGAACGAACTTCTATGAGAGCCCCCGGGCATTTGAGAACTTTACGGAGCTGCTGCGCGAACACCGGCAACTGAAGCACTTTCAGATGATCATGCGGCGGAAGGATGAAAGCCGCATCTACGTCGTGGCGAGCATCACGGGCGAGTTCGATGACGAGAATGATCTCGTGCAGATCCAGGGATTTGTTCTCGACGAAACCGACAGAGTGATGATCGAGCAGACGCTTCGCAACAGCGTTGAACAATTCCGGCAGGTATTCGAAGAAGGGCCGGTGGGCATGATGCTCGTGAAACTCGACGGAGAGATACTGAAAGTCAACAAGGCGTTCTGCGCCATGGTGGGATATTCCGAACCCGAGCTCCGGAGAATCACTTTTGACGGCATCACGCATCACGAGGATGTCGGGAAGGACGTTGAGCGCATCCAGCTTCTCGCGAAGGCGGAGATTGCCAATTACCGGACGGAGAAACGCTTCCTTACGCAGAAGGGAGACGTGATCTGGGGACTTTTGACCGTGTCTGTTGTCAGAGAAGCTGATGGGACTCCGTTGTACGCCGTACGCATCATCGAGGACATCACGGCGCGCAAACGCGGCGAAGAGGAACTGGAACAATCGCTCTCTGTCCTGCGCGCGACGCTGGAATCGTCGACGGATGGCATTCTTGTCGTGGACGAGACTGGCCGGGTTGTGAACTACAACCGGAAATTCGTCGAGATGTGGAAGATCCCTCAAAGGATCATGCTCGAACGAGATGAAAACATTACGATCGCCTCGATGCTCGAACAGGTCGAGGATTATCGTGACTTTCAGGAGACGCTGAGGGCCGTGTACGCTCAACCCGAGATGGAAAGCTTCGACATCCTTGGATTGAAAGATGGAAGGATCGTGGAACGCTATTCAAAGCCGCAGAAGATCGGGGGAAAGACGGTCGGGAGGGTCTGGAGTTTTCGGGACGTGACCCAGCGGCTCCGGTCGGAGGAGGAACGGCGGACATCGGAGGAAAAATACCGAGCCCTTTTCGAGGAATCAAAAGACGTGGTCTTCATCAGCACGCCAGATGGAAAATTCCTCGACATCAACCCGGCTGGAGTGGAGCTCTTTGGATATTCCAGCAAAGAAGAATTACTTGAGGTCGATATTGCTCATGACGTGTACATCGACTCCGAAGCGAGGATGAGAGCCGGCGAGTTGCTCGCCGAGCAGGGGTATCTGAAAGAGCATCTGACACAGGCGAGAACGAAAGACGGGCGGAAGCTCATGGTCCTGGAGACCACGACGGCGGTCCGGGATCTGTCGGGCAACGTGATTGCCTACCGCGGCATTCTCCGCGACGTGACAGAACAACACCGGCTCGAGGAGCAATTGCGCCAGGTCCAGCGGATGGAAAGTGTCGGCACGCTGGCGGGGGGCATCGCTCATGATTTTAACAACATCCTTTCGATTGCAATCGGATACCTCGCGCGCTTCGAGAAGCAGGGAACCGATCCCGCGTCGCAGGCCCACACTGTCGATTCCATCCGCAAGGCGCTCGCGCGCGGAACCGGATTGGTCCAGCAACTCCTGACATTTGCCCGAAAGACCAGCGGTGTCCAGGAAGCCGTCCGCGTGAATGAGCTCGTCCAGGAATTGACCGTATTGGTGACCGAAGCGTTTCCTTCGAGCATCCGGTTTGATGTCACGCTTGGAGCGAACGTTCCTCTGCTTCTCGCCGATCCTGGTCAACTGCAACAGGCGATGATGAACCTCTGCATCAACGCGCGGGACGCTATGATCGATGGTCCGGTTGGGAAAAAGGCTGGAGGGACGCTGACGATCGAAACCGCTCGCGCGCAGGGGAGCGGCCTCACCGGCCGATTCCCCGCTGCTGTGGAAAAAGAGTATGTGCTCATCCGCGTTCAGGATACGGGGGTTGGTATGGATGAGGCGACGAAGGGGAGAATGTTCGAGCCTTTTTTCACGACCAAGCCCCCAGGGAAGGGAACAGGATTGGGTCTCTCGGTCGTCTATGGTGTTGTAGACGGCCATCGCGGATTCATTGACGTGGAGACTGAACCGGGAACAGGAACGTCGATCTCTTTGTACTTTCCCGTCGTGCCTGTCGAGGAACATGTTTCTTCCGAAGACCTCTATCAGGAGCCGGTGCAGGGCTCAGGCGAAACGGTGCTGCTGGTTGAAGACGAAGAGATGCTGCTCGATCTCCTTCAAGCACTCCTTGAAGAGAATGGATACCGCGTGCTGACAGCAAAGGATGGCATGGAAGCCGTGGACGTGTACACGGCACACGGAAATGAAATCAGTATTGTGCTTTCCGATATGGGTTTGCCAAAACTCGGAGGCTGGGAAGCTTTTCGCAGGATGAAAGTAATGAATCCCCAAATTCGGTGTATCCTCGCGAGCGGGTACTTCGATCCGGATCTCAGAATGGACATGATCAAGGAAGGCGCGATCGATTTCGTTCAGAAGCCGTACGTGCCGAACATAATTCTTGCGCGCATCTACGACGCCATTCACGACGGAAACGGAAGCCCGCCGCAGAAATAGTGCGGCCGTGAGCTCTGGATCAAAAGAAACTTGCTATTGTTCTTCCTTTTCTTTAAGTTTTCACCAGCCCATCAGGGCGTTTTGTTCACGTCAACGGACGGAGATTTATCGATTCATTCGCTACCATACCAGTGCATTGATTCCTCGAGAGTAAGTTCTCGTGGTCACTTACTGACACATCTCGTAGAGCGGCGTGAGACAAGGTAGCGAGTTACGGAGTCCGAAGACGTCGGGCAGGCAAAGTCTGTCCCTTGGCAGACTGATGGGTGGTGCTGCAGCACTCATCCTTGCGCTTTTTTCCCTCGCTTCATCCCTTATTCCTGAAACGAATTCATTTGCCGCACCCCTCGCCGCATTGCCGCGCGAGAAAGCAGAAGTACTCGCTGCATCGCCGGGAAGTTCCCCCGTTCTTCAGGATACCACACGGCGTCGGCCGGCAGGCACGATGTCGCGCCGTGCCCGCGCGCTGGAAAAGAGATCGCAATCGGTCGACACGACCGACGTCACCAAATCAGCTGCCCGAATCCTCGAAGCGATCAAAGCACTGCCGCGTGACTCTTCCGCAAGGCTCGCCTTTCAGCATGTCCGGCGGGATGAGCAGGTCGTGAACCTGCTGAGCCGTCCAAGCCATGCTCTCTACCTTCCCGATCCGATGATCATCCGCACACAACAGACTTTGGATTCCACGAGGCTGGAATACCGTGTGCGGCGGCTCTATGGGACCATGGATACACGGATTCCCCAGACGTTCACGCTCGATGAGTACCGCGAACTCAGGTTGCGGCAGACGATTCGGAAGAACTGGGAGGCGAAAGCCCACGCGTATGAATTGGAAACGGACAAGAAGAAAGGGCTCGGCGATCTCTTCGGTTCGGTGACCAATATCGAGATCCCGGTCCCCAAAAACCCCATTTTCAGCATCTTCGGTCCGAACATCATCCGCATCCAGATCAACGGCGCGGTGGATATCCACGGTGCATTCCGGAATACTGCATCGGACCTGTTCCTCAACAACCCGCTGGCGCAGAGCCGCAGCGAACCCGATTTCAGCCAGGAGGTGCAGGTAAACGTCAAGGGCCAGATTGGCGACAAGCTGACACTCGATGCAGACTGGAACACCCAGCGTCAGTTTGAGTACGAAAACCAGCTGAAGGTTCATTACAAAGGGTATGACGACGACATCATTCAGAGCGTCGAGGCCGGAAACGTCTCGCTGACGACGAACTCCTCTTTCATTTCCAGCAGTTCGGCCCTGTTTGGAATCAAAGCGGGATTCCAGATCGGCCCGTTGAAGCTGACGACGGTCGCTTCGCAGAAGAAAGGCCAGATCAAAGCGCTTTCGGTCTCGGGAGGTGGCAAGCCGACGCCGTTCGAGAGGCGGGCGACAGACTACTCGACAGACTACTACTTTATCGACACCAGCTACATTGCCTGGTTCGATTCAGCCTACATCAATATTCCGCCGGTCGTGAACCTGCGGAAAGAAATACGTGACCTCGAGGTGTGGGTTACCCGCATCGGGAATGAAGATCCGAACGAGCGCGACGTCGTCGCGTTCATGGACCAGAATCAAGTTCTGACGAAACAGGGTGATCCGGCTGCCCGAAGGCAGGAATATGACATGGTGCCTGGTGAAGTCGAGGTTGGAAGGTTCATTCGACTCGATCCCAACTCAGACTACACCTATCATCAGTACGCCGGCTACATCACGCTCAACCGTTCGCTGCAGACCGAGCAGGCGATCGCAGTGGCATATGCGCTTCCAGATCCGACCAATCCGCAGAAGAGCGTCAGCGTGGGTAATTTCGGGTCCCGCGACACTGCGAAAACATCCAAGCTCGTCATGAAACTCGTCCGCCCGCAGAAACTCGGCCCGCAGTACAAAACGGCCTGGCGGATGATGATGAAAAACGTCTATCCGTTGGGCGGCCGCGGTATCAAGAAAGAAGGATTCGAACTCAAGCTCGTCTACGAAGTACCCGGCAAGGAACCTCAGGACAACATCCTGGGCTTGTTCAATCTTCTCGAGGTCTTTGGCCTCGACCGGTACGGCGAACAACCCGGCTCGCCGCCTGACGGCAAGTTCGACTATGCACCGCTTCTTACCATCAACGAAAGCAGGGGAGAATTGATCTTCCCGCGTGCGGAGCCCTTCCTGGATGGAGTCCGGAAGTTCTTCCTGTCGAAGGGGCTGTCGGTCGCCCAGGCCGACTCGTTCGCGTTCAGGGAAGTGTATGACACGACGTTCAATGGTGCATCGAACAGCCAGAGGAACAAGTTCCTGATCCGCGGGTCAACCTCGTCATCGATGGCCTCGACGTATCAGATCGGCTTCAACACGGTGGAAGGAAGCGTCAAAGTTGTTGTCAACGGCAATCAGGCTGTTCTCAACACCGACTATTCCGTCGACTATATCTCAGGACAGGTGACGATTAAGAACCAGGCCCTGCTGGTCCCCGGCGCAAATCTCCAGATCCAGTACGAAGCGAACGACCTCTTGCAGCTCGCGTCCAAATCGCTTCTTGGAGCGCGCGGCGAATTGAACCTGGGGAAGAACTCTTCCTTCGGTTTCACGGTCATGAATCTGAGTCAGCAGTCCCTCAGCGATAAAATCCGACTGGGTGAGGAACCAATCAGCAATACCATCCTGGGCCTGGACGGAGGCACGACGTTTGACCTTGACTTCCTGACGCGGGCTGTGAACTGGCTGCCGGGCGTCCAGACGAATGCCGTCTCCAACATCTCCGTCAAGGGGGAAGCGGCGTATATGAGCCCGAATCCGAATACGCGCACAAGCCCGATCTCCACTGACCATGGTGCGTCAGTCGCGTACATCGATGACTTCGAGGGGTCCCGGAAAACCATTCCGCTCGCCACCCAATATGGGGCATGGCGTGACGCCAGCGTGCCCGAGTTCATCTCGACGCTGGATACTCCGCTGAAGCTGACGAGTCAGGCGAAGATGGAATACAAGGCCAAGCTCGTTTGGTATACTGTGCAGCCAAGCGATGTGTCTGCCACGCAGATCTGGCCCAACAAGAGCGTTCGCGCAGGCCAGGACCAGGTAACGGTGCTGAACCTCTGGTACCGCCCGAATGAACGTGCGGCGTACAACTACTCCATGGATCTCGATACAAAGCTCAGAGCGAATCATCAGAAGACCTGGGCAGGTATCCAGAGGCTGCTTGGATCTACCGCGACGAACCTTCTCGATGAAAATATCAACTTCATCGAACTGTGGGTGCATCTCAACAAGGTACAAAGCACCGTGAAGCTCAACATCGACCTTGGGCTTATCAGCGAGGACGTCATCCCCAACAACCGGCTCGATACGGAAGACGGTCTCGACGGCGGGATCAAGAACGGAATTCTCCGGCCCGGGGAAGACATTGGTATTGACGGATACAGCAATGACCAGGAGAAAATCCAATACCATGATTTCATCACAAGATATCCGGAGTATGCCGAAGATCCGTCCGGCGATGATTGGGTAAGGCCGAATCCGCAGTCCCTGGATCCCAATGACTACAGGGGAATCAACGGGACGGAAAATAACGCGCAGAGCGATGTCGGCCGCTTCCCCGACTCGGAAGATCTGAACCGGAACAACAACGTCGACAGGACGAATAGTTATTTCGAATACGAGCTCTCCCTCGACACGCTGAGCAACGATTTTCGCCAGTTCGTCACCGGCGGGAACAACGGGTGGTACCAGGTACGCATTCCCCTCAATGGCTTCAAACGCAGCATCGGTGACCCCTCGTTCGGCACTGTTGAAGCGATGCGTGTCTGGCTGACGGGCGCCCAGGACGAGACGCTGATCCGGATCGCGGAATTCAACCTTGTCGGAAACCAGTGGGAAGAACTCGTGAAGAACGACAGCACGTTCAGGGTGAGCGTCGTGAACATCGAGGACAACCCGAACTATGTGTCGCCGTCGTCGCTCCCTAGGCAAAGAGATCCAAATCAACCGGACCAGGTCATTCTCCTGAACGAGCAATCCCTCAACCTGATCGTCAATGGCCTGAAGGACGGAGAATCGCGTCAGTCCATCAAGCGATTCCCCACGCGGCCGCTGGATCTGTTCAGCTACCGGGCGATGCAGATGTTCGTTCACGGCGACGAGCGCCCCGGGACGCGCATCCACTACAACGATACGACGAACTATGATCTTGAACTCTTCCTCCGCTTTGGATCCGATTCCCTGAACTACTATGAATACCGGGCGCCGATTCATGCCGGATGGGATCTGAACGATGTCAATATCAGTTTCGCAGAGATCACGGCGATCAAACAGTTCGGCCGTGACTCTCTCACCACTCTCAGTCCGAGAATTCCGGTCCCGGGTGGACCGCCCGGAGCGACCTATCAGGTTCGCGGGCTGCCAACGCTGACGAACATACGGCAAATTGTTGTCGGTGTTCAGAACCCTTCATTCAAAGGCCCGAGCGTCGTCACCACCGAAGTGTGGGTTAACGAACTCCGCCTTACCGATGTGGACAACACGCCCGGCTGGGCGTACCGGTTCGATTCGTCTGTCAAGATCGCTGATATCGCGAACGTGACATTCAACATGACTCAGCGCGATGCGAACTTCCACTCGTTGGAAGACCGATTCGGCACCCGTAATCAGGATCGCAATTGGGCTATCGCAGCTTCCGTTGCGTTCGAAAGATTCCTGCCGCAGAGCTGGGCGGGAACCGGACTCTCCTTTTCCTATTCACGTTCGGAGCAGCTCCAGAATCCCAAATACATGCCGGGGACGGACATCCTCGTTGATCAGGCCTCACAGGTGGTCGCTGACGCCGAGCGGGCGAAGGGCACCCCGGACGCAATCGTGCAGGGAAAAGCAGACTCCGTCCGTCTGCGCACACAGACGCTGAGCGTCTCGGAAACGTTTGCGCTTCCGAATATCAAACTCAACGTCCCGGTCAACTCGTGGCTGGTGACAGAAACGATCAACAAGTTGTCGCTCTCGTATTCGTTCACACGGTCGTCGCAGCGAAGCCCCGTCACCGAATCTATGGAACAGTGGCAGTGGAATGCAAGGGCGGCCTACGGTCTCACATTCAGCGACCGGAACTTCATTTCTCCCTTCGCGCCATTCGGGGATTTCTTCCTGACGAAGAGCTGGAAAGACCTCAAGATCTATTTCTCGCCGCGCAATTTCAACGTGTCTGCGTCCTTTGCGCGGGGACAGACGAAGGAGCAGGCGCGGGACCAGACTATCGCCAAACCAACAGTCCGGAACTTCGCCGCGGGCCGGTCAATGTCCTTCACGTGGCAGTTTACCGATGGGGGGCTGCTCAACCTGGGGACTGAATATTCCCTTGATGTCCAGAGCACGCTGCTGAACTTCGAGACAGACGATTTCGGCCGCCAGCGGTCATTCTCGCAGATCATGTCTGAGATGTTTGGCAAGTCCAAGCTCATCGATTTTGGAAATGATCTGAACTACGGACAGTCCATCAATATCAATCCGAGGATTCTGATTCCTCCCATCCTCATGCTGGACCGGATATTCTCTGTCTCGACACGCTATTCCGCGCGCTATGACTGGGTGAACAACCTTCAGGCAGGCAGCCTCGGGAAAGGCGCCGGTGCTGCAGGCAACGCAAGCCTGAACTTCGACGTCAATATGAAGGTTATCGGCGAGCAAATCTGGTCGCAGCAGCAGGGTGCGCCGGAAGCCGCAACCGACACGGGAAAAGGGAAGAGCGCATTCAATCTGGCGAAGACGCTGGATCGTGCGTCGCGGGTCCTTTTCAAGACCACGATTTTCGATTTCGAAAAACTGAGCATGGCTTTCACGCAGCAAACGAGGACGCAGAACAGCGGCGTGATCGGCAGACCCGGATTCGCGAACATGTTCGGCCGCATCCCGTTTGTTGAGAGCTCACTCCCGGAGAATGGCCCATCGTTGATGTATCAGCTCGGGCTTTCCTCTGATCCTCACGGCGAGGTGATCGTCAAGGGCACCAACAAGTTCCCATTCATCGGCGGCTATACGATTCCAGGCATCCGTGCTCCGAACGGCAATCTTGTGGATCAGTATTCTCAGGCCAACAACTTAACCATGAGGACGAATCGTCCCTTGTGGGAAGGGGCGAGTATTGAGCTGAACTGGAACCTCAACTGGAACTACAACGTCAACAAAACGATCCAGTCGGACAGTCTCGGGTTCACGACGGTGAACAGCAAGGTCGTCAGCGGCGATGTGTCGCGATCCTATCTTTCTTTCCCGTCCATTCTGTTTTTCAAATTCCTGAACACGAGCATCGAGCAGGTTCAGAAACAATATGTGCTCGCGCGCGATAATCCGAGTGACGTACGCTCGAGCGACGCGAAAATCTCGGAAGCGTTTGAAAAAGGGCTGGAAGCTCTGCCGTTCGCGCAGAAGTTCCTGGGTAACCTGGTGCCCCGTCCGAACTGGACGATCCGGTGGGACGGCCTTGAAAAATTACCTCTCTTCAATTTGATCACCACGCGCATCGCATTCGATCACAGCTATACATCGGGCTACAAGATGCGTTGGAGAATCGATCCGACGGGGAACCAGATCACTGAAAGTCAGGGTGTGAGCTACGGTTTTGCGCCGCTCGTCGGTTTCAATGTTACGTTCAAGCAGATTCTGAAGGGGAATTTTACAGCGAACTTCCGCTACGGGACTTCGACAAACTACGACCTGACTCCGGCCGCGCAGAATATCGTCCAGTCAGACATTATAGACATGACTATCACCGGCGGATTCTCACGCAGCGGCTTCGAGATTCCGTTCTTCGGTCTGGCCCTCTCCAACGACATTGAAGTCAGTTTCTCGTACAGCAATTCCAAGAACGCACGGCGCGTGTACGATCTGAACTCCGACAACTTCAAGCCGGAAGGGACGCCGCTTGAGGGCTCCAGCAGGACGATTCTGGAACCCCGTATCCGGTACATTCTCAGTGCGAGAGTCACAGCTTCTGTATACTACAAGTACACGAAGCTCAAGCCCGACGAAGGCGGCTCGCGCATCCCTGGTTCAACAACGAATGAGGGGGGGCTGGATGTTCGTATTTCTATCCAGCCCTGATGAGATCTTCTTTTGCTGCGGAAGTTTGTTTCAAAACATGACCATTCCACGGAGGTGACTTTTCGGACCTTGTTCACGACATCTTAGTTCACCGTTCGATGAACATTTTGTCCCGGAGGTCACCATGTCCAATCACCTGAGCAGATTTACCTGGATCATCATCCTCTCTTGTGCGCTAGCCGCAGTCAGTTCCGCTGGAGCTCGACCCGACAAAATGGCCAGCGTTCGCATTAAGACGCTGTCGATGTATCGACCATCCGTGGCTGGCCAAGGAGAAATCCACACACATCTGACACGGTGGTTTGAATCGCAGGGTGTAAAAGTCTCCGACACCGCCGAGTGGGTTGTCTGGTTCAATGCTCTCAACATTGACGAGTCTGATACGAACCATATCATCCTGGCAATCGGTCTTGGTCACACGCTTCCGAAGGAGGCGATCGAAATGGGAAAGAAGTCAGAAATATTCTATTCCCATCTGCCTGTTTCAAAGAAGTCTTCGCTCCCGGCGGAGGGAAAGTTCATCCGCGAATATGTTACCGAAGGATTTCTGTATGAGTTCATGTATCCGCTGGACGAGAAGCTTGCGGTGGTTCCACGGCAGAAGCTGCTGGAGCGTCTCGACGAGCTCGTGAACGATCTTTGCGCCAGACAACTCGAGGGCTGATCCCGCAATTGCACGGCAGACGGCGGGCAACGTGCCCGTTCGTTGATTCTCAGGACTAGATTGGGTACTTTCATAGAAGGAAAATGATGACGAAGAAAAGAATATTGTGGGTCGACGACGAGATTGATCTCCTCCGTGCGCACGTGCGCCTCCTGGAAGAGAAAGGGTACACTGTGGAAACAGCCACGAATGGCGAAGATGCTCTCCAGATGACGAGGGAAAAGGGGTACGATCTGGTCTTTCTGGATGAGATGATGCCGGGGATGGGCGGACTCCAGACACTTTCCAAAATGAAGGATCTTGATCCGAAGATCCCGATCGTGATGGTGACGAAAAACGAAGCCGAAAGTCTCATGGAGGAGGCAATCGGTGGGAAGATCAGCGACTATCTGACGAAACCTGTGAATCCCAGTCAGATTCTGCTTGCCTGCAAGAAGATTCTGGAAGGGAAGAAGATCTCAAGCGAGCACGTGTCCCGCGACTATTCGGCGGAATTCAGCCAGATCTCTCTCGCCCTCATGAATCCGATGGATCACAACGGGTGGTATGAGTTGTATTCCAAACTCACGGGCTGGGACATGGAGCTCGATGAGCATCCCGAGCTGGGCCTGCGTCAGACACTTGTCGACCAAAAACGGGAATGCAACGCGGAATTCGGTAAGTATGTCGAAAGGAACTACCGGAACTGGATCAACCAGACAACGGACAAGCCGGTTCTTTCCACGCAGGTCGTTGAGCAGTTCGTCATTCCGGAGCTCGACAACACGGGATCGGTGTTTCTCTTTATCATCGACTGTCTGAGGCTGGACCAGTGGCTTGTGATGGAGCACTTCCTTTCAGATTACTTCTCGGTCGAGCGTTCCTTCCAGTTCAGCATTCTGCCTACGGCGACACCCTACTCCCGCAACGCGATTTTTAGCGGCTTGTTTCCCGTCGAGCTTGAACAGCGGTTCCCGGAGATTTGGGCCCCCGGCGACGATGATGAAAACAGCCGGAACCGGGACGAGCATCAGCTTCTGGACAAGCTGCTGGAGAGAAAGCGCATTGCCTTGAAGCCCGAGCCCAAGTACATCAAGATTTTGGATGCGGACTTCGGGCGGCAGGTCGAGGGGAACATCCTCTCCTATACCAAGGGCAAGCTGACGGCGGTGGTGGTGAATTTTGTGGATATGCTGGCCCATGGCCGGTCCGACTCTCAACTCCTCAAGGAAATTGCACCGGACGAAGCAGCCTATCGGTCGCTGACGCGCTCTTGGTTCCAGCACTCCTCGTTGTTCAGCATGCTCAAGGTGCTCTCGACGCAGAAGAACGTGAAGATCGTCCTCACCTCAGATCACGGCAGTATCCGCTGTATGCGCGGGTCGAAAGTAATCGGTGACCGTGAGGCCTCGACGAACCTTCGGTACAAGTTCGGCCGCAACCTGCGCGTAGACGAACGGCATGCGGTATTTGTGAAGCATCCGCAGGACTACAAACTGCCGCGGGCAAGCGTGACAACGAACTACATCCTTGCGAAGGAAGACTATTACTTCGTCTATCCGACGGATTATCATCGGTACCTCGCTCAATATCGCGACAGCTTCCAGCACGGCGGCATCTCCATGGAAGAAATGATGCTGCCCGTGGTGACGCTCACGCCCAAGAGGTAAAGAAATTTGCCACGGATGATCACGGAAGAAGCACGGATCGGACGGATTGAGAGAATGAAATGTGTGTTCTCATCCGTGAACATCCGTCGAGATCTGTGTTGATCCGTGGTTTCTTGTCCTTTCAAAGAATGGCAATGCTCAACGAACACCTTACACACTCAGAAGAGGAGACGCTCACGCTGGCACAGTCCTTCGCCGGCCGACTCGAGCGGGGGGATGTTGTTGCCCTGTGGGGTGAGCTGGGTACGGGGAAGACACGTTTCGTAAAAGGTGTGTGCGAAGCGTTCGGAGCGAACCGGCACGTCTCAAGCCCGAGCTTCGTCATTCTCAACCGCTATGAGGGAACGGGGAGGGATCAACGGGAATTGTTCGTCTATCACCTCGACCTATACCGTGTGAAATCAGCCGAGGAGATCTATGATCTCGGCTTTGAGGAGTTTGTCTACGGTGACGGTATCACGTTGATAGAATGGGCCGAACAGCTTGGAGATCTCCTGCCGCCAAAGCGCTATGATGTACGGCTGGTCTATGGCGAGAAAGACGCTGATCGCACGATTTCCATCGAGGCCCTGAACGCGGGAGCGGGCGGAACGGGATCGCGAAAGGTATCGACGGTATCATGAATATTCTGGGCCTCGAAACATCCACTGCCGTCTGTTCTGTCGGGCTCTTCCGCGAGGGACAGCCTGGTGTTGAACATTCACTGCGCGAGTCGCATATACACTCCGAGAAGTTGTTGACGCTCATGCAGGAAGTCATGAAGGAAGCGGGCATCGGAATGAAGGAGCTGGATGCAATCGCCGTCTCCATTGGACCCGGCTCGTTCACAGGACTGCGAATCGGGCTGAGCACAGCAAAGGGGCTGTCGTATGCTCTCGACAAGCCTCTGGTCGCGGTTTCGACGTTCGGAGCTATCGCGGAAGCGGCCCGCCGGCTGGCAGGGGCATCGGGACCGATAGCAGTCCTGATCGATGCGAAGAAGGAGGAATGGTACGTAGGGCGATTTCTCGTTGCCGACGGAAGCGTTCGTGAGGCAGGCCCGGTAGAGGTCAGATCGCTTGCAGCGGCCGCATCCTTATTGAAAGAAGAGAAATGTGCGCTGATTCTGACGGACAAGGTCGATCAGCTTTCTCGGGCTCTTGACATTGGGGCGACGATTGAAGATGTTCATACGTATTGCCGCGGTGACGTCGTGGCATCGCTCGGGTATGCGGGGGCGATGAGGCAGGAATTTGCAGATGCTCCGTCTCTGGAGCCGATGTATCTGAAGGATTTTGTCATCCGGTCGGCTCAGCCCGTGTCGTAGCACCGACCTTCAATGTCGTATCCCCGACCTTTTTACCCACCGTAGTCCGGAGGACGAAGGTGGGCAGGTCGGGGATGGAAGGCATGCACAGCCGGGTAATCAGAGATGTCTTTGGGAGGCTGTCTCAAATGTAGGTCGAAATGTAATTTCGACCACGTTGAGGATGCTGAAAACGTAGTAATTGACAGAATCTCGACGTAATTCAGAAGGTTGTCAGTACTTTTGAGACAGCCTCATAGGAATGGTAGCAACAAAACTCTGAGAGGATTCAGCCCCTTCTGACCCGGGCATAATCTCAGAGATAAACAACAGTTCGGATTTCACCAAGGAGATCCCCATGGCGTGGTTCAGGCGTTCCAAAGAAAACATCTCATCTGAAGGCACGAAGAAAGACATCCCCGATGGCCAATGGACAAAGTGCGATGGCTGTGGTGAGATTATTCATAAGAAACAGCTTGAGCAAAACTTCTTCACGTGCTCCAAGTGCAGCTATCATTTCCGGATCGGCAGCAAGGAGTATTTCGAAATCCTGCTCGATCAGAAGTCCTTCAAGGAAATGGATGCCAAGATGCGCTCCGTCGACGCGCTGAACTTCGTTGATACGAAGCGCTACGTGGACCGCCTCAAGGACTCAACCCGAAAAAGCGGCCTGAATGATGCAGTGCGGACCGGAACGGCGCAGATCAACGGAGTGCCGATCGTCATCGCCTGCATGGATTTCTCGTTCATCGGCGGCAGTATGGGCTCGGTGGTGGGGGAGAAGATCGCGAGGGCGATTGACTGTGCTATCAAGAAGCGGAGTGCCCTGATCATCATCTCATCCAGCGGCGGCGCGAGAATGATGGAGGCTGCCTATTCGCTGATGCAGTTGGCGAAGACCAGCGCCAAACTCGCCCAGCTTTCGGATGCCGGGGTTCCGTACATTTCCGTCATGACTGACCCCACAACGGGGGGAGTGACCGCGAGCTACGCGATGCTCGGCGACATCCACATTGCCGAGCAGGGAGCCCTGATCGGTTTCGCAGGCCCCCGCGTGATCAAGCAGACGATTGGCCGCGATCTGCCAAAGGGATTCCAGCGCGCGGAGTTCCTCGAAGAAAGAGGATTCATCGATATCGTTCTGCATCGCAAGGATATGAAAGAGACGATCACGAAAGTGCTGAAACTGTTACAGGGCTGACGATGTATGAAGATCCACATCATTGGCGTACCGATGGACTTGGGTGCTGGGCGGCGGGGGGTCGACATGGGCCCGTCTGCAATACGCATCGCTGCGGTCGCGGAACGTCTCCGTTCACTGGGACACACCGTCGTTGATGAAGGAGATATTCCCACCACCGTTCCTGAGCTGCAACCGCTCTACAATGAGAAACTGAAGTACCTCCCCGAAGTCGTGCGTGCCTGCACGCTCCTCGCATCGAAAGTCGAAAAAGTCTCGCGCGCCGGCGGAGTCCCGTTGGTACTTGGCGGGGACCACTCCATCGCCATGGGAACCATCGCGGGCGTGGCGGCAGAAGCGCGTCGCACGGGGAAGAAGCTCGGCGTTCTTTGGATCGACGCCCACGGGGACTTCAATACAAACAAATCATCTCCTTCCGGGAACATCCACGGTATGCCACTCTCCGCATCGGTCGGCATCGGCGCGCCGGAGCTCACTTCCATCGGCGGGGATTACCGCAAGGTGGATCCCAAACGCGTGGTGCTCATCGCAATCAGGGATCTCGACGAGGCCGAGAAGAAGGCCATCGGACAGCATGGCGTCACCATTTTCACGATGGAAGATATTGACAAAGAAGGCATGTCGGTCGTGATGGGGCGGGCTCTTCGCAAGCTGAAAGGGATGGACCTGCTGCACGTCAGTCTCGATCTTGACGCACTGGATCCCGAACTGGCGCCGGGAGTCGGCACGCCGGTAAAAGGCGGGTTGAACTATCGCGAGGCCCATTTACTCATGGAAACCCTGTCTGTCCAGGGGAAAATGACGTCGATGGAGGTTGTCGAGGTGAACCCGATCCTTGACGATAGAAACCGGTCAGCCGAGATCGCAGTTGAACTTGTCTCCTCCGCTTTTGGAAAGAGGATAATCTGAAATCGCGACCTTAGGGTCGTTGCATCGCAGCCTGGGAGAGATACATGCCGAATGAACAGAAACCCGGATCGAAAAGAGAAATCGCCGCAGTGATCATGGCCGCCGGACAGGGAAAAAGGATGAAGGACCCTTCCCGGGCCAAGGTGATGTACGAATTGAACAACAAACCGATGATCCACTACGTCGTCGATCTTGCCGGCCAACTGGGCGCCTCCGCAATTGTCGTTGTCGTGGGTCATCAGCGTCAAATCGTGATCGACTATCTGGCGGGAAACCACCCCTCCGTATCGTGTGCAATCCAGGAACCTCAGCGGGGGACAGGTCACGCCGTGATGCAGTCCGCTGCTGCGCTTGACACGTTCAGAGGCGATGTGCTCGTATTGTCAGGGGATGTGCCGCTCCTGACAAAACGAACGATGGAGAACCTCATGCGGCATCATGTTGACACTGGTGCCGTTGCGACGATTCTCACGTCTAAGATGAAGGATCCGACAGGCTATGGGCGCATCATTCGCAATCCCGACGGTTCTGTCAAGAAGATTGTCGAGCATCGGGACGCGTCGGAGGAGGAAAGAACGATTGCGGAAATCAATTCCGGGATTTATGTGTTTGATAAAGAGAAGCTGTTTGACGGTCTGAATCACATTACACCCGACAACGCTCAGAACGAGTACTATCTGACCGACGTGTTCGAGTATTTCTGGCAGCAACGTTGGACCGTTTCTGCGTTGGTGGCAGAGCATGAGGATGAAATCCACGGCATTAATACGTTTGACCAGCTCGAGCAGGCAAGGGGGATTCTGAATGCACGGCCTGGTGATCAATAGTTTCCTTCTTTGATAGAAATCATTCATCGCAGAGGGCCCACAATCTTGGGATTTCTCCGCGTTTCTCCGCGGACTCGGCGCCTCCGCGTTGAAAACCACAATCAAACTGGGAGGCTCTCCAGTAGTGGGGAGTCTTGACTATCACTCTACATTTGAGTATCATTCCGATGGAATCGACAGCGAGAGGGCTACTCATGAAGAAGATGGCAGTGGGTGTGTGTATGTTGGCCGTGATGCTCTGCTTCACGACTGCTTCAGCGCAATTCAAGTCCACGATTGAGCCCCGGTCGACTGTTGCAGAGTCCATCCTTCGATCGGATGACGGCGGATTGATGTTCGGTCTGTTCAATCCAAACAATTTCAGCATGCATCACAGCTTCTCCCTGTCGTACCAGACTTTCGGTGGCCAGGGATTGTCAATGGGGATGTACACCAACAGCCTCGCATACAAGTTCTCTGATGACCTCGATGTGAAGGCTGATATCAGCCTGATGGCTTCGCCGTACAACACGTTGGGGAAGCAATATCAAAGCAGTCTGAGCGGACTTTTTCTGAACCGGGCGGAACTGACCTATAGGCCCTGGAAGAACACACTATTCCAGGTCCAGTTCCAACAAGTGCCGGCGGGATCTCTGATGGGATATGGGTACATGGGTGGAAACAATTTCTTTGGCGGATTCAGCCGATATCAGGACGACAATCGCTAAATCTCTGAATTGAATCTCTGCTCTTTTTCCACACCGAGCGTGACTGGTCTGCGTTGGCAGACGAGCGCTCGGTTTTTTTGTGTCTATCGCTGAATGGTGAACGAGACCGAGCAACCGCTGAATACTCCTGAGCTTCCTCCCGAAGAGGGACAAGCCCAGCCGGCTCCGTCGAAGCCGAAGAAACGCCGCTTCCGCACGAGTTGGAAGGGTATCGGAGGCAATGGACTCATTCTGGCTTTTGCAGTGATCGTGATTTTCTTTATCTGGTCATTCGTGAACAGGATGTTCATCGATCCTCCCGTCAAACCGGAAACGGTACAAGGGGGGACAGCGCACACGATTCAGCTCGACGTGCTCAATGGGTCAGGAGTTCCGAAGCTCAGTCAGAAATTTACAGACTATCTTCGTGCGCGCGGATTCGATGTTGTGGAGACGGGAAACTACAAGGATTCCAAGGTCGAGAACACGCGCGTCCTTGACCGCACCGGACACCAGGAGGCAGCCCAGCAGGTAGCCGAGGCTCTTGGTGTTCCCAAAACCGCCGTCGTGCAGCAAATTGACCGCAATGCGTATCTTGATGTCACAGTGGTAATCGGGAAAGACTTCCGGTTACTCAAACCGTTCAAATAACAAGGGGAGGATCCGATATTGACCTCAAGAACTCTTGCCAAGAAAATTGCAGAGTTTGCTCATTCCAGAAAAGCTTCTGACGTTCTCTTGATGGATTTGCGAAAACTGAGGGCGCCGGCCGATTTCTTTGTCGTTTGCTCGGCGGACTCGGACACGCATGCCAGGGCCATTTCAGATGCCGTACGAGTGGGTACGGAGGGAATTGGTATTTCCTTGTGGCACTCGGAAGGGTATCGGTCCCTCTCGTGGGTACTTCTCGACTATTCTGATGTCGTGGTGCATGTATTCAAGAAAGACGTGCGCCCGTTCTACAACCTGGAGCGTCTCTGGGGGGATGCAACACTGATCCCCGTCGAGGACACTCCTCCCGCGGCGCGGGCTAAGGGCCGCGTTCCGGCAAAGCGTAAAAGTCCGGCCTCAGGCCGCCGAACGAAGAAAACTCCATCGTGATCTGATAGAATTCCATGAAGCGTTACCTTTCCGAGAAAGTTACAACAGCGCTCGCATCTCTAAACTATGAAGGTGCGGCAAAGCTCACGTTTGATAAGCCGCGCGACGAAGCACACGGCGACCTGACGACGAATATCGCCATGCTTCTGGCGAAATCGCTCGGCAAAAATCCACGTGCCCTTGCGCAGGAAATCACAGGAGCGCTCAAGGTTGAACCCGAGTTTGTCTCGAAGGTGGAGATTGCCGGTCCCGGCTTCATCAACTTCCGGTTTACGGAGAAGTTCTTCAATCATCAGGTCGGTACGCTTCTCTCGCAGGGAGAGTCGTTTGGCAGGTCGAACGCCGGGGGAAACAAGAAGACCCAGGTGGAGTTTGTGAGCGCCAATCCGACGGGGCCGTTGAGCGTGGGGCATGGGCGTCAGGCAGCCATCGGCGATACCATCGCAAACCTGCTTGAGTGGACCGGACACGACGTAATACGCGAATACTATTATAACAACGCCGGCAGACAGATGCGTTTGCTGGCAGAATCGACATTTGCGCGGTATCGTCAGATTTCCGACCCGGCGTTTCCTTTCCCTGAAGACGGCTACCAGGGGCTGTATATCATCGAGATTGCGAAGCGTCTCAGCGAAGCGCGGGGGGATGAACTCGCTGGGATGGAAAAGGAAAAGGCGATTGAAGAGTGCAAGACATATGCCGAACAGGTTCTCTTCGAGGCAATCAAGAACGTGCTGGGACGGATGGGAATCAAATTTGACGTTTTCTTCAATGAGGATTCTCTCTACAAAAGCGGCAAGATCCAGGAAGTGATCGAGGAATTTCGGAGACTGGAGCTGGCATATGACAGCGAAGGGGCTGTGTGGCTGAAAGCGACGTCCCTCGGTCTCGACCAGGACCGCGTTATCGTGAAGAGCACAGGAGAGCCGACATACCGTCTGCCGGACATCGCCTACCACAGGGAGAAGTTCAGACGCGGATTCGAATTCGTCGTGGACGTTTTCGGTGCGGATCACATCGCAACAATCCCCGACGTTCTTGCCGGCGTCAAAGCGCTGGGATATGATCCCGATAAGGTGAAAGTGGTTATTCACCAGTTTGTGACTCTCTGGCGTGACGGCCAGGAAGTGAAGATGTCAAAGCGGACGGCGAACATGGTGACGCTGGACGAGCTCATCGAAGAAGTCGGGTCAGACGCCGTACGGTATTTCTTCCTCATGCGCGGAGTATCGACGCACCTTGCGTTCGATCTCAACCTCGCTCTGGAGCAATCAGACAAGAACCCGGTGTACTACGTGCAGTATGCTCATGCGCGCATCGCGAGCATTCTCCGGTTCGCTGAAAGCGAGGGGCTGTACTCATCCGTTCCCGGAGCAGGCGAGCCCGCCGTGAGCTTTTCACTCCTCGTGCAGCCCGAAGAGGTTGCACTCGTGAAGCTGTTGCTGGAATTCCCCGAGATCGTCGAGTCATCGTGCTTTGGTTTTGAGCCGCAACGGCTCACAACGTATCTCCATGATGCTGCGACGGCATTTCACAAGTTCTACCATGAACATCGGGTTGTCACGCCGGATCGTGATCTCTCAGTTGCGCGGCTTGCTCTCTGTTCAGCGACGAGAACTGTACTCGCAAATGGGTGCAAAATATTGGGTATTTCAGCGCCAGACCGGATGTAACAGTTTCCAATGATCAGGAATGTGCCGTTGACACTCGGCCGATTTTTCGCTACGTTGTCATAGCACTAAAACCATCACTGAGGCCCTACAGACCTTCCTCTTGCTACTGCTTTACTGATCCATCCATCGTTTTCTCGTACCATAACACTTTTGATAGACTCGTTGCCGCGCTCTCAGGCTTGTGAGGCTTTTTTCTTCGGCCATTCTTTGCTAAATTGCCTGATTACAAGGGCGCAGTGCGTTTTTTCAATCGAAAATCTCCGCCGAAGGCGCCAGCCCGCCTCGATGCGGTACTGAGGCTGGCGGGGATGCGCCTATGGCGCAGAAAATTGGCAATCGATAATTTTGAGTAATGTTCTCTAGAATCACGATGGGCTTCTTCTAACAATAATCGACAATAGATATGAATCTTCTTGTCACCGGCGGCGCTGGTTTTATTGGCAGTAATTTCATCCATTACGTGCTCGATTCACATCCGGCATACCGCGTCGTCAACCTGGACAAACTGACATATGCCGGGAACCTGGAGAACCTGGAAGACGTGGTTGGGAATCCCCGATACACATTTGTCCATGGGGATATTTGTGACGACGCTCTGGTCCGATCGCTTTTCGAAAAGCGCACTTTCGACGCTGTCGTCCATTTCGCAGCCGAATCGCACGTCGACAGAAGCATTGTCGGTGCTGCGGAGTTCGTCCGCACGAATGTGATGGGGACAAATGTCTTGCTCGAGATGGCGAAAGCATACCAGTTGAAGCAATTCGTTCAGATCTCCACGGACGAGGTGTACGGCTCGCTTGGGAAAGACGGGAAATTCCGGGAAGACACTCCGCTTCACCCCAACAGTCCTTATGCCGCCAGCAAGGCATCGGCCGATTTGCTCGCGCTTGCGTATCAGCACACCTTCGGGCTCCCGATCGTGGTTACACGTTGCTCGAACAATTACGGCCCTTACCAGTTTCCCGAGAAACTGATCCCGCTGATGATAGCGAACGCAATGAACGACAAGCCGTTGCCGGTGTACGGTGATGGAGCGAATGTCCGTGACTGGATTCACGTTTCCGACCACTGCGCGGCGATTGACACAGTCCTGCACAAGGGGGTTCCCGGAGAGGTCTACAATATCGGCGGGAATTCCGAAGAGAAGAATATCAACGTGGTAAAGACGATTCTTGCCACGCTCGGGAAACCTGAATCACTCATCACTTTCGTGAAGGACCGTCCCGGGCACGACCAGCGGTATGCAATCGACGCCGGCAAAATCTCGCGGGAACTTGGATGGGAGCCCCGGCACACATTTGAGGCAGGCATCGCTCAGACGATTCTCTGGTACCGGGAAAACGTGCCGTGGTGGCAGCGGATTCTCAGCGGCGAATACAAAGAATACTACAGGAAGATGTACGAGGGAAGGTGAGGTGTGGGGATTGCGAATGCAGGAGCCAGAATCCAGAAGTCAGAATGCAGTTTGCAGACTACAGCCTGCTGAATCAGCCATTAACCATTTACCTAATTGACCAACTCACCAATTAACCAGACTCTGTTCCACCCGTGAAAACCATCATCAGCATCGTCGGGGCAAGGCCGAACTTCATGAAGGTCGCCCCTTTGCATAAGGCATTCCAGCAGTATTCGGATTCCGTCCGCCACCTGATCGTGCACACCGGTCAGCACTATGATGACGCGATGTCGAAGGTATTCTTCGACGACCTCGAACTGCCGCACCCTGATTTCTACCTCGGCGTCGGATCAGGCACGCACGCCGAGCAGACATCGAAGGTGATGCTGGGAGTGGAACGAGTACTGACGGAGCAAAAACCGGACCTCGTGATCGTGGTGGGTGATGTGAACTCCACCGTCGCCGCGAGCCTCGTCAGCGTGAAAATGGGCATTCCCGTCGCGCACGTCGAAGCAGGACTGAGGAGTTTTGACCGGACGATGCCGGAAGAAATCAACCGGATGCTGACGGACGTAGTCTCCGAGTTCCTGTTCGTCAGTGAGCCCAGCGGTCTCCACAACCTGCGCAGGGAAGGAGTAGCAGAGAACAAGATATTCTACGTCGGGAATGTGATGATCGATTCCCTCGTTCACTACCGCCAGAAAGCTGCTCGCCTTTCGACATTGGATCAATTCAAGGTTAAACAAAAACAGTTTACGCTTGTGACACTCCACCGGCCCAGCAACGTGGACACAGAGGAAGGGCTCGGCAAGATTGTCAGCTTCTTCGAACAGCTCGCAAGCCGGACATCGATTGTATTCCCTGTCCACCCAAGGACCCGGAAAATGCTCGAGCGTTTCGGCCTCGGAGGACATGCCGGGAGAATACCAAACCTTGTCATTACGGATCCTCTCGGATATCTTGATTTCTTGTGCCTGATGGATCAGGCGCAGCTGGTCGTGACAGATTCCGGGGGAATTCAGGAGGAAACGACCTATCTCGGTGTGCCTTGCCTTACGCTGCGGGAAAATACAGAACGCCCCAGCACGACAGAAGTAGGGACGAATGAGCTTTGCGGTCTCGATGTGACGAAGATCGTACAGAAGAGTCTCGATGTGTTCGATGGGCGGCCGAAGAAAGGCCGGATACCCGAACTGTGGGACGGCCACGCGGCTCAAAGGATTGCAGAAATCATTTTGAAGAAAATCTAAGGAGCGGTACCGCATGAACATCCGCGCAACGATCTCGATTGTCGTCTGCCTGTGTTTCTGCCTGGGGTTCAGTCAGGCGCAGGAAAAGAATGGTTCCGTCTGGGATCAGGCCAAGACAAAATCGTCCCAAAGCGATCAGAAAGAAAAGGACGATTCCGGACCGAAGCTTACGGGCATACCGATGGAAGGGCCGATTGACCCGACCCAGTATGTCGTCGGACCCTTTGACATCTTCGCGCTCACGTTTTGGGGCGTGCCTCCGATGGAATACACGATAGCGGTCACTCCGGAAGGTACGTTGCTGATCCCGACCGTCGGAGAGGTGCGGGTTGCTGACGCGACTCTGGCTGTGGCGAAGAAGCGGGTGGCCGAAGCGGTCGAAAAGAAGTACCTCCGCGGGGCAGTGTCGATGACACTCGTCAGGCCAAGATCACTCATTGTGACGCTGCGGGGTGCTGTGTCGCGGCCGGGGCAATACATCGCGAGTGCTATTGAACGAGTGGAGAAGATAATCCTGCAGGCTGCAAGCAACGTGAGTACGCCAAATACAACCTTCTCAATTCCAGCCCTCACGCCGAGCGGGCTGCCTGTGTTCCAGGATGACTACAGGGTTCCGAGAATCAGCGCGAAATCTGAACTCGACGAACAGACTTCCGTCCGCAATATTCGCCTGATTCGTCGCAGCGGGGACACGCTGCGCGTTGATATTCCAAAATACTACGCAACGCTCGACAATCGATACAACCCGTTCCTCGTTGATGGGGACCTGATCGTGGTGCCGAGCAAGACCCTTTCGACGAATTTTGTCAGCGTCCACGGCGCAGTGAATTCTCCCGGGCGATATGAGTTTGTTCAGGGGGACAGCCTCGTGGGCATCCTTCAAATTGCGCAGGGTACTCTTGAAACGGCTGATCGGCACTCAGTAACGATTTACCGGTCGGACAGAGTGACGGAGAAAGGCACGGAGCTCATCGTCGATCTCGATGCTGTGCTGAACAAGACCGCTCCTGACCTTGCGCTGCAGCGCGGCGACCGCGTACTCGTTCCGCATCAGGCAGATAGAAGAAGGGATTTCTACGTGACTGTTGCCGGAGAGGTGAATTCCCCCGGAGACTATCCGATCACGCGTCAGGGGACCAAACTGAGCCAGATTATCAAAGGGGCGGGTGGCTTGTCGAATCGTGCATTTCCCAGCGGATCAGTCCTGTGGCGCAAAGATGAAAAGTACACAATTCCCGATGTTGCCCAGCTCGAATATCTCACATTTCTCCGGGCACATCAATTCGACCTGGTTGACAGCACATATTTCTTCCTCGACCTTAAGGTTGGAAGGCAGCCGGTGGTCGTCAATTTCAAGCAGCTTCTGCTTGAAAACGATACTACCTGCGATGTCACACTGCGACACGGGGATTTCCTCTATATCGCGTCGAACGAGCGGTCCGTGTTGGTGCAAGGTCAGGTTTCCAATCCGGGCTACCTCGCGTTTGTTCCGGGGGCGGACTATAAATACTACATCAAGAAAGCTGGTGACTATCAGCAGTACGCTGATGAGGGAGAAGTGAGGATCATCAAAGAGGGGACGACGAGTTGGTTCAAGCCGGGTGATACAACGATCGAGCCGGGCGACCGCGTCTGGGTGCCGAAGGAAGTGAAAAGAAATTTCTGGGCGTATTTCGGCATCGTCAGAGATGTGGTCTCCGTCGTGATCTCGGTGGCGACGTTGATCTATATCAGCCGCAAGTAGTGCGGTGCCATCGGCTATCTGGTGAAAAAGCAAACCGCCAAGCACGCCAAGAACCGCAAAGCACACAATGGAATGCAGAGATCTTGTCGTGGAATTCGTTTGAACCGTACTATCAACTCTTGGCGATCTTGGCGGCCTTTGCGGTTTATCTTTGCTTTTGAAACTCCAAGGGCTCTGCAAAGCTAGCGTGACATCGCAGCAATTGGATTCATACACAGCATAGGGCATCAGGATGAAATCAAAACAGACAGAACCACTCGGCGATCAGACGAACCGTCCCGTGACGAATCAGCCCGAGACGGATGGTCCCCGGCCGCTTGGCACGGCATTGCTGGACTTTTTCGCGGTCATTACCAAATGGCGGAAGCTGATCACCCGAACGGTCTTCATTATCACTGTCATCGCTGTCGCGGTCGGATTGCTTAGCCCTAAGTGGTATAAGGCCACCGCGTCGGTGTTCCCGGCTGAGAAAGCAGATATGTTTGCCGGACTGGAGGGGATCTCATCCCTGGTGAAATCCATTTCGCCCGGCCGGGCGCTATCGGGGCTGGCCGGATCTTCAGAGATGGATCGGTACCGGGCCATCCTGACAAGCGAAAGCGCTCTCCTCAAAGTGATCGAGCGGTTTGACCTTACTAAAGTGTACGAGATTACGAACTACCCGCGGGAAAAGACGATCAAAGAGCTGCTCTCCAACGTCGGCTTTGAGGTCGCAGAGGAAGGCAACCTGCAGATTATCGTGTACGATACGGATCCGCAGCGGGCGGCAGATATGGCGAACTACTTTGTGCATGTTCTGAACGAGACCAATTCGCAACTTCAGGTCCAGAACGCTCGCTCAAACCGACTGTTCGTTGAAACCCGGTACCACAAGAACCTCGCAGACCTGAAGGGGGCGGAAGATTCCCTGAAAGCGTTCCAGCAGAAATATGGCGTCATCGCTCTCCCGGAGCAATTGGAAGCGTCCATCAAGGCGATGGCGGAGATTTACGGTAAGATGGAGGTGCAGGATGTCGGGCTCACCGTTCTCCGGCAGACTGTTGCCAAGGATCACCCGAGCATACGCGCTGCTGAAATCGAGCTCGACGCCATGCGGAACAAGATTCGTCAACTGAACAACGGAACAGCCGGAGCGCCCGGAGATGTGAGCGTCCTGGTTCCTTTCAAACAAGCTCCGCGGCTCGGAACTGCCTATGTGCGGCTCTACCGAGAAGTCGAGATTCAGTACAAGATTCTGCAATTCGTGACTCCGCTTTATGAGCAGGCCAAGGTTGAAGAGCAGAGGGCCACCCCCTCCGTGATCGTGCTCGACTCTGCCCAGGTTCCAGAGAGGAAGGCGAAGCCTAAAGTATCGCTCTACGGCTTCCTGGCCATGGTTATTTCGACCATCGTCGTGTTGGGCATCGTTTTCGCGATCGAAGGTGTGCAGAAGCTGGAGGCGCTCGATCCGGATCGGTTCAAGTCCTTGTGGTCGACTATGCGAACTGACTGGTTCGGCCTGAGATGGACACGAAAAGCCAAGAGATAGATCGAGAATCTGAAGTTGAGGGAAGGTGCCCCGTACAATTCTCCCCTTTTCCCTGCTTCATCCTTTGCAATCGCTGGAGTCGGTGAGTTCTTTTTGATTCGAATAACTGAAACTATGGAGATGGGACACACAAGAAGCGGTTTGATTGCCCGCAACAGCGTGATGAATTTCCTGGGACAATTCATACCTCTCGTCGTGGGTGTGATTTCAATCCCCTTCATCATTCAACGCCTTGGTATCGACCAGTTTGGCATTTTGTCGCTCGCATGGATGCTCTTGGGCTACTTCACGCTTTTCGACCTAGGACTCGGACGAGCCACAACGAAGTTCGTGGCCGAGGCTGTGCACAACGATGCTTTGCAGAACCTGAGGACGCTGTTTTGGAGTTCGTGCGGAACGAACCTCTTCATGGGCATCATCGGCGCGGCGGTTGTCGCTGGTTTAGCTCCCGTACTCGCTGAACGTGTATTCCGGATCCCTCCGGCATTGGTTGATGTAGCAAGCACGACGTTCTTGATTCTTGCCGTTTCTACTCCGATTGTCTTGGTTTCAACAGTGTTCCGGGGCACTCTGGAGGCGGCCCAGCGTTTCGATTATGTAAGCTCGGTCAATTTCATCTCCAGTTCATTCACGTTTCTCATGCCTGTTGCAGGTATCCTCTTAGGTTTTGATGTTCGAGGGATCATCCTGCTTCTGATGATTGCGAGACTTTGCAGTGCGACGGCTTATTTGTTGCTCTGCTTCAAGGTCTTTCCGGTGTTGAGGGAAAGCGTATCATTTGACTTCAACAGGGTCAAAGCCCTGCTGACGTTCGGCGGATGGGTGAGCATCTCAAGTTTTGTCAATCCGATCCTGGTCTACCTCGATCGGTTCTTCATAGGATCGATGATCTCTATCGCCGCTGTGGCCTACTACACCGCTCCGTATGAGATGGTGACCAGACTATGGATCCTTCCAGCGAGTCTCACCATGACCTTGTTCCCCGCTTTTAGCGCAATGAGTGCCTCTTCGCGAGATGCGCTGCCGGGTCTCTACAGCCGTTCTGTGAAGTATCTTTTTTTGTTGATGGCGCCTCTCGTGATGCTCCTGGTTTTGTTTGCCGGCGATATTCTGCGCCTGTGGCTTGGAACCGAGTTTGCGGAGAATAGCGCGCTCGTCTTCCAGGTTCTCGCCGTGGGCATTCTCTTCAACTCGATGGCGCAGATACCCTTCGCACTCCTTCAAGGGCTTGGACGACCTGACCTCACAGCAAAGTTCCATCTGCTGGAGTTGGTGCTGACCGTCCCATTGATGTGGTTCATGGTTTCCAACTTTGGGATTCGCGGCGCAGCTCTGGCTTGGAGCACTCGTGTTCTGGTGGATGCGTTGATGCTCTTTGGTGCATCGGGCCCGGTGGTGGGGGTGCATCTGGATCTTGGGAAAGAGATGGTGCGGGGGTTTGCCGCGGTTCTTTTGCTTGCATCTGGTTTGATTGCCCTTTCATTGATGGGAATACCCCGAATTGCCCTGGCGATTTCTGCGATTGGAATAGTGGGCCTTTTCGCATTCGCTTCCTGGCGCTATGTGCTGGGCCCGGCAGAAAGGCACTCGATTGCTTCCATCGCTCGCGGGCTTGGATTTCTGGCTGAAGGAACGCGATGAGTCCAGACTCAGAGATCCGCGCGGAAGAGGTCAGAACTTGCCTCCTCTGCAAGACCAAAGGAACCATGCTCTATGCCGGTCTCCAAGATCGATTGTTCGATGCTCCGGGGATGTGGAATATTTTCAAGTGCGCTGACTGTGGCCTGATGTGGCTCAGTCCCCGGCCAATCTCATCCGACCTTGGCAAAGCTTACCAGAGCTACTATACTCACAACGCGGGGTCTGACAAGGGGAGAATGGAGGAATTCATCGAGAAAGTGGCCCGTCCTGTCGTGATGTCCAGGTTCGGCTATGAGAGACAAGCTGATGATCGCTCAGCGCGCAATCCCGGTGCGAGTTTGTTGTCGCATGTCCCGGTGGTGAAAGAGATCGCGTGGCGGTATGTCATGAATCTTCACGGACAACGGGGAGGCCGGCTTCTGGATGTTGGTTGCGGCGATGGTTCGTTCCTTGCCAGGATGAAGCATCTGGGTTGGGACGTAATGGGAGTAGAACCGGATCCTCGCGCTGCGAGAAAGACGCAAGAAGAACTTGGTATCCCGGTCTTCAACGGCACGCTTACCGAAGCAGGATTCGATTCCAGGTCCTTTGACGCAATAACCTTGACTCATGTGATCGAACACGTTGAAGAACCTGGCTCATTGCTTCGAGAATGTCACAGGATATTGAAGCCTACAGGTAAGCTCTCGATAGCGACTCCAAATATCGAAAGTTTCGGCCATAGAATGTTCGGCGCGGCTTGGCGAGAGCTCGATCCTCCCCGCCACCTTCACCTTTTGTCTCTCAAGACACTTGCAGCGCTTGTCGAGGGTGCAGTTCCGTTAGGGTTCTCGGTTGATCACCTCGGTTCCTCCGGAGTTTATGCGGGGCAAATCCTGGTGATAAGCCGAAGCATCAGGTTGAAGGGAGCATGGGTGGAACGACCGCTAACGAAGTGGCAAGTAGTAATGACTGTCGTATACTTCATCGCTGAGACCATCGTACGTGCGTTTTCACCAAGGGCGGGGGAAGAACTTTTGATGACTTTAACGAAGCAGCCGGGCAATGCGGCCCATATGCCTCGGTCTGAGAACACCCCCGGTTTGGTGCGATAATCCAATGGCATTTTGCACAAGAAAAGAACTCTGTCAAGCTGTTCAGTCGCGCACTCTGATCCCGATACATTGACACGTATTGTATGAACGCTCTATCATTCCTGTGTTTCATGATTTGCTTGGCGATTGTTGCCAGCGCGATGCGGCGGGATGCGGACGCGTTGTCTCCAGCGCGCGTGCTCGGATTTGTTTGGGCACTTGCCATAGGTCTCACGAATTTGAAATTGAGTGGCTTACAGGAGAACTGGTCAATCACAAGCTGGATCCAGCTGATCATCGGTGTGTCCAGCTACTTGATAGGCACATTGATAGCGTTTGTTCAGAATATCGGGCGACAGTTACTTTCCGTCGAGTTGATGCGCAAATCCTGGACGAAAGACGTTGACGAGCACAGGCTTTTCATAAGTATTGCCGTTACATTCGCCCTCTATATTTTTGGTTATTTTGTGATAACGTTTATCAAGGGGGTGACACCTCCTCTTTTTAGTGCCAAGCCATGGATTGCCCGACATGACTTTACGATGTTTGGCATCGGGCTGTTTCTTCAGAACGTTGTCGTTGTTGTCTTTTTCTCGGTTGTCTATCTGCTTATTGCCGGAGGTGAAAAGCGAAAGAAACGGGTCGTATTGGCGATGACCGCAATATCCCTGCTCACGTATTTTTTCCTGCTTCAGCGCCTTCAGATCATGATGACGGGCATCGTTTGTGCAACGCTCATCTACTATACAACATCGCACCTCAGGAAGTCGACCGTCATCTGGTACTTTTTGGGGACGAGCCTGTTCTTCCTTCTTGTGTCATCACTCCGCACTGGCCAGGTCCTGGTATTGTTTCTGTATACATCGGCCGCAATGAAATTCTCTCCTGCGTACGCGATCTTCACTGAGCCTTACATGTACGTTGTGATGAACCTGGAAAATTTCGCACGAGCGGTGCAACAACTCGACAGTCTGGCGTACGGCTACTACACCTTTGATTTCACGACGGCCCTCGTGGGCCTTAAACATTGGATCAGCGAATACTTCGGGATGGTCGACACGCCCTATTTGACCAGCAACTACAATACTTACACTGCATTTTGGACTTACTACCGAGATTTCGGAACATTCGGAATTGCAATCATTCCCGCTCTTGTGGGTTGGGGTATCGCTTCAGCCTACTACTGGCTCCGGACTAGTCCAAACATCCGAAGCCTTGCTTTCTACAGCGTTGCAATGTTCGTGATGTTCATGACATTCTTCAATAGCCCTCTTGGATTTCTCTGGTTCGTGTATAATGTCGTCGTGATGTATGCCGTTCTGCGCTATATCCGGGTCCGAGCGGTCCCTGCTTTGTCGGCAGCGCCGGCGAGGCTTCAGACGAGTCAGTGAATCCAAGGAAGCGACGTTCGTGATAGATAACGACCATGCCGTCTCTTGATATCGTGATTGTTAATTGGAACGCGGGCAACTATCTGCGTCCGTGCCTGCAATCCATCGAGGAGTCGCATCTGGCAGGTTGCGAAGTCCGGCGCGTGGTAGTTATTGATAACGCCTCAACGGACGGTTCAACTCAGGGATTGTCGGATTTGAAACTTCCGATCACTGTCTTGCACAACAACGAAAATCGGGGGTTCGCTTCGGCGTGCAACCAAGGGGCAGAAAAGAGCGCGGCTGATCACCTGTTGTTTCTGAACCCCGACACGCGGTTATCAAAGAACTCCCTCGCGGCGGCGGTTTCGTGCATGAGTTCTCCGGAACAGCAGAAAACCGGGATCCTCGGGATTCAGTTGATCGACGATGACGGCACAATCTCCCGTTCCTGTGCCCGGTTCCCGACCGCTGGGAGATTCCTTTCAATGATGTTCGGCCTGGATCGATTGTTTCCGGGGGCGTTCAGAAGTCATTTCATGACTGAGTGGGATCACAGGGAAAGCCGTGAAGTAGATCAGGTTATCGGGGCGTTTTTCATGGTCAGAACCGCGCTGTTCAAAGCGCTTCACGGTTTCGACGAGAGATATTTTGTGTTCTTTGAAGAGGTGGATTTCGCCCTCCGGGCCCGAAGAGTTGGCTTGCGAAGCTACTACCTTGCAACGGCTCCGGCTTATCACAAGGGGGGAGGAACAACCGACCAGATCAGGGCGACAAGGATGTTTTATTCCTTGAGGAGCAGGATCCTCTTCTTCTACAAGAACTTTGACGGAATGACTGCGACGATGGTTGCCGTTGCCACATTGTTCATCGAGCCGATCACCCGGATTCTGTTCGCGATCCTGAAGGGCTCGGGTGAAACAATCAGCGAAACCGTGAAGGGCTATGCCCGCCTATGGGGTGCGCTGCCGTTGCTGATGGTTGGGAGGGGAAGAAAGTCGGCTTGAGAACTGAGAAGCTTGTCGGACAGGTTGCCAACCTGTCGTGGCAGGGAGTCGGTTCAATGCGACCGGTGCCTTGACAAAGAGAACCGCAAAGGGCGCCAAGAAACGCAAAGGAAATATCAGCGCTTTGCGGATAACAGCGGTTCACTCTTAGCGCTCTTCGCGGTCTTTGCGGTTATTTTCTGACCTTGCATGAGGCGGACGGTGGTGGAATCTCTTTTTCGAAAGGTCAACCCAGGCTATCGCCATCGCTACGAGGTCTACAATGAACTGGTCTCGGGAGAACTCTCCAGCGATAAGGTTTGGGTGGATGTCGGGTGTGGCTGTAATGAAAATGTCGCGGTCTACGGAACCAAGACGAAACTCGCGGTCGGTCTTGACGCGATGATTCATCCGGAACTCGCAAACGCTCCTTTCATCCAGGCGAGTTTGCGCAGCATCCCCCTTCGTTCGGGTTGCGCAGATATTGTGACATTGAGAATGGTAGTTGAACATCTCGAAAAAATCCCCGGGGATTTTGAGGAGATCGAACGGATTCTGAAACCAGGCGGCAAGATGGTCGTTCTTACGACCAACAGCCTGAGCCCACTGGTGTTCTTCCCGGGTCTTCTGCCGTATCGCCTGAAGGAAGGATTGATCCGGAAAACTTTTCACACAGCCGCCGAAGACGTGTTTCCCACATTCCATCGATGTAACACGCCGGGTGCGATGAAGAACGGAATCGGGGAATTGAGACTCAGCACTCTTCAATTCCTGGAACAGGTCCCGCTGTCTTCTCCGGGCCTGACGATGGTCTTTGGTGGATGGTACATCATTGCGAGACTCCCGTTTCTGGCGCAGTTGAGAAGCACCATGCTTGCTGTATTTGAAAAAAGGAATTGAAGTGAAGATTCTGCTACTCAGCCGATACGACACACTCGGAGCAAGCAGCCGGTACAGAAGCTATCAATACCTGCCGTATCTCCGAAGCCGGGGCCATACGGTTCAGGTTGCACCGCTGCTCAGCAATCTCTATCTGCAGCGGCTGTATGCCGGAAAAAGCATGCCCGTGTTCGACGTGTTCGCAGCACTTGTTCACAGAAAGCTGCTCATGCTGCAGAAGAGGAAATTCGACCTCCTCTGGATTGAATACGAGGCATTGCCGTGGATCCCATACTGGATGGAGTCGATGCTCCTGTCGTCTTCGGTACCTTTTGTTCTGGATTATGACGATGCGATCTTTCATCGCTATGACCGGCATCCTTCTGCCGTCGTGCGGGCAGCCCTGGGGAAAAAGATCGATCACCTCATGAACCGGTCGAGCCTGGTTATTGCCGGAAACGAATACCTTGCATCACGCGCCCGGGAGGCGGGCGCGAAACGAGTGGAGATTTTGCCCACCGTCATCGATCTCGAAAAATATCCAGTGACGCCGGCGGCACAGTCCGACGAGTTCACGATCGGCTGGATCGGAACACCGAAGACGGTCCACTACCTGAACGAAATACGGGAAGCGCTGCAAGTCGTGGGCCGCGAAGGTGGAGCGAGGGTGGTGACGATAGGAGCGGAAGGAGTTGAATTGTCAGGTGTTCATTGTGAACACAGGCTGTGGAGCGAGAAGACGGAAGTGGAAGAGATGCAGAAGTTCGACGTTGGAGTTATGCCGCTCATCGACGGCCCCTGGGAGCGGGGAAAATGCGGACACAAACTGATCCAATACATGGGCTGCTCCCGTCCTGTTGTTGCCTCGCCGGTTGGAGTCAACAGCACGATCGTTGAAGAGGGAAAGACAGGCTTTCTGGCGTCGACGACGGACCAATGGGTTCGGGCGCTGAGAACGCTGAAAGAGAACCGTTCGCTCCGGTTGGAAATGGGGCGGAAAGGGAGAGGAAAGGTTGAGCAGAGCTATTCGTTGCAGGTCGCCGCACCGCGCCTTGCATCGCTGCTTGAAGAGTTTCAAAAGGGCAAACGCTGATGTGCGGAATATTCGGCATACTTTCGACGAACCCTTCCCATTTCGCTCATACCGCGGAACAGATGAAAGCTATCTATCATCGCGGACCGGATGAACAGGGGACGTGGGCGAACGAGCAGGTGTTTCTCGGCAATTGCAGGCTCAGTATCATCGATCTGGTGAGCGGGCATCAACCCATATTCAACGAAAAGAAATCGTGCTGCATCGTCTATAACGGTGAACTGTATAACTTCGAAGACTTGCGTCCGCAGCTGCAATCACGCGGACACCTGTTCACAACACATTCAGACACCGAAGTTGTCCTGCACGCCTACGAAGAGTGGGGGATCGATTGCCTCAAGAAGTTCAACGGCATGTTCGCGTTCGCCATTTGGGACGACGCGAAGCAAGCCCTCTTTGTCGCCCGCGACCGAATAGGGGAGAAACCTCTCTACTACTTCAGGGGACGAGATCGACTGGTCTTCGGGTCTGAAATCAAGTCGATTGTGGCAGATCCAACAATTCCGCGAGAGGTGAATCCGCGTGGACTTTCAAACTTCGTGACGTTTGGCCACTCCCTGGCTCCGGACACGATGTACAAGGACATTTTCAAACTTCTTCCGGGACATTACCTCATCGCGGCGGGAGGCAAGGTCGAAACAAGGCAGTACTGGGATGTCGGGGATGAGCCCCAGATCTCCGACGGAAAAGAACTCTCAGAAGAAGAGTATGCTGAGAGAATTCTCGCGCTGCTCGATGATTCGGTCAAGCGCCGGATGGTGGCCGACGTGCCAGTGGGCGCATTCTTGAGTGGCGGAGTGGATTCAAGCGCCATCGTCGCTTTGATGTGCAGGCATACACGTGAACGCGTCAAGACATTCTCGCTCGGTTTCACGATCGGCGGAGCGTATAACGAACTTGCCGACGCGAAGCGAGTTGCCGACTTCCTCGGGACCGAGCATCACGAGCTCCGGGTCGATCATCTCGATATGATCGGGACGCTGCAGAAGCTTGTCTATCAGTACGATGAGCCGTTTGGGGACGCCGCCAATTTTCCTGTCTACCTGATCAGCGAGTTTGCGCGAAAACATGTAAAAGTAGTTCTGGCCGGCGAGGGGGGAGACGAGCTGTTTGGAGGGTATCGACGGTACGCTGCCGACCTCATGGCGCAGAGGTACCAGAGACTACCCGGGCTCATCACCCGATCGCTGGTTCCGGCTCTTGTCGGTGCAGTCCCGCGTCTTCGCCGGACGAAACGCATAGCACGAACGCTGCCGATCTCTGATCCCGCAGTTCGTTATGGGGCGTGGCTTGAAGTGTTTTCCCGCGAGATGAGGGAAGAGTTGTTCCGGCCGGAATTCCAGAAAGAGATCGAGGGATACGACCCGACCTGGCCCTATCCACATTACTACAACCGTCAATTGAATGGTCCTCGATCGCTGGATCATCTCAACCGGATAATGTATGTCGATCTCAAGACGTGGCTGTCCGATACCTACATGGAAAAGGTGGATAAAGCCACGATGGCGGTCAGTCTCGAGGGAAGGCTCCCATTCCTGGACCATCGCCTCGTCGAACTGGCATTCCAGATTCCCGGGAAATACAAGATCCGCGGGACTTCGACGAAGATGATACTCAAGAAGGCAGTCAGGAGTCTGGTTCCTCCGGAAGTGCTGAAGAAACCAAAACATGGTTTCGCCGTTCCGACGGATCCCTGGTTCAGAGGAGAGCTCAAGGAGTTTGTTTTTCAAACGCTGACAGATGAGCGGGCTCGACGTCGTGGCTATTTCAACGCGCCCTATATCGAGAAGCTCTACAAGCTGCACAGCGAAGGGAAAGAAGTATACGATACGGCGCTCTGGTTCCTGCTCAATTTCGAACTGTGGAACCGGGTGTATATCGACCGGCAATCAGTGTAGTGTTTCCCGACATTCCCTGTGAAATGTATCGGTCTGGATTATCAAGGTTCTTAACGCAGAGTCGCGGAGTCCGCACCAGCCCGCCATGCGGTCTGGCGGGGAGGATCGCAGAGGAAAAGAGTCATAAACTCCGCGTTGCTCGGCGATCTCTGCGTCTCTGCGATGAAAGCATTGAAATGAGTTTTTGGCGATTGTGCGATAGAAATTCCAGAAAGGGTTGAAGAAATGGCTCATTTTCTCGTCACCGGTGGTGCTGGTTTTATTGGATCGAACATTGTCGCTGAGCTTGTGAAGCGCGGCGAACGTGTGCGGGTTCTTGACAACTTCTCGACGGGCAACCGTGAAAACCTCCGCCCGTTTGGCGATTCCATCGAGCTCGTTGAAGGAAGTCTGACCGATTTCGAAACCGTGCGAATCGCTGCACGTGGAGTGGACGTCGTGCTCCATCAGGGTGCGCTTCCATCGGTTCCACGATCGATCGAGCAGCCTCTCAACAGCAACGAAGTGAATGCCGGCGGGACCTTGAACGTCCTCGTGGCCAGCAGAGACGAGGGTGTGAAGCGTGTGGTGTTCGCTTCGTCGTCATCAATCTATGGCGACGTTGACATCGACCGGAAGCATGAAGGCCTTCCACCCCGGCCTCTTTCGCCATACGCGGTTGCAAAGATGGCTGCCGAGTACTATGCCAAGGTATTTTTCAAACTATACGGGCTGGAAGCTGTGGCGCTGAGGTATTTCAATGTCTTCGGCCCTCGCCAAAACCCGGACTCACAGTATTCCGCCGTGATTCCGAAGTTCATCAAGATGATGATGAATGGGAAGCAGCCGGTGATTTTTGGTGACGGTCTGCAGTCGCGGGATTTCAGCTACGTCGAAAATATTGTACTCGCCAACCTTCTTGCTGCCAGTGCTCCGCGCATGACCGGTGAAACGTTAAATATCGCGTGTGGAGAAACCCGCACTCTTCTCGATCTAGTCAACGGATTGAACAAAGCTCTTGGCACAACCATCTCGCCGATCTTCCAGCCGATTCGAAAAGGGGACGTGATGCACTCCCTCGCTGACATCTCGCTTGCAGAACGGACGATCAATTACAAGCCGACAGTTGGGTGGGAAGAAGGGCTCAAACGGACCGTGCAATGGTATGTCGAACTCGAAAAGGGCAATCGTGGAACAGGTGTTGCGTAGGCGGTCAATCCATCTGATCCGTGTCTTTTCCGTGTAAGTCCGTGGTTAATTTCTTTTTGCGTGAATCGCGCAAATTGTTGAGGGGAGTGAGTTTGAAAGCAGTAATCGCGGCAAATACATCCTGGTACCTCCAGAACTTCAGGGGAGAAATTTTTCGTGATCTGGCATCAGCCGGGACAGACGTCGTGGCCCTGGCGCCGAAAGACGAATGGTCGCCCCGGTTCGAAGAACTGGGTGCAAGGTACGTTGAGATCCGGATGAACCGTCGAGGGCTGAATCCCTTCGGTGATTTGCTCCTGCTCGCCCGATTGTATCGCATCTATTCCAAAGAACGGCCGGATGTGGTGCTCCATAATACGATCAAACCGGTGATCTACGGATCGCTGGCGGCCGGGTTTGCAGGTGTTGGCAGGATCGTGAACATGATCTCAGGGCTCGGATTCGTTTTCATCGGTGAAGGTTTGGTGCAGCGGATGTTGCGTCCACTGGTTCACCGGCTATACCGGCGCGCGCTGCGAAGATCCCATACGGTTCTGTTCCAGAACCCAGACGACAGGAAGTACTTCGTTGACCATCGTCTCGTCACCGAAGCAAAAACCGTAGTCATCCCAGGATCGGGTGTTGATACCGATCGGTTTCATTACGTCGGAAGCCCAAACGACAAGTCGGACTGCACGTTCCTGTTTGTGGGAAGGATCCTTAAAGACAAGGGAGTGCTCGAGTTTGTCGAGGCTGCGAGGATGACCAGAGAATCAAAACCCAATGCCAGATTCCAGATGCTGGGGAAAATCGACACCGACAACCCAACCCACATCGAGGGTTCGGTCGTCAGCAGTTGGGTCAATGACGGACTTGTTGAGTATCTTGGTGAAGCCGACGATGTTCGCGACATTCTCGGTCGCGCCGATGTGGTTGTCCTCCCGTCGTATCGCGAAGGGGTGCCGAGATCGGTCCTGGAGGGGATGGCGATGGGCAAAGCGATCATCACGACAGATGTCCCTGGTTGCAGAGAGACGGTGGAGAATGGCAGGAACGGGTTGCTGGTTCCGCCGCGGGATGCTGATGCGCTGGCAGCAGCTATGAAGGACATGATTGCTCATCCAGACCGGCGAGCAGCGATGGGCAAAGAGAGCAGAAAACTCGCTGAGGAACGCTTCGACGTGAGAAATGTGAACGAACAGATTTTCAGGGCGATGGGTCTCACGGCTCATCTGCAAGAAAGCGTACCTGCAGCCGCACAGAATCGGAATTTGAAATGATCCTTGTAACCGGAAACGTTGGATTTATCGGAACGTATCTCACGAAAGCTCTTGTGAAACAGGGCTTCAAGGTCCATGGGATCGATCTTCGGCCGCTGCGTGACTCCGAAGATGTCGTCAATCATGTGCAGGGGAATATCCTTGAGAAGGATTCTGTTCGCAAAGCCATGGAAGGCGCCGATTGCATTATCCACCTTGCTGCCGAACACAAGGACTTTGGCGTCGACAGAGACCAATACTATCGCGTCAATGTCGATGGAACGAAAATGCTGTTGCGAACTGCGTCGGAGATGAAGATCAACAAGTTTGTCTTTTTTAGCTCGGTTGCGGTCTATGGTGCTTCGCAGCCTTCATCTGATGGCACACTCCCGAATCCAAACAACGACTATGGCGCCTCCAAGCTGAAAACAGAGGACGCAGTCCGCGTATGGGCAGCGGAAGATCCGGCCAGGGAAGTCGTCATCCTGCGTCCAACGGTAGTGTTTGGACCGAGGAATCGTGCGAACATCTTCCGGCTCGTCAGGCAAGTCTGCGACAAGCAGTTCATCTGGGTTGGCAAGGGAGACAATATCAAGTCCGTAGCGTACGTGGAGAACCTTGTCGATGCGACGATCTTGCTACTGAACACGATGGCTCCCGGCGTGTTGACGCTGAACTACTCCGATCGGCCGCAGCTGACGACGAAAGAGATCGTCGATATTATCGCACAGAAGGCCGGAGTAACAGTCCCAAGCAGGAGAATTCCTCTGCCACTCGCTCTCTCGGTTGCGCGCGTGTTCGATCTGTTGGGCAATATCACTCGCCGGGATTTTCCGATTACGTCGGCGAGGATCCGGAAGTTCAATACGCCCACGTGTCACAATGCCGAAAAGATCTTTGCGATGGGCTTTCAGCCCCGGTACAGTATCGAAGAGGGGTTTGAAAAAAACGTCCGGTGGTATCTATCCAATAAAGGGGATCTCGATCTATCCGACACATTGGACTGAAAGCCACCTCAACTGTCATTCCCGCTCGTGGTTGGTGGCCAGCCCGCCAGCGGTCAGGCGGGGTATCCAGACTGCGTGTTCTGGACTCCCGATTGAAACATCCCCGAAAAGGAATTCGGGGCCCCGAGGAAAGTCCTCGGGGTAAACAAGTCGGGAGTGACAACCCTTTTTGAGATATGTTCTAATCAGACTTAGCGTCTTCCAATGAACAAACGCACAGAGCGAATAGTCCTACTCTTGCTCGATTTCTTCACCATCAACCTGGCGTACACCGCGTACTACGTGTTGCGGGTGCGGAGCGGCCTGTTCAACAATCCGATCGAGCCGGACCTGTACCTGCCGATGCTGACGATCTATGTCTACTGGCTCTTCCTGTTCGCCTTCTTTGGTCTCTACCGGTCGTGGTACGCCCAATCCCGTCTCGACGAAATTATCACGCTTTTCAGAACAACCGGGGCAGGGGTTCTTGTCCTCTTCTTCCTTGTCTTCATCGATGACACAGCGACGCACCCCCAGTCGAGTACGCGCACGCTCATCGCTGCCTACTGGATAGTATTGTTTGGGTTCGTGAGCATCGGACGCCTGGCCATGCGGGCCACGCAAAAGCGGTTGCTCGAAAACGGGATCGGTGCCCGCAACACACTTATTGTCGGCTGGTCTGAGAGCGCCAGGGATTTGAGTGATATGGTCCTCAAGTACCCGGCATTGGGGTACAAACTCGTGGGGTTTGTCGAGACGGCGAAGCGAAAGACCCCGAAACGCACGCGAGGTGACTACAAAGATATTCCGCTTCTCGGCTCGATGGAAAAGCTGTCGTCGCTCATACTTCAGCATGATGTTCGAGAGGTGCTGATCGGCCTCGATTCGTCCGAACACGAAAAACTTATTCGCATCATTAATGAGTGTGCCGGCTATGAAGTGGGTTTGAAGATCATGGCAGATATGTATGATATCGTGAGCGGCCAGGCCCGCGTGAGCTCGATCTACGGTGCACCCCTGATCGAGGTGAACCCCGAAATCATGAAGCCGTGGGAGGAATCACTCAAGCGCGCTCTCGATATGCTCGCCTCCCTCGTGATCCTGGTCGTGGGACTGCCGTTCTGGTTGCTGGTCGCCGTGGTCATCAGGTTGAATTCTCCGGGCTCGGTCTTGTACGGCCAGGAGCGGCTGGGGAAGAACGGGAAGCCGTTCAGGATCTTTAAGTTTCGGTCGATGTACGTCGATGCAGAAAAGAAATCGGGGCCCGTGTGGGCCGCGAAGAAGGATCCACGCGTCACGCCGGTCGGAAGAACTCTCCGACGTCTGCATATCGACGAAGTTCCGCAGTTCATCAACGTGCTGCGCGGAGACATGAGTCTGGTGGGTCCGCGTCCCGAGCGTGGGTTCTTCGTGGAGAAACTCTCGGCGGAACTACCGCTCTACAAGCGTCGTCTCAAGGTGCGTCCCGGCATTACCGGCTGGGCGCAGGTCAAGCACAAGTACGACGAATCCATCGAAGATGTGAAAGTGAAGTTGAAATATGATCTCTTCTACATCGAGAACATGTCGTGGCGGATGGATTTAAAGATACTTTTTAATACATTTTATGTCATGATAATGGGAAAAGGACATACCTGATATGAGCACACTGAATATTCAAATGGTTGACCTGGTTACACAGTACAAGAAAATCAAGCCCGAAATCGACGAGGCAATCCACAAGGTCCTTGATTCCGGCTACTACATCCTTGGGAAGGAAGTGGGGGAATTTGAAGTCGCTGCAGCGAAGTACCTCGGCACGCGCCATGCCATTGGCTGTGCCTCCGGCACGGACGCTCTCCAGGTAGCCATGATGGCGCTGGAAATTGGTCCGGGTGATGAGGTGATTACGACCCCCTTTACATTTGTGGCTACTGCGGAAACGATCGCCATTCTTGGTGCAAAGCCGGTCTATGTGGACATCGATCCACAGACCTACAATATCGACCCGGCGGCCATCGAAGCCGCGATCACACCCAGAACGAAGGCGATACTTCCCGTGCATCTCTACGGGCACGCAGCAGATATGGATCCGATCATGGAGATTTCCAGAAAGCACGGAATTCCGGTCATCGAGGATGCAGCCCAGGCGATGGGAGCGGACTACAAGGGACGCAAAGTCGGCGGCATCGGTTCGATGGGGTGCATCAGTTTCTTCCCGAGCAAGAACCTGGGTGCGTTCGGCGATGCAGGTATGATCGTGACGAACGATGACAAGCTCGCCGACAAACTCCGGGTCATTATCATGCACGGTTCACGCAAACGGTACTACCACGAGGTCCTTGGCGTGAACAGCCGGCTTGATACGCTCCAGGCGGCGATCCTCAACGTCAAACTGAAATACCTCGATCAATGGCATGATGCCCGTCGGGCGTCGGCCCACTTCTACAATAAGCTTTTCAAGGTGAACGGTATCACGACGCCGTACGAAGCACCATATACGCGTCATATCTTCCACCAATACACGCTGCGGATCGGTGACAGGAACAAAGTGGATGAATACCTCACGCAGAAGAAGATTCCTCATGCAATCTATTATCCCATCCCGCTGCATCAACAGCAGGCGTTCCTGGTTGCAGGAAAGCCGGCCGGGTCCTTCCAGGTGACCGAACAGGCGGCAGCAGAAGTTCTCTCTCTTCCGATACACACTGAGCTGACCGAAGAACAACAGCGGTTCATAGCTCATTCAGTCCTGGAAGGGTTGGGCAAGCAGTAGAACAAATTCACTATCACCACAACTGTCGAACACGACATCATTATGAAACGCTGCCTGGTTGTTATTCCTACATTTAACGAAGCCGATAATGTCCAAGAGCTCCTCCCAGCGGTGCTCAAGTTCGGGACCCATTTCAACGTCCTCATCGTCGACGACAATTCTCCGGACGGTACGGCGAAGCTCGTGAAGGAGATGCAGAAGACGGAGCCGAGAATTCATCTGCTCGAACGACCCGGCAAAATGGGACTTGGGACGGCGTATGTCGCCGGCTTCAAGTTCGCTCTGGCCAACGGCTTCGACTTTGTCTTCGAGATGGACGCCGATTTTTCGCACGATCCCGAGATGCTTCCGAAACTCCTCGCAAAGGCGGAAGAATATGACCTTGTCATCGGCTCGCGGTACATCGAAGGGGTGAACGTAGTCAACTGGCCTATGAAGCGATTGCTCTTGAGCTATTTCGCAAACATCTACACCCGCGTGATCACAGGAATGCCGGTCCGTGACGCCACCGGCGGATACAAGTGCTTCAAGCGGAAAGTGCTCGAGAGCATCGACCTCGACGCGATTCATTCCAACGGCTATGCATTCCAGATTGAAATGAACTTCAAGTCGTGGAGGAAGGGATTCCGCGTCGTCGAAATTCCGATCGTCTTTGTGGACCGGAGGATCGGCGTATCGAAGATGTCGAAGAAAATAGTCTACGAAGCGGTCTGGATGGTGTGGCGGCTGAAATTTCGAAGCCTCTTTGATGGCAGGTGATTTCCCGCCCCCGCCTCGAAGATGAAGAGAAGGCAAACCGCAAAGGGCGCGAAGAGCGCAAAGTGAACGTTGACGCTGACATCACCCGAGGTAAGCGTGAGCGAAAACGAGGTTGGCAAAATCATTGTTGATCGTGCATTTCAAGTGCATCAAGAGTTGGGGCCCGGATTACTCGAGTCCACTTATGAGGCTTGCCTCTGTCATGAATTGCGTGATGCGGGACTGCACATAGAGGTTCAGAAAGCCCTTCCGGTCATATATAAAGATGTGAAACTCGATTGCGGTTACCGGATCGACCTTCTTGTCGAAAACAAAGTAGTCATTGAGGTGAAGGCTGTGGAAGCTCTCAATGATGTCCATCTGGCCCAAATCCTTACCTACTTGAAGCTGTCAGGCTGTAAACTTGGATATCTTATCAACTTCAACGTGAAACGGATCAAAGAAGGAATTAGACGGGTCGTCAACAATCTAGATGAGTAATATCTAAAAGTCCTTTGCGCCCCTTTGCGGCCTTGGCGGTTAGAAACAAACCGCAAAGTGTGCAGAGAGCGCCAAGACATTTGAAGTGCACATCTTGCGCCTTTGCGTGATATCTTACCATGGCTGTAAGACCAAAGAAAAACATACCACTTCTCTCCATCATCATCGTCAACTACAACGTGCGTGATTTTCTCCATCACGCCCTGGTGTCGTTGCAGAAGGCGATGAAGGGGATCCGCGGGGAAATCATTGTAGTCGATAATGCTTCGGATGACGGCAGCGTCGAAATGGTCCGTCGGCGCTTTCCGAAAGTCCACCTGATCGCCAGCAAGTCTAACCTCGGTTTTGCGAAGGCCAACAACGTTGGATTGAAGCAAGCCAGCGGGAAGTACATCCTTCTCATCAACCCCGACACGCTCGTCCAGGAAGATACGCTCCAGGTGATGATCCGGTTTTTCGAGGAAAATCCCGACGTGGGTCTTGCCGGCTGCAAGATCATGAACCCCGACGGGACATTCCAGCTTGCATGCCGCCGCAGTTTCCCGGCTCCCTGGGCTGCGTTCACCAAGATGACAGGTCTCAGCGCTCTCATTCCGGGGTCGCGCCTGTTTGGCCGGTACAATCTCACCTATCTCAGTCCCGACGAAACGTACGAAATCGATGCCGTGAGCGGATCGTTCATGATGGTCCGACGAGAGGCCTATGAGCAGGTGGGAGGGTTGGACGAAGATTTCTTCATGTACGGGGAGGACCTTGACTGGTGCTATCGCATTCAGCGCTCCGGGTGGAAAAACTACTACGTCCATACAACGCAGATCATTCACTACAAAGGAGAGAGCACGAAACGGAGCAGCCTGAATGAAATCCGGACCTTCTACCAGGCGATGCACCTCTTTGTGCAAAAACATCTGCGTGGGTCGCTGGTATTTGTGTTTCTTCTCCGTCTAGCGATCACGGTCTCCTCACGCATCGCCATCCTCCGGGCCTTCTTGAGGCCGCTGGCTGTTGCCCTCGTCGATATCATCCTCGTCGATCTGTCGCTGGTACTAGCCGAGCTCATCTGGTTTGGTACCGTCTTCCGGTTGCCGGCGCATGCATACCCGATAATCTATTCCGTCCCGGCGCTGATTGTCGTGGGAGGGATGTTCTGGGCAGGCGTGTACACACATCGGCGAATGTCGGTATCCCGCACAATCCTGGCGACGGCAATCAGTTACGTCTGCATCGCTGCCCTGGTCTTTTTCTTCAAGGACTACGGATTCAGCCGCGGCGTGACAATTATTTCAGGAATGCTCAGCACGATGCTGCTGCCAACGTGGAGATTCGCGCTTCGCATGATGGGACGGAGTTCATCGGAGGGGCGGAGAAGCATCCTGGGCCGTCGCACACTCATCGTCGGTACAGACAAGTCTGCGGAGGAATTGCTCCGCCGGCTTCGAAGCCGCGTGAGCGATGGATATGATGTGCTCGGTTTTATCGACATCAACAGGAAACGGGTTGGGGAAGAGCTCTCGGGACTTTCCATCGTCGGTAGCACGGATAACATCGGGAAGGTCATCCAGGACCTCAAAGTGAGTGATGTGATTTTCTCCACGCAGACGCTTTCCTATACCGACATCCTTTCCGTGATAGGGCGAACACGTGAGCAGTCGGTCAATTTCCACCTGGTTCCCAATACATTGGAAGTTATCATCGGAAAGGGGAGCGTTGATTCGCTGAACGAGCTCCCGCTGGTCCAAATCTCCTATAACATCGAAAAGACCACAAATCGGTCGCTCAAGCGACTGTTCGACATCGGGGTGTCATTCCTGCTTTTGATTTCGATCTATCCTTTCCTATATTTGAAGAGAATCGTCACCGGGGCTTCGGCTTCGCAGTTCATACTCCGGCTCCCTGCGGTTCTATCCGGGAAACGAAGCCTCGTCGGCCCGCCAGAGACATTCCAGCAAGCGGTCGAAGCAAAAGCCAGCGGGTTCGCAGGTTCTCAGGGACACGGAGGTTCGCTGTATCTCGGAAAGCCCGGCCTCACAGGTTTGATCCAGCTGCAGCGCAACCGCACACTTTCGGAACAGGAACGTGAGCAGTACAACCTGTACTACGCAAAAAACCAATCACTCGCGTTGGACGTAGAAATCCTTCTAAAGACCGTGCTGCAAGCACGGCAGTAGACCCTGACGCACCGGGCGTACACGCTGCCGGCACGAGGAGCAATTATGGCGAAATTGGTACTGGAGTTTGAGAAACCGGTCATGGAGTTGGAGCAGAAGATCGAGGAGATGCGGAGGTATGCCGATAACCTCGATATCGCAGACGAAATCTCCACGCTGGAGAAGAAAGTCGATCAGCTCCGTGAATCGATCTTTTCGAACTTGACGCGCTGGCAGCGCGTACAGCTGGCCCGGCATCCGGACCGCCCATATACGCTGGACTACATCCACCTGATGACCGAAGATTTCGTGGAACTCCACGGTGATCGCCTCTTCGCAGATGACAAGGCGATTGTTGGCGGCTTTGCACGCATTGGCGATCAGCCCGTCATGATCCTGGGGCATCAGAAGGGGAGAGACACGAAATCGAACGTGTTTCGCAATTTCGGCATGGCGAATCCGGAAGGATATCGAAAAGCCCTCCGGTTGATGCACCTCGCAGCCAAGTTCAAGAGGCCGGTCATTACGCTGCTCGACACACCGGGAGCCTATCCGGGTCTCGGCGCGGAAGAACGGGGTCAGGCTGAAGCAATCGCGCGCAATTTGTTTGAAATGTCCCGCCTGCTCGTACCGATCGTCGTTGTGATTATCGGTGAAGGGGCATCGGGGGGCGCACTTGGCATCGGTTTGGGCGACCGTGTGTTGATGTTCGAAAATGCCTGGTACTCCGTGATCGCTCCGGAATCCTGTTCTTCCATACTCTGGAGGAGCTGGGATTACAAGGAACAGGCGGCGGAGGCGTTGAAGCTGACGGCGGCAGATCTGTTGGAACAAAAGATCATCGACCGGATTGTGCCCGAGCCGCCAGGCGGAGCTCATCGAAATCATGAAATGGTGGCATCAACACTCAAAAAGATCCTGCTGGAAGAACTGAAAGCGTTGATGAAATTCAAGCCCGACAAACTTGTGGAAAAACGCGTGGAGAAGTTCTCGAAGATGGGAGCGTGGAAGGAATAGTCAGGGCTTTATGGTCAAGAACACGACGACAACCCGCGTGCGGTACGCAGATACCGACGCAATGAAGTTTGTATACTACGGTAAGTATTTCGAGTACTTTGAACAGGGCCGATCTGAACTCTTGAGGGAGATCGGCATGCCCTACACGGAGATCGAGAAGCACGGCATCCTGATTGCTGTCGTTGAAGCATATGCAAAGTACCGGAAATCGGCCCGCTACGACGACGTCCTGACGGTGGAAACCAGGTGTTCGGAAATGCCGGTCGCAAGGATTCGCATTGAGTACCGCATCATGCTCGAAGGTGAAACCGAACCGATCGTCGAAGGGTACACGGTGCATAGTTTTCTCAATGAATCGACCGGGCGTCCCACGCGTGCGCCGGCGCAGTTCCTCCAGGTGCTGCAAGAAGCGATGAACAATTTCCGGGAGTAGCATGCTCAAACCTGAGCTCCTCGCAATTCTCTGCTGTCCCAGCTGCAAAGGGGACCTTGACTACAAGGCAGATCAACAAACTCTCACCTGCAAGTCCTGCGGACACGTCTACCAGGTGAAAGACGATATCCCCATCATGCTGGTCAATGAGGGCGGGAAGAGCTGACCTCTCCCCCCATCCCCTCCTCCATGCTCGATCGCATTTTCAAGCTGGGAAAAGAAGCAGCCGTCTACGGTCTCAGTTCGATCGTCGGCCGGTTCCTTAATTTCCTGCTCGTGCCGGTCCTGACGAACTACCTCTCGAAGGGGGAGTATGGTGTCGTCTCGAACGTCTTTGCCTACATCGCGTTCGCCTTTGTGCTGTACGGCTATGGCATGGATTCCGCGTACATGCGTTTTGTGTCTTCTGCGGATCCGGCCGACAAGAAGCAGACCCTCAGCATGCCCTTCTATTCGCTGGTGGTCACCTCGATACTTTTCTCGTTGGTGGTTCACTTCAACGCAGCATCCATTGCCGGTGCCATCGGGGTCGATCCCCTTCAGGTGAACCTGATCCGGTATGCCGGCTGGATCCTCTGTTTCGACACGCTGGTCATCGTTCCTTTCGCTTATCTCCGGATGGAGAATCGCGCCAGACTGTTCGCGAGCCTTCGTCTGGTGAACATCCTGATCAACATCTGTCTGACGGTGTTCCTGCTTGTGGGACTCAGGATGAAGGAAGATGCCGTCTTCATCGCAAACCTCGCCGCCTCGGCTGCCACTGCTGTGTTCCTGATCTGGATCATTGTCCCTCAACTTACCCTTCGGCTCTCCGGCAGGTTGTTCAAGGATATGCTGCGGTTCGGGCTTCCCTATATCCCGGCCGGACTTGCAGGCATCGCCATCCAGGTTATTGACCGGCCGATTGTCAAGGCGTTGACAAACGATGACACCCTCGGCGTCTACCAGGCGAACTACAGGCTCGGCGTGTTGATGATGCTTGTGGTCGGCATGTTCGACTACGCATGGAGACCGTTCTTCCTGACCCACGCGCGGGATCACGACGCACCGAGGCTCTTCTCGAAAGTGTTTACATACTTCGTCGCACTTCTCATGCTCGTGTTTGTGACAGGGTCGCTCTTCGTGGAAGACGTGATTCGGATCAGGTTCTTCGGCCGGTATTTCATTCACCCGGATTTCTGGGGCGGCCTTTCGATTGTCCCGATTATACTGCTCTCGTATGTTTTTACCGGTGCGTACGTGAATTTCGTCGTCGGGATATATCTGGAGAAGAAGACGAAGTTCCTCCCATATATCACCGGCGCAGGAGCGCTGGTCAATGTCGTTGTCAATCTTACCCTGATACCGAAGCTCGGAATCACCGGTGCTGCCCTGGCTACGCTTCTCAGCTACATGGTCATGGCCATCGGAATTTATTTCCCCTCGCAGCGGTTGTATCATGTAGAGTACGAATGGGGACGTCTGGCGCGTCTCGCGCTCGCGGCATTCGCAATCGTTGTCCCGGTCCTTCTGCTGGGACTTCCACCGGCTACTGCTGTCGGTATAGCTGTCAAGATCGTTTCCACAGTCCTCTTCGTTCTTCTCGTGTTTGTGCTGAAGGTCTTCGACGGTGCGGATATCAAGGAAACAAGGGACGCGCTCTCGAAAATGTTTGTTCGATCCTGATCGCCAATCCGTGTATCTCTCATCGGGCTCCACTGTGCGAATAGTATCCAGCGGCGGTTGTCTCATTGCTGTCATGCTTCTTTGCGCGTGTTCTGCGCAGAAGGAACTCCCCCCTGCGCTGTGTACGGTGGTGGGGATTGTCTGCATCACCGGCAATGTGCCGTTTACAAATCTCTCTCTCCAAACAGCGGACGGCGCGATGGTGAAGATCCGGAAAGACACATCGGCGATCGTCCGGAAGCTGATCGAACTCCAGGGTCAGAGGCTGCGCGTGCAATTCAGATCAACTCAATCACAATCAGATACCTCCTCCATCGTGGTCGAGCATGTTGAACTGGTCAAGATTCCATAGAGCGGTGACGTGGACCTTCCTCGCTCTTTCGGCGTGGGCGCACTCAGCCTTCGCCCAGGACCTTATTCCTATGGAGAACGGTTCGCACGCAATCTGCGCGAGCCCTGCGGTCAACGATCCGAGGTTGATTCGGGAAGCATGGGCAAACACGCGCCTGCAGCACCCCGGACTTATTGAGTCGATGCAACAACGGGGCTTGCAGAAGGGGACCGTGGATCTCCGTGCAGGTGACCAGAATCTCTTCTGGGTCTACAGCATCAAGAACAGAGTGTTTGACACGGTGCGTGCCGAACTGAAGACAATCGGGACGATCAGCTACGTGTGGGTGGCGCTGGCTGAATGGAACAACGGTCATGTCACGTCAACAGAAGTCGATGCCGTGTCAAGTGCTCTCGAACGGTCCACCAGCAGGACTTCGCTTGATTCCACCAAAGGTATCCTGCAGATCGACCGCCAGGTGTACGGCGATCCTCCCAATATCAACGCGAATTTTCAGAAAGGGGGGGGTGACGGTAGAACCCACTTCCTTCTCTGTGACATACAGGACGGATGGGAGGGGACAGGGAGTTACGTAGCAGGATACTTCTACTCAGTAGACGTGGACCCAAACAGCGGCGCGGTCAACACCAGCAACAAGCGCGACATGTTGTATATCGATTCATACCCCGGCATTTTCTACAACGGAAATCGCCGCACGAGCACGGCTCTTTCCACGCTTGCTCACGAATTTCAGCACCTCATTCACTGGAATTATGATCCTTCGGAATTCACGTTCTTCAACGAAGGGCTTTCGGAGTATGCCGAATATCTGAGCGGATTTCCGTTCCGCAGCGCGTCCGGATACTTCGGCAACACCAATCTCATGCTGACGGGCTGGAACAGTACCGTGGAGGACTACAGCCGTGCCGCACTCTGGACCCGGTTCGTCGCCGACCAATTTGGAATCTCGTTCCTTAAGAAACTCGTCCAGAATCCGGGCCATGGCACTTCGGCGTTCGATCAGTCCCTCGTTCAGTCCGGCTACGCGACGTCATTCAGCACGACGGCTTTGAATTTCTTTGCGGCTAACTGGTTGGGCACAGCCGGAGCCGACCCGGCCACCCGGTACTCATCAGCGCTGGGTGTGAGGCCGGTCCTGAGGGCCGACTACGTGGACCCAAATGTGCAGCGGACTGATACGCTCCAGCAACTGGGAGTGCAGTACATCTCTTTCGCTGGCGCGAAGAATTTCCGGGCAACGTTCGCCGTTCCTTCGGGAGTTTCTGTTCGAGCGATCGAATCAGGCCCGTCCTCAGTGCGGGTGAGAGACGTCGCGAGCGGAGTGGAGTTCACATCTCCCGAGCTGGGGACGCTGTTCACTTCTGTCGTGTTTGTGGTGGCCGACTTGCAGCCGGTCTTGATCACAACGTACTCATTTTCTGCGACGGGAGAGTTGACACGCTTCATCGCCGAGGAATCGTATGACAGCGGCGCGCCTCATCCCTTCTCCCAGGGATTTTCCCCGTATCTCGGGTTCGGAAATAACTCCGCCACGCAGGGCATGGCGGTCCGCTTTCAGCCGTCAGCCGGGGGAAACATCCTGCGCAAGGCGAGAATGATGGTAGCGTTCAATCAGGAGTTCAGCAACGGGACGGCACTTCCGAGCGACAGTAAGAACTTTGTTTTCCACGTCTGGGGGGACCGGAACGGCCGGCCGGGCACGGATCTCATTCAACCGTTTCTTGTGAGTGTGAACAGAGACCTCTATCCTTTCGGATCGTTCGCCGAGATCGATCTCTCAGCGTACGAAAGATCATTGACGAATCTGAAAGGGCCGGTCTATCTGGGGTTCATGGAGGATGCGGGCGACTCGGTCGGCACATACCTCGCGGTTGACAATTTCACGCAGGGGGATTACTCCTATGTCTACCGCGGCCCGAAGTATACGAGGATTCCAAATACTTGGGAAACGATGACGGAAGTGAGTGCTGTCAACAGTCATCAACTCGACGGTTTCAACGTCATGATCCGTGCCGTTTTCGAATATAGTGATTCAAGCGCCCCGCCGCCGCTCGCGGTCGGGTACCTTCAAAACCCGCTTCTCAGCGAGTACATCGATGTCGTCGCAGCGAGTTCTTCCGACCTCAGGATCTCGAGTTTGAGCGGCTCTGTGACGCAATTGACCGGCACATCGATCTTGAAATTCTCCGCCGTACCCGGAACATCGAAGGTCTTTCTCGACAGCACGCAGCAACTCAAAGGCAGCGGCCCGGTCTCGATCAGGGTGCGGGGAGCGAGGAAATACGGTGTATTCTTTTCCGACACAACGGTCACCTTCAATGCCAGATTGTTGAGGGCCGATGAGACCGCGACGATTTCGACACCCGGGGGTTCGCTCACTGTATCATTTGATGCGGGTTCGGTTGGCTCATCCGTCTACGTGACGGCTTGTGATGGAGCCGGTGATCCCGGTTTTGCTCTATCAACTGCCAGATCATCTTCGGGTCTCTTCTCAGTGGGCCCTCCAGATATGGGACTCCTGCACCCATCAGCCGTCCGGATTTCGGGTGTTCAAACTGATGAATTGTCAACGATTGCCCAATATCGCAACGGGAAATGGCTCGCGGTTCCATCTGTGCTGGACAAATCCACCGGGGCGTTGTCGGCCTCATTATCCCGGCTCGGTGTTCTTACTGTGATGAAGAAAGGGGAGGTGGATGGTCAGGTTGAAGACCTTCCTGGCCGGTTCGCTCTGGATCAGAACTATCCGAACCCGTTCAATCCGACAACAGCGATCAGTTATCAGCTGTCAGCCGTCAGCTCCGTGGCGCTGAAAGTGTATGATGTGCTTGGAAGAGAAGTCATGACCCTTGTCAATGGGGTCCAGGCACCTGGAAGCCACTCGGTGGGATGGGATGGCAGAGACAGCAGGGGTGAGGCGGTCTCGTCGGGAGTTTACCTTTACCAATTGCGTGCCGGAGGTTCGGCGATGACCAGGAAGATGGTCTTGTTGCGATAGTCCCCGGCCGTGCGTTGGTTGCGGTTGCTGGGTATATGAACTCGTGTGGCAAAACATTTTGGAAACTTGGGAAAAAGGGTATATTCCTTTCAGCCATGAGAATCCTGAACTCCATAGCGGCAATTCTCTCGGTCATTGTGCTGGTTTCGTGCAGCAGCCGAGAGGCGAAAAAACATGAAACTCAGGCTGAACAGTATGAATCTCTTGCCCTGCAGAAGTATGGTAAGGTAGCAGATCTCATACGCAATACGTCGGGGACCGCAGTGCTGTGCGTGAAGAGTTCAAAACCGACACAGCTTCAACCGCAGCGGCAGATTGCCTTCTTTGTCTATGATATCGCGGCCAGAACCGTATTGTTCGAAGACAATCTGCCCAATGGTTCGGTCAGCTGGATGGACGACGTTTCGGTGGTCGTCAATGTGTTTCCCGGAACGGTAAAAGACGATGACAAAACACCGGCTGCACGGCAGGGTTATATCTTCGATCTTCGCAGCAGGAAAACCAGAGATCTCGAAAGCGTCAATGTCAGGTGACTATCACAGGGGAGGCTTTTTCATGAAACGCACACTGTTACACTTTTGCATGTCCTTGGCAGTCTGCGCGATGTTTTTCGCGCTCTCGCAGCGTCCGGCACTTCAAAAGTTCTCCATCACTGAAGACTTGCCGCGCCCCGTCGTCGTGCGCGATCCAGATGTTCATGAAGGAAAGGCGGATGAGGCCGATGCTCCGGAAGAATTCGAGCGCTACGAAAGAGATATCCGCACGCGGGATGGCGAAGCAGGGCCGGCATACTCCCCCAACTACAAGATTCTGGAGGTGCAGAAAGCAGTTGAACGGAAAGCAGCTTCTCTGAACAAGGTCGCGGCACTTCCCTGGTCCGAGGTGGGACCGGGAAATGTCGGGGGAAGGACGCGCGGAATGATCGTCGATCCTGACGATGCGACGAAGAACACGTGGTTTGCCGGATCGGTCGGAGGCGGTATCTGGAAGACGACGAATGCAGGTTCGACGTGGACTAACAAGACGCCCGGACTCCCCAATCTTGCAACAGTCACGCTCGCGATGGCGGCCTCCAATCATCTGGTTATCTATGCAGGGACTGGTGAAGGATTCGGCAACACCGACGCCATCCGCGGTGACGGCATCTGGAAGAGTACAAATCGCGGCGAAACCTGGACACAGCTCGCCAGCACTGCGTCGAACACAGATTTCTCGTATGTCAATCGTGTCATCGTAGATCCCGCAAACGCCAATGTCGTGTTCGCGGCAACCAATACAGGAATCTTCAGGTCCACGGATGGCGGTTCCACGTGGACTGCTGTCTACTCGAGTGGAGGGAACGGCGGGTCATTCAGGATCCAACAGATTATCGCGAATCCCCAGAACTTTAACACATTGTATGCAACGCGCAATTCAAACGGTGTCCTGAAGTCCCGGGACCGCGGGTTGACATGGTCCGCATCCTCTACAGGTGTCGGATCTGGCGCCCGAGGCGAGCTTGATATCTCTCCAGCCGATACCGCGCGCCTGTTTCTTGCCGTGGAAACCAGCAGCACAGTTTCAGATCTCTATGTATCGGATGATGCGGGCACATCATGGGCAAAGGCAGCGCACAACAGCGGAACTCCGCCAAACTGGTTGAATGGACAGGGGTGGTACGACAACGCGGTCGCAGCTCATCCATATGACCGGGATATCTGCTACGTCGGTGGTCTTGATATCTACAAGGTGCAGATTACTGCCGGAACCTCACAGACACCGGGTGTACTGGACGTGACGCAAAACGGGACATCATCGTTTCTCAGTTTTGTGAACTGGGGAGGGCCATATGCCGGGGGCGGAATTGGAACCGGGAAGGACTTCTACGGTACCACCAGCGCGCCGGTAAGCCTCGCTGATTCGGAGTACACATCGATCGAGATCCGATTCGGTCCGGGCCTGAGCCAGAAGGCCCATAGGTTTGTTTCCGGAGCGAGTTTCCAGTACCCGTATCTCGACTATGTGACCGTTCCATTCCAGGTTTGGGATGTCACGCGCAACCGGCAATTGATGGCGTCGTGGAGGGATACCGATACCTCCGGTGTCTACAAACTCATCCCGTATGATGCTGCGAACCCCCAGCGTGAGTACATTTTTGTTCACGCTGTCCCGTATGATCCGTTGGTCCCGAACGGGAGCATAGCCATCACGGGGGGCGAACGATACAAGAACATTTACGCCTTGTGGCCCGTTTTGACGACGGGGGGGACCTGGACCGCGAGCAACCTTCCAACGTCCAATGTCCGCATTAACTATGGATTGATCGTGGGCAGAACCAGAACAACGGCGCGCATGACGAACTGGGTCCAAAACCAGTCGCAGCCGTACGTCCACGCGGACCACCACAACATTACCATCATTCCGCTTAATCAGTCCACACAGAGTTTTCGCATGCTCAACGGGAGCGATGGCGGAGTTGGCATCTCTGACAACAGCGGAACGTCGTTCGCAAACCCAAACCTTGGGTACAACACGAGCCAGTTCTACGGAGTCGACAAGAAGCCGGGAGAAAGTCAATACATCGGCGGGACTCAGGACAACGGCACGTGGCTTTCGCCTGCTGCGCCGACTGCCACATCGTCCTGGACAGCTGTGATCGGCGGAGACGGTTTTGCGAGCATCTGGAACTACAAAGACCCCAGCAAGATCATTGGAACGTTGTACTACAACGACATACGCAGATCCACAAACGGCGGCACGTCCTTTTCCTCAGCTACGGGCGATCTCACGGATGTCGGGAGCGGCCTCGGTCCGTTTATCACGCAAGTCGGGAAATCCAACAGCGATCCCGACATGTTGTTCGTAGTCGGCAGCACTGGTGTCTGGAGGTCGGATAACTTTGCCGACAACTGGACACAGTTCACCATCGCGTCTGCAAACTGGGGTTTTGGAACGGGCGCAAACGCCGAGATCTCCGTCGCTGATCCCCAGGTTGTGTGGGCCGGCATCCGAATGTCGAACGGCGGCACCACTGGAAAAATCCATGTTTCGACGAACGGTGGTGTGACCTTCTCGCCGACAACAAACTATGCCAGTGCAACGCTCGGCCGTCTCTCGGGCCTCGCCACGCATCCCAAAGATTCCAGGACGGCGTTCGCCCTCTTCTCATTTGCCAAGGGTCCGAAAGTCTTACGGACGACCGATCTCGGACAGTCGTGGCAGGATATTTCAGGGTTCGGATCCGGGACCGCGAGCACCAACGGATTCCCGGATGTTGCGACGTACAGCCTCTTGGTGATGCCGCACAATCCAAATGAGATCTGGGCCGGCACGGAGATTGGCCTCTTCATCTCGACGAACAACGGCGTTTCATGGACGTACTCTAATGACGTGCTGCCGGCTGTCGCAATCTGGCAGATGCGCGTGGTCGACGACGAAATCGTTGTTGCTACACACGGCCGGGGCATCTGGTCGGTCAAGATCCCCGCGCTGCTGACTGCTCCGCCGCCGACGGTCACCCTCTCGCCCCGATTGAACAAGCCCGCCCAGGGACCTGACGGCGGTCTGGGGATAAACATCAGTCTCCGTTCGGGATACGATTCGACCCAGGTGTTTGTCAAGGGAGCGAAGTACCTCACCCTGGCGTCCAACGCGAGCGCAAAGGATACGATCGTTCGATTCCAGGTCGCCAAGGCCGAATCGTTGACGATGAGTGTAACGTCATTCAAGGCAGGAAAGCCGTACGTCACACCTGTGCGGGGCACGAATGTGATACTTGCCCAGGCACCGCGCACATCCTATGTCGACAATTTCAACGCGGCAACCTCGAATTTTGCTTTGAGCGGAATGACGCGCCAGCGGCCGTCGGGGTTTGCAGATTCGGCATATGGATCGCCGCACAACTATTCGAGCAATCGTAACTACACGCTGACGTTGACAATTCCGATCACGGTGCAGCCAACGAACGCGTTTCTCAGGTTCGATGAGGTCGTACTGGTCGAGCCCGGTGAGCCAGGTTCCCTCTACGGCTCGACCGCATTCTATGATTACTGCGTCGTCGAAGCAACGAAGGACGGGGCGACATGGATTCCGATTGAGGATGGATATGATTCACGGAGGGAGGCGGATTGGTTGAGCGCCTGGAACGCGAAAACAGCCGGGACGCCCTCGCTCATGAAGAAACACGTCATGAATCTGCTGGGCAGGTTCTCCCCGGGTGATGTCGTGTTCATTCGCTTTAGGATGTATTCCGATCCCGGAACAACCGGATGGGGATGGTTGATCGACAACCTCGAAATCCAGGGGAGCCTGGTCTCGGTCGAGCATGACAAGCAATTCACTCCGGCGAGTTTCGCCCTGGCGCAGAACTATCCGAACCCGTTCAATCCAAGCACGACGATCCGGTTCGATGTGCCAGTTCAGGCCCGGGTGACATTGACGATTTACGATGCTCTGGGACGCCGTGTGAAGACTCTTGTTGATCGTCAGTTGAACCCTGGGACCTATTCCGAGCAGTGGAACGCAGTTGCGTTTTCGAGCGGTGTTTATTATTGCCGGATGGACGCGAAGGAATCGGCGCAGGGATCGAATAGACAATTCAGCGCAACGACAAGGCTTGTGCTTGTGAAGTAGTATGGAAACGGCGGACAGGAATTTCCATCGATCATGCTCCGCCGTTTCGCTTGTTCCTCATTGCGGAATTCGGCAGGCTTCCTTAGGCGGCGTTGCATGCAGCTTCGCTGCATGGAGGCTGCATCAGAACGATGTTAGTGTCAAATCCGAAGGATCTCATGGAGGTAGCGACTCAATAAGTCATGCATTTCTCTCATAGAATACTGGCAGGATTGTTCGCAGCCCTCACGCTTCTCGCGTGCTCGAAGGATTCCACGCCCTCCGGCCCCGGTCTGACGCTGACAGACAAGGACCATCTCGCACAAGGCTGGCAGCAGTTCGAGGCGCAGCGGTATGACTCGGCTGCGTCGAGTTTCACGAGCGCGTATGCCGCGGCCTCGACACCAGCGATCCGGGGTGAGGCTCTCGAAGGAAGAGGTTGGTCTTCGATGTACAAGCGAGATCTGCCGAATGCGAAAAGCGATTTCTTTGCGGCAATAGCGACATCAGGCATTGCGGCAAACGTCCTGAACGACGCCCGCGTGGGGTTGTCGTTCACACTCTATGCCCTCAACATGTTTCCCGATGCGGTCCTCTACGCGAACTCCGCATTGACGGAGAATCCCGCGTACGGGTTCTTACACGATGGAAAAGTAACAACCCGGCGTCTCAGGTTGTTGCTCGTTCAAAGCTACTACGCTAACGGTCAATTTGTTCCGGCCGCCGCTCAACTCGACATCGTTGACGCGGCTCGGGCGCCGCATTCAGCAGACCCTGCCATCCTTCTCGGAAACATCACTGCCGCGTTGAATTCACTGTAGGACGGTTGATGACATCTCGCAGCGGTCCGGACTGGATCGCGGCGTTGATAGTCGCACCATTCTTTGGTATATTGTCTCAAGCACCGATTATTGTGAGGAGAGAGAATTGGCACCAGAAAATCAAGAATCAAGCTGGGTACCTACAAATCCGCTTTATGACCCGGCCAAACCCATGCAGGTCGGGGGACAGGCCGTCATCGAGGGGGTCATGATGCGGGCGTCCGGTTCCGTGGCGACGGCCGTGCGCCGTTTGAACGGAGCAATTGTCGTCAGGCAGGAGCCTTATATGTCTGTGGTGGAGAAGTACAAGATCCTCAGGCTGCCGGTTCTCCGGGGAGCAGTTGGACTCGTGGACATGATGTACCTGGGCATTAAAACCCTGAATTTTTCAGCCGAGATCGCCATGGCGGATCTTGAGCCGGACAATGGAATACAGAACAAGAACGGCCGGAAAAAGAAGAGCCAATCGTCACTTGCGCTCGCCGCTACCCTGGTGTTCGCGCTCGCTCTTGGCATCGGAATCTTTTTCATCCTTCCAATTGTCATCACGACAAAAGTGTTTCACTTCGAGCAGAGCGCATTGGAATTCAACCTGGTCGCTGGCCTCATTCGGATCAGCATCCTGTTGGCGTACCTGTCGGCAATAGCGCTTTCGAAGGAGATACAGCGGTTGTTCCAATTCCATGGCGCAGAGCATAAGACGGTTTTTGCTTTCGAGCTCTCCGATACGCTTGTGCCGCCAGTTGTCGCCGGGCGCAGCCGGTTCCATCCCCGCTGCGGAACGAGCTTTCTTTTGATTGTCATGTTCGTCGCGATTCTCACGTTTAGTCTTCTCGATGCAGTACTTATCCAGATCCTTGGAAGCCTGACGATCGTGACGCGTCTCCTCACGCATCTCCCGTTCATTCCGGTGGTCGGCGGTATCTCGTATGAGGTGATTAAGTTCTCCGCGAAACACACAGCCACGTGGTGGGGAAAACTCCTGATTGCTCCCGGTCTCTGGTTGCAGCGTGTCACCACACGGGAACCGGACGAATCGCAGGTTGAAGTTGCCATTGTTGCCCTGAAGTGCGCCCTGGGGCTCGACGATCCCGCGAAGTACCCTCTTCATGAACGGTCAGAGGCTGAGAGCGTCCCGGCGGCATCGGCCAACTAATTCCTCAAATAAAAACCAAAGGGTCATCGAACCCCTCTGATTAAGTATGTTTGATAAGCTCGAGAAAATTGTAGAAAGAGTGCAGGAGATCCAGCAGCTTCTATCTGATCCGGCGATTGCCGCAGACCAGAAACGTTTTCGCGACCTGGGGCGGGAACTCCGTACGCTGGAACCGATCGTTGCCTCCTATCAACGATATAAAAAGGCAAGCAACGACTACAAGGGGAGCAAGGAATTGCTCGAGTCTGCCGGTGATCCCGAGATGAAGGCGCTTGCACAGGAAGAATACGATACGCTGAAAGTGCAGGTCGCCGTTCTTGAAGAAGAGCTGAAGCTCCTCCTTGTTCCGCAGGATCCGAACGACACGAAGAACTTCATCATGGAGATTCGAGCGGGAACCGGGGGCGAGGAGGCCGCACTCTTTGCTTCTGATTTGTACCGGATGTACACCCGCTACGCGGAACGCAAGCGCTGGAAAGTCGAGCTGATGGACTGGAACGAGACCGGGAAGGGGGGCTTTAAGGAAGTTGTGTTCGCCGTGTCCGGCGAAAACGCCTTCGGTCAGATGAAATTTGAAAACGGCGTTCATCGCGTGCAGCGCGTGCCCGAGACAGAGGCACAGGGCAGAGTTCACACCTCGGCAGCATCGGTGGTCGTGATGCCTGAAGTCGAAGAGGTTGAAGTCGAAATCAACCCGGCTGACCTGGACTTCGACACCTATCGGTCGGGGGGAAAAGGGGGGCAGAACGTCAACAAGGTGGAGACGGCGGTGCGTATCACACACAGGCCTTCCGGGATTATCGTGGCCTGCCAGCAGGAGCGCTCGCAGTTCCAGAATCGCGAACGGGCGATGAAGATGCTTCGGGCCAAGCTGTATGAATCCAAGGTGAACGAGCAGAACGCATCTGTTGCCGCGACGAGGAAGTCGATAGTCAAAAGCGGCGATCGAAGCGACAAGATCCGGACGTACAACTTTCCCCAAAACCGGATTACGGACCACCGGATTGGTCTGACACTCTACAATCTAGCCGGCGTGATTGACGGTGATCTGGATGAGATGATTGAGAGATTGCGCGTGGCAGACAGAGCGGAAAAACTCCAGTCAGAGGTCTGATCGGGTATCGCTACTTCCGTGCACCGACCTTTCGTACTCTGCCAAAAAAAACCTTTAACAATTCTTCGCTTTCCCTGTCACAAACTCCGGAAATGACGTGTACCGTGTGGTTCAGGCGCTTGTCGTGCACGATGTTGTACAAGGTGCCGCAGGCCCCTGCTTTTGGGTCGAAGGTGGCAAATACAAGCGTAGGAATTCTCGACAGGACGATTGCTCCCGCGCACATTGAGCAGGGTTCGAGTGTAACGTAGAGAACGCAATCTTCGAGCCGACGAGACTCGAGATGGTTTGTGGCGGCGGTGATCGCGATCATTTCTGCATGGGCCGTCGGATCCTGTAACCGCTCGATCTGGTTGTGCCCGCGGCCGATGATCTTCCCCTTCTGCACGACAACCGCACCGACGGGTACCTCATCCTCCTCGTATGCCCACTCAGCTTCGCGAAGGGCCTGTTTCATCCATTGATCGTGCTGGGTCATCCTGTTTGCGTGGTGTAATAAGGCCGCCGACGGGAGAATCAACAGTCTCGATTCCCTGGGCATGGGCAAACTCGCGCAGTGTCGCTGAAATCCGTTCCGCGCTCTCTTTGATTTGCGTAAGGATGTCGAGAGACTCGGGTGTGCCTTCTCCTTTGCGCAGCGCGCGTTGAACATAGAGAAGGATGACAGTGAGGGGGTTGTTGATCTGGTGCTGCAGTGTGCGGATCAGTTGATGGGCGGTTTCCAGCTGCACACCCTTCAGCTCCAGCTCCTTTTCCCTCTCCAGCCGTATCTTCTCCTGTTCGTTCAACTTGTTGCGGTACTCGATGACTTTAACGAGGACGACGGCGAGAAGCCACATCCAGATGAGCGCATCGAATCGTTCAAAAATGCCCCTCACCTTAAAATGGGATTGTTTCACGTCGCGGTAGAAGTTCATCGTCGTGACGAAGAAGTACGCATAGATGATGTAGCCAGAGAGCACCGCGGGATGCCTGATGAAAAAATCCCTTGCGGGCTTCAAGACCGTCATGAATTGCTGTCTGATCTGCTCAATCATCGAGGTAAGTTCTTTTCTGTCTTCCAATTTCGACTAATGTGCACAAAAAAAAGAGTGGAATCAACGAATGATCGTTCCACGGAATGAACGCCATTCTGAATCCGGGTCCGAACAGATGGAAAGCCTCCAATTCACGTCAACGTGATTCTCAACCGCATCCCCGCACAGTACTGCGACTAACTGTGTACCAACCCTTTGTTGTGGTTGTGGAAATCGTTTCCTAACCTTACATTTGAGTCCCGCAATGCGGGAAATCAATTCATTGGAATCGACTATGACGAAGAAAAAGCAGAAGATATCGATACTGGATGTTGTGACGGAGCAGTTCGAAATTGTGCGCGGACACCCGCTTCCGCTCGGGCCCACATCCGTCCGGGGAGGCGTGAATTTTTCGCTCTTCTCCCGACACGCCACCGACGTGAGCCTCGTGCTGTTTGCCCAGGGGCAGGCGGAGCCGCTGGCGGAGTTTCCACTCGATCCCCGATACAACAAGACCGGGGATATTTGGCATGCGTGCATCCGGGGTCTCGACCCGGGAGTCGAATACGGATTCAGGGTTGAAATGTCCGGCAATCCCGCTCTTCACCTCCACAGGTTCGATGCCGACAAAATCCTGGTCGATCCGTATTCCCGCTCGCTGAGCGGAGGAGAAATCTGGGGCCGCGGACGGACAGACCGTCGCGCTTCCTGGCTCAGACGTTCTTGCGTCATCGATCCTGAATTCGATTGGAAGTACGATCAGCCTCTCAACAGGCACCTGGCTGATTCTATTATCTACGAGCTCCATGTCCGCGGTTTCACGCGCCATCCGTCATCCGGTGTCAGCCATCCGGGAACATTCCATGGCCTTTCGGAGAAGATACCCTACCTGAGGGACCTGGGGGTGACCGCTGTGGAGCTAATGCCCGTGAACGATTTTCTGGAGACTGATTGCCTGGTACGCAACCCGGCCACAGGAGAGCAGCTGTTGAACTTCTGGGGTTATCACCCCATCAGCTTCTTCGCATTGAAAGCTTCGTACGCTTCAAATCCCTCCCTCGGTGCCGAGGTCCGTGAATTCAAATCGATGGTCAAAGACTTCCATGATGCCGGTATAGAAGTGATCCTTGATATGGTCTTCAACCACACGGGTGAAGGGGATGAACAGGGGGCAACGATATCCTTCCGCGGACTCGACAACCCGATCTATTACATCGTCGATCCGAATACAGGCGGGTACCTCAATTTCTCTGGGTGCGGTAACACCATGAACTGCAATCATCCGGTCGTGAGGGATCTAATACTCGGTTCCCTACGCTACTGGGTGACAGAGATGCACGTTGACGGTTTCCGATTTGATCTGGCATCCATTCTTGGGCGAGGAACAGACGGCAGCGTGCTCGCGAATCCGCCGCTGCTCGAACGGATCGCCGCTGATCCGGTTCTGGCCAACGTGAAGCTCATTGCCGAAGCATGGGATGCCGCCGGTCTTTATCAGGTGGGGAGTTTCCCGAGTTGGGGGCGTTGGGCTGAGTGGAATGCGCGCTTTCGCGACGATGTCCGGCAATTCTGGAAAGGGGAACCTGACAAAGTGCGCTCGCTTGCGACGAGGTTCTGCGGGAGTGCTGACCTGTATCGCGGGAGCGGCAGGGCGCCGTTCCACAGCGTCAATTTCATTACGAGCCATGACGGATTCACGCTGGCCGATCTCGTGTCATACAACGAGAAACATAACGAGGCGAACGGGGAACAGAACCGCGACGGACTCAATGGGAATGACAGTTGGAACTGCGGGGAGGAGGGACCTACTGCGGATCCGTCGATCCAGAAGCTCCGCAATCGACAGATCAAGAACCTGGCCGCGACGCTCCTTCTCTCCCAGGGCGTCCCGATGATTTTGGCAGGAGATGAAATCGGGCGGACGCAGAGTGGAAACAACAACGCCTATTGCCAGGACAATGAAACCAGCTGGCTTGACTGGGTTGCTGCAGAAAACAACAAAGATCTGCTGAGGTTCTTCAAGTGCCTCATCGCGTTCCGGCTCAGTCACACGTTGTTCCGTCAGCGAAAATTCATTGGGCAAGGGTCTGAAATTCCAAGGATCATATGGCATGGCACCGAACCATACAGCCCGGATTGGTCGTGGCACTCGAAGTCGATTGCAGTGGAACTCCAGTTCGACGGGCAGGATGACGACCTGTATTTCGTGTTCAACGCTTTCTCAGACGAACTGACCTTCCGTCTTCCGCCACCCGCGGGCGTGAGGCAATGGCGTCGATTCCTCGATACATCTCTCACCAGTCCCCACGATTTCGCGGATCCGGGCGACAAAGAAGCGACGATTGTGCAGGACGCTTACGTGGTCTCATCCCGCACAGTGATTGGGTTGCGTCTGCACTAAAAAGGTTTGTGCCGCAAGCGGGGGAGCGAAGATCGATTCCCCTGAACGGCAGAAAAACAAGAAGGCCCGGAATCGTTACTTGATTTCGGGCCTTCCACTGTAATTTAGCTTCTTCAGATCAAACCAAACTCCCGGTCGCTGCGCTAACGTTCATACCAGGAGAGAATCTCATAGCTACCTGTCGTTGGATAGAAAGGTGGATTTCGATTCATCATCCGATCGTCATACCTGTAGCTTTTTGAGAAGCCGGAGTTCACGACGCCACCAGAGAGCGTGCCGACTGCGGCGCGCTGTTTCTGTGAGATTCCTCCAAGCAAGTTGATTCTTCCCCGAATATCACCGTTGTTGTACTGCTCGACGCCCAATCCCCCTTTCAGAGAAAAAAGAGCTCCCTGAATTGTGACGTCGTTGGCGTTGTTGGCGTTGTTCGTGATGACGATGCTGTCTTCAGCACACAGACCGAGCAGATCCGGCGGGTTAGGGTGGTCCAACGGGTTTCGGCAATAGGCAACGCTGCTATCAAGATACATTTTCCCCTTACCCGCTTTTCCCCCCGATTGAACTGAAAGCGTCAACTGGCCTTTGAACTTCCCCTTGATGCGGACATTTCCGCTGTCGATCAGGAGAGCACCGTTTGGGCAGTAGGTGCTTATGAGCACTCTTGTGGCTGCCGCTGCTCCGATCTTGATTGTCATATATCCGGTGCTCGCGCTATCGAAGGCGATAGTCACATCCGAACCATGGATGTACTTCCCTCCGCTGATGGCTGCATTCTTCAATGGGGCGAAATCCGTCGGCATTGGAATGTCGATGCCTGACTGATATCCGTTGTGGAACTCGGGCGTTGTGGTTGCCGGGCTTTTCGTCATCCCCAGCTTGTTCGTCACTTTGCCCCAGAAGACCGGATTAGCTATAGGCGGCGTGCCTCCATTGACAGTCATCTTGTCCTGGGTGTGGAACGGTCCGAAGATGGTGTCCTTGCCCGCCCAGTTGATTGCTCCCTCGATCTGACTGTAATATGCGAACTTCGAGAAATTGCTCTGTCCCCATACGATGCTGACGGTGTCGAGATATCCTTTGTAGTTGCTCGCAGCCGTCAACCGTATTCTTCCGAGCGAGTCCTCTGTCTTCGTCCAGAGATTCACGGTGCCGCCGCCAAAAGCGAGGCCTGTCCATTTTGGGAAGGCATTCGGCACGCGGTAGATGACATTGCATCCCATATTGGCGACACCCGCGGCGATATTGTGCGACGCGGCCCTGGTGTAGTAATTGACAACATTATTGTAGGCATCAGAGGAAACAGCTGAAAGGTTGAACCCTTTCAGCAAGAGGGCCATACTGAACCCCATAACCATGATCAATGACGATCGTCCCATCTGTGGTTCCTCTCTCCTTATCTGCTTTTTAGATTCCTGGCCGCCAGGCGAAGCTGTCGCCAGAACACCTGAAAGTCCTGGACGCTATCGGTCCCTCCCGCGGAAGCTCGCCACTGTTCGGAGAACTTGTACGGGCTCTGGCAGGCGATCGAGATTTGGATTTCGTAGATCTCGTCAGGGCTTGACACCGGAGCCGTCATTTCCGTGCGGTTCAATCTGAAATACCTCAATCTGAACTGCGTCACGCCGAGATTCCATCCCTTTGGCGTCCCATTGTTGACGACGCGATAGATAAGCCGGTCATTAGGATTCGGCGTTTGATTGACGATGTTGTCATTGGTACCGCCGATGTACCAGCGAATTGAGTCCTTGTTCCCGGCATTGTTTACATCCGTCCAGAACGTGATATCGGATGTATCTGCTCTTCTGAATGAATCTGATGACTTTGGGATCTTCGTCCAATCCCTGCAATATCCTATCTGGCGAAAATCATGCTCGATCCAGCCGACGAGGGTTGTGATATTTTGCTGAAGAATGACGCTGCCGTTGTACACCGTCGTGGATTCGTTCGCCTGAGCGTTCAGTCTGAGCGCGATCAGAAGAAGCACCCCGGCCATGACAGCGGACGTTATGATGTCGAGAATAGTACTTGTGCCCATAGGATCACCTGAACCACCAGTAACTGTATATGTATGACATGATTACTGTATCGGGTTTCGCTTTGCCGGACGCTGTGGTCTCTCCCCACGGCACGATTGTAGGCCACACCTTCACAATCATTTTCTTGTGCCAGGTTCGCGTGTTGAGCTTGAAATCGGGAGCCGTCGTGTCTACGTAGAATACCTCGGCTTTTATATGGAAGGAATCGACTCCAGCGACATACATGACATATGGTGTATTGTACCAGGAGTTATAATCATCGAAATCATCGAAACCCTTGTTTACATCCGTGTAGTTGTCGTCGGCTTCTTTGCCGAGCAAGGTTGGGTCGGTAAGCTGTGCCAGGGCTGTAATGACCATGCCGCTAGCTACCGTATCGCTCGCGCTGTAATGGTCGAACGCCTTTCCGGCCGCTTCTTCAATGATGGATTCCGCGAGCGAAACGGAGTAGATATCGATTTCAGTCTGGTTGATGATCGTGCCGTATTGCAACGAAGTACGATTCGTCAGCAGTACCGTAAAGCTAAGGAGTACCAAGGCTCCCATAGTGAGGATCGTTTGACCCGTGCCCACAGTATCGTCCTTCCTCTAATTCACATTGGTTGTTCAAAATGAGGGACACTTTCCCTCACGGGATCTTCCGCTCGCTGGGGTATGATACCATATTTTGGAAGTCATGTCAAATGACGCGTATCACAGGGCCTTTGAGCGTGTTCCCCAGGTGCCGGAGGATGATGATTTCAAGACCCGCAGGGCGACAAATCACATACGCAGTGATTCAATCTGCGTGCCACACAGCATTTGAATCGAGGAGAGGTTTCTACGGGGGTTTTTGGTCCGGCCGAAGTGGAGATTCTACATTTTACAGGCCAAGATGAGAAAGTGTCTCAAGTTGTGCAGGAATATCTGTCGCATTGAAGGTCGGGTAGGGGTGCCGCAGGAAAGTCCTTTATCACCAAGGGGGGCTATTTGAGGACGAGCATCCTCTTCGTCAGGAACACGTTGTTTGTCTCCAGGCGGTAGTAGTATACGCCGCTTGGCACATGAGAAGCGTTCCACTGGACGATGTGGGTGCCCGGCTGCTGCTTGTCGCTGACGATGGTCGCGATCTCCCTGCCCAAGACATCGAACACTTTCAGCGCCACGGAGCTGACGGCTGACAGCTGATAGCTGATCGCTGTTGTTGGATTAAACGGATTCGGGTAGTTCTGAAACAGGAGACACCCCTCCGGTAACGCGTCCCCGTGCCCAATAGCGGAAATCGTTGAGAAGAACTTCAGGATGTTCGCAAACACCTGGGTGCGAATACTCTCAGGATACATCGTTTCAAACGGAAACCCGAAAGCGACGAGCCGGCCTTCCTTCATGCCTGAAGGGAACATCCCCTGGAAAGAGACTGCGCTGAAGCCGAACGATGTGTCCAGGCCGGCATACTTCGCGCACCCTACAGAGCCGGAGAATGGCCTGATGACATCCGGCCACGTAACATCGAACGTCCCATGCGTCCCGTCATCGAAGGAGATGATTCCCACGTCCGCCAGGACGGTCCCGGTCAGGCCTTCAGCCTGATAGGTTGAGGAAGATGATCCGTTGGGGGCATCTGCGGCGTATTTCATTTTCAGATAGTTGTTGAAAAAGTCTTTGTCTGTGACACTCCCTTTCGCGTCGAGGTCCCACGCGATCTCGCAGCCAGAAACGAAAAGTCTTCCCCCGTTTTGCAGGTATGTCTTTACCTTCGCCTGTTCCGCTGCGCTGAATGTTTCATCCGCCGTGCTTTCGTCTCCCAGAATGTAGTCGACGATCGTGTAATCTCCGAGGGAGAACAATCCGTCGGCAATGGCATCATTTGTCGCCGAGGCGATTGGCGTCTTGTTTGCCATGAACGCCCCCGCGTGCTGCCTGATGAAATCGCGCGTGTTGTTGGATGAGGCTCGGTCGAATCCGTTGACAACCAGCGTTTGCGGCTGGGTCGAAGATGGAACCCCCGCAAGAACCTCAGAGAATGCCGATGCGCCGATAAGGTTCACGGCCTTGATCTTGATGAAGTAGAGGGAGTCCTTCTGCAGATTCGATACGACGATGTTCCCCGAAGCGAATGTGAGAGAGTCTGGAAAGGTCGTCCCGTTTTTTCCAGTGACGACAACGTACTGCGCTGCAGATGAGTCCGGCTTGATGACGAGGCGCAGGGATGTCCCTGATTCCGGCCTTATCCCCAAAGATTTCGGCACCGCCGGAATTGAGTTATCCTTGAGATAACTTGTTTGGGACATCGGGCTGGTCTCATTGCTCAGGATCTTGTACATCGTTGCGTTCGTCAGGATCTGCCCGCTCGTCATCACGACGCTGTCGACCAGCATCTCGTTGTTGATCAGGCGTATGCCATGGCTGTAATCCACGTAGGAGTTGATGTGGCCGCTGTAGGCCGGCTGGATGGGGACCCCATTCAGTTGATGCCAACCGTAGATCACAACGTGATTCGCGCTTGCCGGATCAGTGATCTTATTGCTGAGGACAACATCTTTCTTTGTGCCGCCGACAATCGAACCAAGTGGTTTGCCAGTTGCAGTCCGCTGGACTTCAATCGCACTGTTGTGCTCGACGAATTTCGAAACGAGTTCATTTTGGTTCCCGACAGGTGTGTACGTGACAGGTGCGAGTTTCACATCGGCCTTGAGGTAGATGTCGTCAACGATCTTCGGCGTCGGCATGGTTGCCCCGAATAGGTTGGCCAGCTTCTGAGCGGTGATCGGTCCCATCGGGATTCGACAGAAATCTTCGTTTGAGCCGATGCAGAGATAGTCAGGCATGACCCCGTAGATCACGGAATGTGCGACACCGCTGGCATCCGTGAAAGAGGACTGAAGTTTCCTGAGATAGCGCATGAAATCGGGAATGTTCCCCTTTGAAATCTCCTTGTAGATTTCTGATTCACGCTGATCGAACGTCATGGAATTGACCGAGGTCATGAATTGCGAGCCGGTCATGGAGCCCGTCGGCCGGGCCGGGATCTGCACGAGTTTCGGGAGTGCCTTGCCGGTTTGCACGAACTGCGAGTAAGCCCTCGGTCCGTAGTATACGTATCCCTGCTCCTCGTGAGGCGTGCCGGAGAGAACCGTTTGCATGAACCCATTCAGCTCGACCTGCACTGTGTGCAGGATTGCGCGTGCTGGGTTCTGTTTCAGGATGATGGAAATGCGGCCGTTGAGCGCACGGCAGGTGATAAACGTGTCGCTCACTGTCGTCGTGACAGAATAGAATCCCGAGAGGTAAGCAGCCATCATCCGGGTTCTGTACCACGTCCCTCCCGTCGCGCTCACGAACGGTTGGCCGTTCAATAGGGCTATGCTGTCATTATACGCGAGGACGCTGAGGAAATGCTCCGGTGAGGCATCCAGCCACTGCCGGAGCTTCGCGCCGTACGAGTTATCATAGTTGTAGTCGCTGTCGAGGAAGGCGATCCGTCGGACCTCGTTCGGTATCGAGGTTACGCTGTTCATGTAACCAAAGGTAAAACTTCCTCCTCCGCTATGGCTGGAGAGAACGACATAGGGGTGATACGAGGCAAACAGCGTCATCATCGAATCGACGAGTCCTTTGATCATGGCGGCATTGTTGGCGTATTGGTTTCTCCAGGTCGACCAAGCAAGTGAACCCGCGGATGCGTTTGCCTCGAGATAAATGGTAACGATGTTGGTGTCCTTGACCGCCTTCCGCAGAAACCGGCTCTGCGCCCCGATATGTTGAATATCGAAGTGCCAGTCATCGCCCGGCAGCAGCTGCTTCCCGACAGTCTGCTCAATAGTGTTGCCGTTGGGGAGAGCGAAGAAGATCAGGGCTGTCGGTTTCGACGGATCGAACGAATCGGGGGCCGGGGCGTTGATGTGTATCCGCACCTCAGGATAGTATTTGAAGGTGGTGACTTGCTCGCTAAAATAGGGACTGATCGAGAAGCCGGGAATGAGGGTTGTTGCGCGTTGCCTCCCAACCAAAAGTGAGAGCGGCGTGAGGAGCGCGAACGAGACAAAAAGAAGGAATCGTTGTGTCATAGGTGAACCCCGGGATCGTGAGGCTGCAAAAGAGAACGGTGCTGCGTATGTCACAGTATAAAGCTATTCTCATTCTCCCGCAAGAATTGTCCAGGTCAATGCGGAACAGGAGTCACCATCGTCTGGTTGATTTTGAGAACGAAGTGCGGTAGCTTTCCTCACGCAAGGTCCCATATTGCACCCAACAGCCTACACTCTGCTTTCAATCCACAAGCCGGGATCTTTCCGTCTGACAATGCTGATCTGGAGGATTTGTCAATGAGTTTCAAAAATGGTCTGATCGATCTGCGAAGTGATACCGTCACACATCCCACGCCCGCCATGCGAGCCGCCATGTCAGATGCAGATGTCGGGGATGATGTGTTCGGAGATGATTGTACTGTTATCAAGCTGGAAGAAATGGCGGCGGAGATGACCGGTTGTCAGGCCGGGCTGTTTATGGCTTCCGGCACGATGGGTAACCTGGTCGCATTGCTTACACACTGTGAGCGTGGAACCGAAGCGATCATGGGAAATCGGTCGCATGTTTTTCTACACGAAGTTGGCGGGATGGCGGCGCTTGGCGGCATACAGGCGAACCATGTGCCGAATCAGCCGGATGGGACGTTGAGATTGGAGGATATCTCCGGCGCTATACGGGAGGACGACGTGCATTATCCACGCACCCGGCTGATATGCCTCGAGAATACACAGAACTCCTGCGGCGGTGTTGTGCTGACTCCGGAATACACGCGCAGTGTTGCTGAACTGGCCCATAGCCGGGGTCTCAAACTGCATCTGGATGGTGCACGGCTGGCGAATGCAGCAATTGCGTATGGGGTGGAGATGAAAACGCTGGTCGGAGGAGCCGATTCGGTGATGCTTTGTTTGTCAAAGGGACTCTGCGCGCCGATCGGGTCGATGTTGTGCGGAACGAAGGAGTTCATTGCCGAAGCGCGGCGGAATCGGAAGCAGGTGGGGGGAGGGATGAGGCAGGTGGGTGTGGTAGCTGCCCCTGGAATCGTCGCGTTGAAGACGGCGATCCAGCGTTTAGAGGAAGACCACGCAAACGCCCGCCGCCTGGCCGATGGTTTGCGCGGCATCCCGGAAATTGTACTCGAGACAGAGTCGCCGCAAACGAACATGGTCTATTTCCATCTGGCCCCTTCAGCAAAAGTGACTGTTCCACACATGCTCGACCGTTTGAAAGAGCGGGGAATTCTGGCTGACCTTCGGCTTGTCACGCACTACTGGATAACGGCGAAGGACGTTGAGAAGGTGTTGGCAGCGATTGCGGAGGTGATGAAGAACTGAAAGGAGATTGCGGAGTGCGGATTGGGAATTGCGAAATGAATGAATAAGAAGTCATCAATTCCAAATTGACAATTCGCAATTGCATTGTGCACCCAGAAGGACTTGGCTATTGATGTCGAGTGGGTTGTGGAAATACCGTGGGGACGAGAGTCTGTGAATTGCCGATTTGGATGATGTTCCAGATGGGGAAGCGAAATTCCGGGGCTAGTTGTCAATTGCCAACGATCAATTCGGAATTGACAATTCGCAATCCGAAATTCAGTAGTGCACCCAGAGGGACTCGAACCCCCAACCACTTGATCCGAAGTCAAGTACTCTATCCAATTGAGCTATGGGTGCAAAAAGACTTTCGATTGCCGATTTTCGATTGTCGATTCGGGGGATGAACCCAGGCCGACGATTTCGTCACTGGTGCTTATGACAAGAGCGCAGATCCCGACAGTTCTTCGACTCCAGTCTGAAATTGAGTATCCTTCGGGTCACGCCGATTGCAGCAAAACAGATCCCGATCAATTCAGCGATTCGCAATGGAGATCGGGACGCCCGCCTGCCCTCACTGATCTTGTTGTGGCGGGTAGGCTCAAAACGGCAACTGTCGCAGGCCGTGTTGGCGATTGAAAGATACGGGTATGTGGGCGAAAAAACAACTGGCACCGGGCCGAATGCTGATGATGCCGTGGTTGGGATGACGATGGAATTGCGCTGCCGCGACTGAGGATGTCGGCGCATGCAGGCCGGTTTGGATGCGGGGCTGGACTTCGGAGCGAAGTCGAGTGAATCAGGTTTTTGGGAGGCATCGATCATAGGGATTTCCGGGCAGCACGGTGCTGAGGTGGGCCGGAGCTCGGGATTGCTCGACGCGAGACATTTGTTTCGGGAACATCGGAAGACACATGAGCTGCTGCACCGCGGCCCCGGCGAGAGTGACCGGGGCTTTTTCTTTCGTCATCATTCCTTCGTCGATCGCAGGAATCGGTTGACATTCCGCGAACGCCTGGGTATGTTCATAGAGGTCTGAAGAGTCCCAACGTCACTCAAATCTTCACATTCTTTCACTCATGGAGATATCGATCGTGCGAAGAATTCTTATTACAATTGTCGTCTTGCTGACAGTCAATGGAGCTTTGGCGTTTCCACATGCAAATGCCGTGGTCCCTGGCGATTCTGCGCAGCGCCTACAGATGCTGCCGAAGGGGGTTTCTGTCTACCAGCTCAACAACGGCATGAAGGTCCTCCTGATCGAGAATCCGGCCCTCCCGATGGTCGGCGCCAACGTCGTCGTGAAGGTCGGCTCGGCCTACGAGACGTTTTCAACCAGCGGCATGAGCCATATGCTGGAACATCTGCTCTTCAACGGAACGACATCGCGCATGCAGAAAAAGCTGTACGACGATGTGGATCGGATCGGCGGCTACAACAATGCGACCACAGCGGAATTCTATACGAACTACATGATGGTCACGCCGGCCGAAAACATCAAAAAGGGGATGGAACTCCAGGCGGACATGCTCTTCAATTCGACGCTTCCGACAGACAAATTTGAGAAGGAAAAGGGGATAGTCCTGGAAGAGATCTCAAAAAGCCTGGCCGACCCGCAGGAACAGCTCGAACGCAACACTCTATCCATACTCTACCGGGGGCACGCGCTCTCACTGCCAACGCTCGGTACCTACTCCACAATTCAATCGCTTTCCAGAGATGACGTCAACTCGTTCTATAAGAACAACTACGTCCCAAACAACATGATCCTCAGCGTCATCGGGAATTTCCGGACAAGCGCAATGCTCTCTCTTGTTCAGGAAATCTATGGCAAAGCACGGCCGGGGCGTGTCGAACGTCAGGAAGACCTGGAATGGGCAACCGGCTTTCAGATCCCTTCGTTGACGGGATCTCCAAACTCTGAAACGTATCACCGATTCTATGAAGGCGAGGACGTTGTCCTTCAGGCGTTGTATCAGCTCCCTCCGTCCAAACCGTCCGAGTATTATCAGTTGCTGTCGTTCGTTATCGAAAAGAACAAGGACGCACTGCAGTCATCTGTGAAAGCTGAGTTCGGCAAGAACGTGAAATCTGTCAAACTCTCGACGCGCGTCTCGCATCTCGGCAGCCTCTTCGAGGCAGCGATCATTCTGAAACCCGGGACCAATCTTGATGCAGTGGTGAGCTCGCTGTCGGTGAAACTGGCCGGACTGAATTTCGCATTGGCGCCTGATGTCGTCAAGTCCGAGGTGACGAAGGCACGAACGGAGTTTGCGAGGAATATCGAGAAGCCGCACATGTTCGGAATCTACAACGCCGACGGCATCGCGAAGAGCGGCATTGAATCTGTCCTTGGATCGTATACCGGCGACGGATTGATCAAAGCAGCAGGGGAACTCGCAACGCTGAAACTGGGATTCCATCCTATGGTCCTTATCCAGGCCCCCTCGGCGAAGAAGGACACGGCAAAGGCCCGGGCAGCCGGACTGACGAGGCGCTTCCGCGATGACGCATCCGGCAAGAACCTTATCGTAGCGCAGAACGAGGCGAGCAAGCTGCTCGCTGTTCATTACCTGGTGAAACACAAGTCGGCGTCTGAGGCGAAGTTTGGCAACGAGGCTTCCAAGATTCTCCATGAGTGCCTGGACCAGCGGCTGAAGTCCGACGCGAATCGAAAAGCGAGCAGTCAGTTCGGTTTCACGTTTACCGTGAACGACAATCCGTTTATCCCGATGGACGATATTTATCTCCACCCCGATTTCGGGTATGTCAGAGTAGAAGGCCTCGCCGACGACATTCCCGGGGCAATCAGGTACCTCAATGGTCAGCTGAAAGATTTCGTGCCGACAGAGGATGAGTTCAAGAAGGCAATTGAGAAGTACAAAGGAATCGAAGCGATGTTGATGGGAGGAAACAAACCTCAGAAGCTCTTCGATGAAACATATAAACCGGTCGTGTACGCGCCCGAGCCAGTTCCTCAGCCGCGGCCCGTGCTGACGTACGATGGTCTGGCCGCGTTCGCCAGGGAGTACTTCAAGCCTTCGAACATGATCATCTCGGTTGTCTCGCCAGCCGCCCCGGAGAGCATCGATTCATTGTTCAACCAGTTTGGCTTCTCGCCAACAAAAGAGGAGCCGCCTGTTTTCACTCCCACGTTTGTTTCTCACGATCAGCCTGTGAAGATCGAGAAAGCAGGAAACGGTGAGCGGTCGTACGTATTCTGGGGAGCCATCAACAAGATCGACCCGGCCGATGCCCCTTTCCTGCAGGCCCTCTCGCTTGTTCTGTCTGACAATATCGTCTTTGACATCAGGGAGAAACAGGGAATGGCATACGGTATGTCCGCCGGTGTGGAAATCATCCAGGACAAGGCGCTGTTCTTTGTGTCGCAGGGTACGAGGCCCCAAAATGTGGATAAGCTCGTGCCTCAGTATCCGAAGTTCTTCCAGATGTCAGTGCTGGACTCGCTGACCGAGGACCAGGTGGAAAAATCGATCAACATGTACCTTGGGAGAATGATGTTCCGCAGGCTTTCGAGTATCAATCAGGCTTTCTATCTCGGCACGTCGGTCTACTTCCACAATGATGAGACCTACGACCAGCGATTCCTTGAACAATTGAAAAATGCGAAACTCGCTGACGTCAAGAATGTTGCCCGGAAATACATGCGAGTGACTTCTCCTCTGCTCGTTATCGTACGTTGAACATCGACCCGCTTGTGCCAGCCGGGCACGGCTTGGAAAGAAGCAACCCTCGCATCTGCCAAGAGGGGCCGCTCAGGGAACTCAAATCGTTCCCTGAGCACGTCCGTTGAAGTTCCTCAGACTACACCGCGGGGTGGGGGAACAAGCCAGCACGGGTCGCTCGTAAGTGACCCTCGCATGGCCCCTCGCTCTCCCGAAATTCTCCTCCGCCTCCCCGGCTTCCCGTTATCGACTCTCATCACATAGTGCATGATTTATCGGGAAACGCCTCATTTTCCAGGCATGATTCTCTGGACCATGTGATTAATACGCTGTAAAGCGTATTGACACTTTTGCCAAATTAGTCGAATCTCATCATCATAAAAATCCCGCTCAGCCTTGAAGTCCCCTCAATTCCGGAAAAGGGGAAGTAACGATCGGATGAAGCCATGAAGAAGCAACTTCAGGAATTCTCTCAATTTGTATTCAGATCGCCCGACAATCCTGAACCCGATCAGGCGAGGTTGGTGGCGCTGCTGCGGAATTCCATCTGGGCAATTGTCCTCAGCGGTGGAATCAACTTCATAGGCAGTCTTGTGCTCTCATCGAACATTACCCGGTACGCGCTCATCCTTGCCGGCTGCGTGATGATCGCTCTTGCCGCGCACCTCCTCCTTGGGAGGGTCGGACTCCGGGTGGCGGCGATTTCCATGCTAGGCTCAGGATGGCTCATGACAACCGCATTATGTTTGACTGGCGGAGGGCTCAGGTCCCCGGTTTTCCTATTGTTCGCTGTGCTCTCACTCGCGGCCGCTGTCCTTCTGGGAAGAAAAGCACTGTTTGTTTCCGTGGCCGCGACGATCCTAGTGGCCTTTGGCCTTGCGTCTCTTGAGGCGAACGGTCTTCTCCCTCAATCATCATCGACCATCACGCCGTACTCTCTCTTTTTCAACTACACGGCGCTTCTGGTACTCATTTGGTACTTACAACTTTTCATCACGGGCTCGTTGACGAAAGCGCTCGGGGATTCGCAAATCGAGGTATCCTCCCGCAGAGAAGCCGAAGAGAGAGCAATCATGAGCCGTTTGCTTCTCAGGTCGGTTCTCGACAGTACGCAGGACTTGATTGTCGCTGTCGACAATGAGATGAACGTGATGGCCTTCAACAAACCTGTGTTTGAACGTGTCCAGAAGTTGAACAAGATCACACCCTTTGTGGGAATGCCGCTTGAGGATATGCTTCCAGAACACAGAAGGAGGGTGGTGCTGGAGGCGGGGGGGAGGGTGCTCAAGGGCGAACAAGTGACCCTGGAGTCTTCCTCTCCAACTGCGAATGGAGGCACCGCCATCAATGAAGAGGTCTATACGCCGATTCGAACCGTGGACGGAACGATCGAAGGCTTCACAATTTTCGTGCGCACGATTACAGACCGCAAGGCTTCGGAGAAGCGGCTGCAGGAGGCGCAATCGATGCTCGCACAGGTGTTGGATACGATACCCCAGTCGGTTTTTTGGAAAGACCGCGATGGCACATTCCTTGGGTGCAACAAGGCCTTTGCCCGCGATACACGCTTCCACACTCCGGGTGCGGTGATCGGTAGAAACGACTATGATTTGACCCCTTCCCATGACATTGCCGAGGCCTACTGTGCAGATGACCGGGGGGTGATCGAGAGTGGCCGGCCAAAACATCACATCGTCCACCGCTCGAACAACGTCGATCGTCCGGGGCGCTGGATTGATACCACAAAAATTCCATTGGTCGCAGAAGACGGGTCGATCTTTGGCGTTCTTGGGGTGTTTGAAGATGTCACTGAAAGAAAACAATCCGAAGAGGCCCTCCAGCAGGAACGGAACCTTCTTCGCACGCTGATCGACAGCCTGCCGGACTCGGTCTTTATCTACATCAAAGACTGCTCGAGCAGGTATGTGATTAACAATCTCGCACATATCCGCTCGCTTGGTGCCACGAGTCAGGATGAAGTGATAGGGAAACGATCGTTTGATTACTTTACCGGCGATCAGGCCTCCAGGTTTTTCGAAGATGAGCAAGAGGTGATTCGATCGGGCGAGCCGCTTATTGACAGGGAGGAGATCACGTACGACAAGGAGCTTGCCGAGCCCCGGTGGCACCTGACAACAAAGGTTCCGCTGCGGGATTCTGCCGGCAACGTCGTTGGACTGGTAGGGATGAGCAGCGATATTACGGAACGTAAGAGAGCGGAGGAGGCGTTGAAGGAAAGTGAAGCGCGTTTCCGGAGCCTGTACGACAACTCAACAGTGGGCCTGTATCGCACCACGCCGGACGGTCGTGTCCTGATGTCGAACCCTGCTGTCGTGGAAATGCTCGGCTACGATTCATTTGACCAGCTCATGCAGAAGAACATTGAGCAGCAGGATTTTGATCCGGACTATCCGCGGTCTGAATTCCGGGAGAAGCTTGAGCGGGATGGAACGATCAAAGGGCTTGAGAGCGCCTGGCGGCGCAGGGATGGCACGGTTATTTTCGTTCGAGAGAGCGCCACGGTCGTGCGCGATGAGGGAGGACGGGCGCTCTACTACGACGGAGTCGTCGAGGACATTACGGAACGAAAGCGGGCCGAAGAGGCGCTTTCTGAAGAGCGCGAGCGCCTGGCGGTAACCTTGCGAAGCATCGGAGACGGGGTTATCACGACCGATCTCCAGGGCAATATCCTCCTGATGAACCGCGTGGCGGAGCTCCTCACCGGATGGCCTCTGGATGAAGCGGTGGGAAGACCCCTGAGCGAAGTGTTCCGCATCATCGATGAACATACACGCGAGAATCGAAAGAACCCGGTCGAAGAGGTCCTGGAAACAAGACGGGTCATCGAACTGGCGAACCATACTGTGCTCGTGAACCGGAGCGGAGACGAGATCGTCGTTGCAGACAGCGGGGCACCGATATTCGACAAACAGAGCAACATCATCGGCGTGGTGCTCGTGTTCCGCGATACGACCGAGAAGCAGAGGCTTCTGGCTAACATGCAGCGCGCGGACAAACTGCAGTCATTAGGCGTACTCGCAGGGGGGCTCGCGCACGATTTTAACAACTTGCTTGGTGGTATCTTCGGGTATCTCGAGTTGGCGCAGAATCACAGCGGTCCGAATGAAAAAGCCAAACGCTATATCGAGAAGGCGATGACAACGTTCAATCGGGCGAAGGACCTGACCCAGCAGCTGCTCACGTTCTCCAAAGGGGGAGCTCCAAACCGGAAAACCGGTTCCATCGCGCCTGTGCTCAGAGAAAACACACTGTTCGCGCTGAGTGGTTCAAGCGTCTCACCGGCCTTTGCGTTGGAGAGCGATCTCTGGCTGTGCGATTTCGATGAAAACCAGATCGGTCAGGTAATCGACAACCTGGTCATCAACGCTCAGCAGGCAATGCCGCTTGGCGGTTCAATTACAATCTCCGCACAGAACGTCCGCCTCACGTCCGAGAGCAGTGTCCCTCTCGACGCCGGCAACTACGTACGGTTTTCTGTGACGGATTCTGGAACAGGCATCCCCCCCAACATCCTGCCGCGCATCTTCGATCCGTTCTTTACAACGAAGCAGAAGGGGAGCGGGCTAGGACTTACGACTGTGTATTCAATTGTCGAGAAACACAACGGAACAATCACGGTCGATTCCAAGCAGGATAAGGGGACGACGTTTCACGTCTATCTTCCCGCATCCGAGCTTACGATCGTCGAGGAGGCGCCGCAGGTTGTCACGAAGCACATCGGGAAGGGGCGTATCCTCGTGATGGATGATGAGGAGTCCATTCGCGAGACAACACAGGACATGCTCGAGAGCCTGGGGTATGAAGTGGTGTGCGCGCAGGAGGGTCAGGAGGCAATCGATTGCTACCATTCGGCCTCCACGGAAGGAAGGGCATTCGATGCGGTGATTATGGATTTGACCGTGCCCGGAGGAATTGGAGGGAAGGAGGGAATCCGGAAATTGCGAGAGCAGTATCCGAACGTCATCGCATTTGTCTCCAGCGGCTACTCCAACGATCCGGTGCTTGCGAATCCAACGGAATATGGGTTCACAGACAAGATCCAAAAACCGTTCCGTCTGGATGAACTCTCGAGACTCCTGCACCGGCATTTTTCGACAGAGAAATCATAGGTATTCCCTGTCTCAGGAGCTGGCGCAATCGCCAGAAGGGGAAATTGTATTGTGTTGTGGTTTCTGAGGCAGAGTCTCAGAGATCGCTGAGGTTTGCAGGGATTGTCAAAAATCTTCTTCACCGATTCTCTGAGGGTTCTTCGTCCCCGCGTTGAAAGCTGCAATCCGATCCGCTTGAAATGGCAGGCGCAAACCCAATCGCACTCCCCGAGGTGGCTGCTACACTTTTGGCTTGAGCTGCGACTTGATCAGTTCAACCATCTTCGTGAACTCTTCAGTCGCGTATCCCATCGATTGGAACACTATCATTCCGTCTTTCCCAACCACATAGTTTCTCGGAATGAACTGCTTTGCGAACTTACTGTAGATTTCCCGTTTCGGGTCGGGGGCGATGAGAAACGTAAATCCTTTCTCCTTGTTGAACTTGACCAGCTCTTCCTTCGAGTGTTCCCGTCCGATCGCCAGGACAACAAGGCTTTCGTTCTTCAGCTGCTGCCAGATCTCTTTCTCGACGTGCGGCATCTCCCCCATGCATGGCCCGCACCACGTCGCGAAGAAGTTGATGAGAACGACCTTGCCCTTCAGGTCCGCGATCTTCAAAACCTTTCCATCCAGCGTCGTCACGTTGAAGTCCGGCACCGCTTGACCAACTTTCGTCAGGGTTGTGGTGTCAGGAGCCTGTGCAAACAATGTGAGGGCGATGCACATGAGCGCGAGCAAGAGCATGGTTTTCTTCATGAGAACTCCGGCAGAATGTTGGTGGCTGCGAAATGGGTTCGGTATCATCACTCTCAGACAATCTAATAAAAATCTCCCGACTTTCAGGTCCCGCGCGATGTGTTCCCGTCAGGAATTTCCCTGTTCGCACATCGCATCTCGAAGTTGACAATGAACCCGGAGTTTCCTATTTTTGGCACGCCGTGGAAACGGCGTTTGCGGTTCGGCCCTGAAGGGGCTCGGCTCGTCGATTTGGAGCGTGAACGACTGAAGCAAGGATCGATTTCCGGAAGCTGATGAGGGGTGAACGATGAGCACGTTTGTACTGATCCATGGAGCATGGCACGGCGGATGGTGTTGGAGCAAGGTCGCTCAGCTACTGCGGCAAAGCGGGCATCCGGTGCTCACTCCGGATCTGCCCGGGCATGGCGGGGATCAGACTCCGGTTGGAGAAATCACGTTAAAGAAGTACGCCGACTCTGTCGTTGCGTTGCTCGACCAGCAGCCCGCACCGGTAATACTCGTCGGCCATAGCATGGGGGGGCTCGTCATCAGCGAGGCGGCGGAGAAACGCCCGGAAAAGGTCAAGTCACTTGTGTACGTCTGCGCGTTTCTGCTCCGGAATGGAGAAACCCTTGGAGGAGTAGCCGGGCGTGACTCTCATGCGCTGGTAATGCCAAACCTGGTTGTTGCCCAGGACCAGGTGAGTGCCAGAGTAGCCGAGGGCATGATACGTCAAACGTTCTACACGAATTGCTCGCTCAACGACGCGTCCTCTGCTCAGTCGCGATTGGTGCCACAGGCTCTTGCGCCTTTTATGACTCCGCTTCAGCTTACAGAGGCAAGGTACGGCCGGGTGCCGCGCCAGTACGTCGAGTGTACGCACGATCGGGCCATTTCTATCGGCGTCCAGAGGGAGATGCACGCAAACTCCCCCTGCAGAAAAATTCACACGCTTGAGACGGATCATTCCCCGTTTCTCTCAGCTCCGCAGGAACTGGCTTCAATCCTCATCACGATCAGCGGCAGGTGAGTCCCCGCGGGAGGAGCGCTGTCCGTGCCTGTCCCGGCAATCGGTCGAGTCTTGTAACGCTGGAGTTTGACTCAATGCAGTTCATGATTCTTCTATAACATGACACTCTGGCTTTTTCAGCATCAGTGGAAATCCATCAGAAGATCCAGCGATTTCCGGAGCAAAGTCGCCGCGAACATCATCTTTGGACTTCTGATGCTCATCGTGGCTCTGGAATTTCTGCTCCTCGGCTTTTTCCTGGATCGCATCCTCAGCCGGAACCTCCCTCCCGGAAGCGATTCCGTCGACCTTGTTGACGGTGTGCTGGTATTCTACTTTGGCATCGACTTTATCCTGAGACTTTTTTTTCAGAAGCTGCGGTCGATTACGGCCCGCCAATATGTGCTGCAGCCCGTAAGCCGGAAACGAATTGCGCACTTCGTTCTCGTGAAGACGATGGGGACTGCGGTCAACTTCCTTCCGCTCTTTATCCTTATTCCGTTCTTCTTCACCGGTGTGCTGAGGATTCATCCCTTCCTTGCTTCCACCGCCTGGCTCGTTTCACTGCTTTCGCTCCTGGTATTCAACACCTTCCTTGCCAACTATTCAAAGATGAAGTTCTTCACACATCCGATACAAACGGTTCTCGCCGTTGGCGTTCTTGTCGCGATTGTCCTCCTTGAGAAATTCCAGGTTCTATCGTTCGAATTGCTCAGCGCTCAGCTCTTCGGTTCAGTGCTCCACCACCCGTTTCTCGCCGCCGTCCCGCTTCTCGCCTCGGCAGCGATCTATGGCATCAATCTCCGGTTTCTGATAGATCATCTGTATCTCGAAGACCTTGTGGCTGGAGGCAGGGCGAAATCGTTCCGGGAACATTTCCCGCTCCTAGGCGGATTCGGCGAAATCGGGACGCTCATTTCGTTGGACCTCAAGTTGATGATGCGGAACAAACGAGCGCGCATCAGTCTTTGGATGCCCTTCCTCATGGTGTTCTATGGGCTGCTGTTTTACCGGATGGAGCATTTCAACATCGGTTCCGCATTTACGGAGTTCATGCTGATATTCGTAGGTACGTTTATTACCGGTTTCTTCATCATGTCCTACGGACTCACAACGTTCTGCTATGAGAGCAGACACTTCAGCCTGATCCTGACCAACAGGATAGACATGTTCATATATCTCAAAGCGCGGTACTATCTCATGCTGCTGGTCACCACGCTGGTATACATTCTATCTCTTTTCTACATCTACTTTGGGATGAGAGTGTTCGTGGTGAACAGTCTCATGTTTCTGTTCAACATCGGCTGCTCAACGTTCTACTTCCTCTACCTGTCAACGTTTAACAAGAGCAGATTCGATTTGAGCGGCAGCGTGTTCAGCACCCAGGGGAAGGGAGCGAATCAGTTCGTGGCGATATTCGTGCTTATGATCGTTGTGGCGGTCCCGTTTCTTACTCTCCAGTGGTTGATCGGAGGGCAGGCCGGTCTTCTCGGCCTTGGAGTGCTTGGGGTGCTGGGATTTGTCTTCCACAATCAGATCCTCGTGCTTCTCACGAGACAATTTGAGCGAAGAAAATACATCATGGCGGAAGGATTCAGACAACTATGATCCCTTCGATTCCGGAGCGCACCTCGATGATTGAAGCCCGCAATCTCACCAAAGTGTACGGCAAGGTTACAGTTCTCAACATACCTCAATTGACAATCGGGGAAGGGGAGAGCTTTGGACTCGTCGGGAATAACGGGGCGGGCAAGACGACATTCTTCAGTCTGATCGTGGACATTATCAAAGCGGCCAGCGGGACTGTTCACTCGCGGGGGAAGAATGTGAAAATGAGCGACCACTGGAAAGCCTACACCGGGGCCTATCTTGACGAGAGCTTTCTGGTTGATTTCCTCACGCCGGAAGAGTATTTCGGTTTCATCGGCAGCATTCACGGTCTTACACAAGAAACCACGAGTGCAAGAATCCAGACTTACGCCGACTTCTTCGGCGGTGAAATCCTTGGAAAGAAGAAGTTCATACGTGAATTATCAAAGGGGAATCAGAAGAAAGTCGGAATTGTCGGCGCTCTCCTGCCGGAGCCGGCCTTGGTGATCCTCGATGAGCCGTTCCCCCACCTTGATCCGTCGTCAGTGATCCGTCTGAAGAGAATTCTGAAAGAGTTGAACGAGAAGGGCGTGACGCTACTTATTTCGAGCCACGATCTGAACCACGTTACCGAAGTCTGCAGGAGAATCGTCGTTCTCGAAAAGGGAAATATCATCAACGACAAGGAAACCAACGAAAATACGCTCAAAGAGCTGGAAGCGTATTTCGCGGTTCATGCCGACTGACTCCGTTCACTTTGCCACAAGGACGCTGAGCCAAAGGCTCGTGCGCCTCTGGCGCAAAAGGCACGAAGAAAAAGATGGGGAAAAATGAACTCCTCACGCACCTTCTGAGCTTGGGAAATCACATCTATTCTTCCTATCTTTCTGCGCACGTCGGCAGAAGTTGCCCTTCCTGCAGCGGGGGCTGAGTAGCCCCGCGGAAATCGAGGAACAACCGGCAGGAATCCCCGTCTAATCCACTGTTCCACTCGATGCGATCATACCAATGACAAGCTCTCTGACCAATCCTATGAAGTTTCTCATCGCGCTTCTTTCGTTCGCCCTTCTATTCTCGGCTCCTCTCGCATTGTTCTGCCAGCAGGGGTCAAACTTCAATCCCCGGGACGACCAGTATAAGCTCCTCGGTCTCAAACGCGCACTCGCTGCCTACAACATATCCAAAACTGATTTCGAGAGGCAGAAGGCCCTTTTTGACAAAGGCCTAGCCTCAGCCGCGGATCTGCAGCGGATTGAGAGTCAGTTTCGCGAAACCGAAGTGAATTACCAGCAGTCGTTCCTGGCGGTCATCTACGAACGCCGGTACATCGCGATCCAGAAAGCTGTGAAGTCACAGCTCCCCAATGGACAGCGCAGGGTAAAGCTCACGATCGCGAACATGACGAGCGGGACGAGTGAGATCAAGCGGCTCCTGAACATCGAGGAAGGACTCTACTCCCTTGTGCAACCTGACGTCATTACGGATGTCTATGTTGCGGTGTTGAATGATCAGGGGGCTATTATCAGTCAGCCGTACGAGATCAAGATCGAAGCGCTCAAGGTCGGCGAGCCGCCGACGATCGAGTTCACGCTGCTTCAGGATGTCGACGTGGCGACCGTTCGCCTGATCTACTCGCAGAACCAGGACTCGAAGAAGATTTATTTCCAGAAAGACGCCGCTTCCAACCGTGTGGCGATCGTTGCGGAGCAGTTCAGCCAGGAGGCACCGCTCGCATCGACGGCGACGTACAGGATGAGGATGGAACTCTTCTCCAGCACAGAGAACACGTTCCGGCTCGAAGTTGCCAATCTTCCGCTCCAGCTGAACGTTTATTTCCAGGATCCGCTGACGCAGGCCCGCCTGACGCAGGTGAAGTACACCCAGGGGGTGAACACGAAGGATGTTTCCCTCAACGTCCTGCTGCCTGCGCGTGCGAACGAAGAGCTCAAGATCGATCAACCGATCAAGTTCTACGTTTTTGCCATTCCCCAAAACAGCGGCATTCGCATCGACCGCTCCAAGAACATGACCATCGAGCAAGTGCGCGCCCTCAATATCGGATACGCGCAGCTCGAGCTGGTTCCGCGCGGGATCGGTCAGTTCCAGATCCGGGCCCAACAACTGTACTATGAGATCAATCCGGATCAGACTGTCTCGATGACGTTGGACATTGTGAACGAAGGTTCCCGGTGGCTCGACAATATTCGCGTCGACGCCGATCTGCCGTTGAACTGGACGAAGGTGATCGATCCGAACACGCTGGACCGCCTCGATCCTTCGGCAGAAAAACGGATCAGCTTCACCTTCAAGCCGGCACAGGATGTGGGTGTGGGGAAGTACGACATCCGCATCCGCATTACGGGCAGATCGGATAACCAGCCGCTCGAAGCCGAGCCGAAGACCGTCACCATACAGGTCTCGGCCAAGGCGAGCGTCTTTGGCACAGCGGCAATTGTACTTCTCATCGTCGGCCTGGTCATCGGCATTGTCGTGTTCGGAATTCGTCTCACGAAACGTTAGGATTCCGATATTCGTACTTAGTATTTCCTCAATGTATTATCACTGATAACCACACTCAGTCAAGAGGATTGTTCCCCGTTGTCCGACAGTTGAACTGTCGGACTGAACTCATGCCAGAGTTCCACTCTCGGATCTCGCTCAAGGCGTCGATCTCGTCGAGCAAGGCACCTGTGCCCGAGAATACGGCAGGTAGAGCCCCTCGACTAACTCATCAGGACTTCTGGAGTCTAACGCCAGCATGGGCCTTCTTCGACAGTACAACTGTCGAAGAACAGCAGGCGGGTTGACGAAAGAGAATAATAGAAAATGAAAAGCAATGGGCCCCGCGAAGCGGGATCCAAGAGTAGAAATCCAACATTACACACAATCAGTCAAGAGGATCGTTCATGGATCAAAACAACATACTTGAAGCGCAGACGCTGACCAAAGTCTACGAAGACGGACTCTGCGCGCTCGATCACGTCTCGTTCTCCGTCAAAGCGGGGGAGATTTTCTGTCTGTTGGGGGACAACGGCGCCGGGAAGACGACGACCATCAACCTGTTCCTTGGATTCTTGAATCCGACCGAAGGGACCGCACTCATCAACGGGATTGACGTGACGAAAGATCCTCTCGCGGCCAAGCAGCACGTCGCGTATCTTTCCGACGTGGTGATGTTGTACCCGAATTTCACCGCCCGGCAGAACCTGGACTTTTTTGCCCGCCTGGGGGGGAGACAGAACCTCAAGAAGGACGATTACTATAGTGTGCTTCGACAGGTCGGACTGCAGGAGAAGGCGTTCGAGCAAAGGCTGAAAGGCTTCTCGAAAGGCATGAGGCAGAAGGTCGGTCTCGCCATCGCGATCGTCAAAGAAGCTCCGGCGATCATTCTCGATGAGCCCACGAGCGGGCTGGATCCGAAAGCGGCGAACGAATTCCTGACCATCCTTCATCAACTCCGCGCACAGGGGCGTGCAATTCTGATCAGCACGCACGATATCTTCCGCGCAAAAGAGATCTCGGACACTGTCGGCATCATGAGCGAAGGAAAGCTCCTCGCCATCAAAACGCGGGCGGAGCTTGAACACGAGAACCTCGAAAAACTGTACCTGGATTACATCCAGGGCAAAGTCGCCGCTTGATGATTCCCAGACCCGATGTTGTCGCGGGCATCCATAGAATGATAAAGGCACTGCCATGTTGAAGATTCTCCTCGAAAAAGAGCTTCGTGACATCATTTACTCGACGAAATTCGCCATCACGTTTGCTGCCGCGGCGGTTCTCGTGTTGCTCAGTTTCTACGTGGGAGTACGAAATTACCACGAAAGCATGCGGGAATATGAAGCCGCAAAGGCAACGAACTCCGCATCCATTGCCGCGGCGACCGATTGGAGGCAGGTTCAGAACCGGGTGTTCCGGAAACCGCAGCCGTTGGAAGTGCTTGTCAACGGCGTCACGAACGATGTGGGCCGAACCACCGACATGCGTTCTTCGGGAGAGCTGACCCTGATCAACAGCCGGTTCAGCGCCGATCCGTTGTTTGCCGTGTTCAGATTTCTCGATCTGAACTTTGTCGTCATCATCGTCTTCAGTCTATTTGCGATCCTCTTCGGCTACGACGCGATCAACGGGGAGAAGGAGTCGGGGACGCTCAAGCTCGTCTTTTCAAACAGAGTCTCGCGTGCAAGCTTCATCATGAGTAAATTGCTCGGGAGCGTGATCGCCCTCGGCGTTCCGCTGCTCGTGCCGCTGTTGATCGGCTGCCTGATGCTGCTCGGCCTCGGAGTGCCGATGAGCGGGGACGAATGGATCCGGCTCGGGTTGCTCATCTTCGCCGGGCTCCTCAGTTTCGGCGTCTTTCTCACGCTCAGCATCATGATCTCGGCGATGGTCACGCGCTCGAGCGTATCGTTCCTGCTGTCTCTGGTTGTCTGGATTTTCTCCGTTCTCATTGTTCCGAAGGGGAGCGTCCTGCTGGCGTCGCAGATTGCGTCGGTGCCCAGCATGGATGCGATCGAATCGCAGAAGCGGAAGTTCACCGCAGACCAGATGACGAAGCGGATGGCGGCGATGCAGCAGTGGTTCAGCAGCCGTTCGACGGGAATGGATACAAGTTTCGTATCGAAATTCGCCGCCTACCAGGACAGTGTGACGAAATCATCTGAACAGGAACGGCAGGACTTCTATGGCAGGCTCAACGAAGACTGGCGAAACAAGAAGGACTGGCAGGAGCAGTGGGCATTCGGGATCTCAAGGGTCTCGCCGACCGCCGTATTCCAGATTGCGGCGATGAATCTTTCGGGTACGGACGTCGGGATGAAGTTCCGGTACTTGCAGGAGCTGGACCGCTACCAGGATTCCTATGCGAAATTCATACAGGCGAAAACGGGGTCGATGGCGGACTATATGCGCGTGGTGATCAGGCGATTCAGCAGCACGCAGAGCGACGAGGATAAACAGAAGAAGTTGAATCCATCTGAGCTTCCCGAGTTTGTCGCGCAACCCCGCCCGCTCGGGAGCACCATCGCCGCATCCTTGTTCGATCTAGGCTTGCTCGTTGTCTTGAATGCGCTGTTCTTCGGCGGGGCGTTTGTTGCGTTTCTGAGATTCGATCTGCGCTAATGCGCAGTTCGATTTTGATTTCTCATTCTGGTCCCTCGTGACTTCTTCATTATCAAGGACGGATTCGTATGTGGAAAACGATCGCTGAGAAAGAACTCCGGGATCATCTCCAGAGTACACGTTTTCTTGTCGCGGCCAGCGTCAGCACGTTGCTTATTGTGATGAGTATCTGGTTGGGCATCACGCATTACAAAGCCAGGTCCGCCCAGTACGAACAGGGCGTTCAGATGATGCTGGATCTCGCGTCCCAGCAAACCAACTGGATGATGGTGAGCCCCTCCGCCTGGCGGAAACCGGGAGCGATGGAGATCCTCTCCAACGGCGTAAACAGCGACATCGGCCGGTATTCGGATATCGGACCGTACCGGGACGTCCGGCTCGTCCGGAGCGAGTATTCAGACGACCCCATGCTTGCGGCGTTTCAGTTTCTCGATCCGACTTTTGTCGTGTTGATCGTGCTGAGCCTCATCGCGATTCTCTTTACGTACAACGCTGTCAACGGCGAGAAGGAGAGCGGCACGCTGAAGCTTGTCTTTGCGAACAGAGTTTCGAAAGCGGAGTATATTGTGGGCAAACTCGTCGGAAGCTGGCTCGCAATCCTCGCCCCTGTTCTGATCTCATTCCTTGTCGGAGTTCTCCTGCTCGTTCTTCTCGGAGTGAATCTGAGCGCGTCCTCCTGGGGGCAATATGCAATCTTTGTCCTCGCGTCCATTCTCTATGCCACGTGTTTCATGCTCCTGGGGGTATTCGTTTCCGCGTTGACACACAGGTCCAGCGTTTCGTTCCTTATCCTGCTCGTTGTCTGGATTTGCGCAGTGCTCATTGTGCCGAAGGCAGCGACGATGCTCGCAGGGCGTGCAATGCCGGTACCGACCGTTGACGAAATCGAGAGCAAGCTCGCAAGCTATTCGAGTCAGACCCGGACCGAAGGGATGAATGCGTTGATGAAGAGGTCGAGAGAACTCTTCAGGTCAGGAGCGGAAATGAAGCCCGAGGAGCGGCAGACCATGATCGCGACGCTGCAGAAGGAAAACGAAGCGAAGCGGAAGGAAATGGAACAGCAGATCACCGAGTATTCGGCGCGGGTGTACGAAGACTACTACAATCAGAAAAGCGGGCAGGAGCTCCTGGCGTTCTCTCTCGCGAAACTCTCGCCGGCTTCGCAATTCCAGCTTGCAACCATGAAGCTCTCCGGCACCGATGTCGCATTGAAGAAGCGTTACGAAGACGCCATGAAAGAATATAAAGCGCAGTACTCAGCCTACGCTCAGCAAAAGGGGGGCGGCGGAATGAATTTCCGTATGTCGGTTGGCCGCGGTTCATCTTCGGCTGCCATGGTCGGACCCACGCCGACTAAAATCGATGTCTCCGAGATGCCAAAATTCAAGGATCCTGACTACTCATTCGGCACGTCGGTGGTTGGTGCGCTGTTTGACCTCGGATTGCTGGCGCTGTTCAATGTTTTTGCCTTCGTGGGGGCCTTCGTGGCCTTCTTGCGTTTCGATATGAGGTAGATCAGAAGTAGAAGCACGTCTTCTTTCCGGTTTCCAAATCTGAGTCTGGGTGTCAGCTATCGCTGGCACCCTTTTTTTTGATTTCGAACCTCTCCGTTTTCGTCACTCCGCAAAGTGCGATGAATATGATCTGAACAGGAAGACGCAAACAATAACTGATGATTTTCAGCTGAGATTGCATAGGTCCGACATGTCTCTCTTTGTCGACAAAGGCGGTTTTACGCACGTGTGAGCGTCATGAGAGCTGCAATCTTCGCGATTTTCGGAGAACCTTTGTAATGCCGCCGCTGTTGATGTACACATGAAGTCATGTGTCGATTTCTGTGAACCGTAGCATCAGTGAGGTGGGGAGCAGCCATGCGCAGCGAACGAACAGTCATGAGGACGATTCAGGCGAGATTCGGTTCTGTGGTCAGGGGTCAAAGGCTCAGCGCCGGGTTGTCCCAGCAAGAACTCGCTCACCGGTCCGGCCTGCATCGAACGTACGTCACCGACGTCGAGCGGGGAGCGCGTAATCCTTCACTCAACAGCATCAAAAAGCTCTCCGATGCACTTGGCGTGTCGCTTTCGAGTCTCTTCAATCTTGTCGAAGAACTTGAGCGCCAGGATCGCACTTCCGACCCCGTGTCGGGCGCGAAAAATCCCGGGAAATGATATTGTGATTCCCGCCGCTATAGAAAGGGGCGACCAGTCGTCGCCCCCGAAACAGGGAACGCATGAAGCCGGCGTTCCCGCGCTCCATACATGTCACTCCTATATCCTGCTTGCCAGGACTCCTTCGACAGCATCCTGAAGCTCTTTCGACGACACCGGTTTCGTGAGGACCGCTTCGGCTCCGCTCAGAACGAGGCTCTCGCGTCCGTCCGCTGAATCCTTGCCGGTGATGATGAACACCGGAATGTCCTTTGTCTCGGGATCTTGTTTGACGAGTTTGAGGAACTCGAACCCGTTCATGCCCGGCATCGAATAATCTGTCACAATGAGGCGGGGGTGATACTTCTTGGCGTAGTCGAACGCCTCGTTGCCGTTTGACGCCTGCACCACCTGCGCGTCCGGGAACATGCGCTTCAGGTAGCGCGAGTGAAGCACCCGTACCCCCTGATCGTCATCCACAACCAACACCGCCTCGTCCTGAGGCTTCGCAAGTTTGTGGAGCCGGATCGTGAAGGTGGTCCCGGCGCCGACTTCGCTCTCGACCGTGATCGAGCCGGAATGTTTCTTGATGATCTCGGCGACCAGCGAGAGGCCGAGTCCGGTTCCTGTCTCGCCGCGCAATCCCACCCTGGTGTACTTTTCCTCGACCTTGAAGAGCCTCTTGAGATCAGCAGCCGGGATCCCGGCCCCCGTGTCCTTTACTGTGAGTATCCACTCCTCGTCCGCCGACTCCTTGAGATCGATTGAAATCAGCCCGTGCGCTGGCGTGAATTTCAACGCATTGCTGATAAGATTGTTGAAGGCCTGCGTCAACATCGCCTCGTCTCCCCGGATGCACGTATCGGCTGGGAGGGTCGAGCGGAGAGCGATTTCCTTGTTCATCGCTGTGCCGAGATGAGCCTGCACGCTGGCCCTGACGACTTTCTGGAGGTCGATATCGCGGATGTCCAGCGTGATGCGGCCGGTTTCCAGCCGTGACCAATCGAGTAGTCTCTTGACCAGCGCAAGCTGCTGCTGGGCTGAGTTGCGAATGTACGTGAGGAACTCCTTCCGCTCGGCATCGGTGAGCTTTTCGGTATCGTTGAGCAGAATCTCGCAAAATCCGAGGATGCTTGTGAACGGAGACTGGAGGTCGTGCGAGAGCACCGACATCAGCCGGTCCTTCTGCCGGTTCAGCTGGGTGAGCATCTCGCGTGAATCCTGCAGTGCAGAGAGATTCTCCTGAACCCGGGCTTCGAGCTCCTTCCGTTCTGTGATGTCTTCGAGGATCCCTTCGATCGAGACCACGTTTCCTGCGGCGTCCTTGACCGCACGCGAATGCTCCAGTACGATGATCGTTTTCCCGTCCTTGCGCCGCAAGGAGAGCTCGACGTTTGAACATGCTCCCTGTCCGGAAAGCTTCATCGTCAGAGAAGCCCGCTCCGCGGGGTTGGTGTATAACTCTTCAAGATTGATCGAGGCGAGTTCTTCGATGGAATCGTACCCCAGCATGCGGAGGAGCGCTGCATTGGCCGAGAGGAGCTTCCCATCCACGGTGCTTTGAAAAATTCCCTGCACCGCGTTGTTGAACAAATCGTGATACTTACGCTCGCTTTCTTTCAGCGCTCTTTCGGCGATACGTCTGGTGGTGACGTTGCGGATGATGCTGAACACAAATGTCGAACCATCGGTCCCTTTGATGTAGGAGTTGATCGCCTCAACGAATACCTCGTGGTGGTTTCTCAATCGCAGATGCCGGTTCATGACCGGCTCGACGCTGCGATCAAGGAATCGCTTGCTGTAGGTCGCAAGAAGAACCGATGGATCAGCAGAAGAATCCAGGATCACAGTGAACGGCTCTCCAACCAGTTCCTCCCGCCGCATTCCCACCATTCTGCAGTAGGAGTCGTTGACCGCGACGATGATCCCTGCTGCGTTGGTGATCCTCATCGCCTCGGCGGAATTCTCCCAGACCGATTCCAGGAGGGCTTGCTGGTCGGGCGTATGGACGGCGCCGGTCCTGGTATGGTTTTCACGGCCGAAGCTGAGAAGCGTCAGCGGCTGTTGATACGGTTGTCTGTTTGGTACCAAAGGTGGAGTTGCCATACGATTGATCCTTTCCAGATGCGAACGGAAAGGCGCAAACCTGGTGCCATCAAAATCTTGAAGATTTCGATGAGAAAAGCAGATCGGATTGAGCAATGCGTGTAGTTTCTACAATTTCAGCTGGTCGGGTCCGGGCTTTTTCGAGATTACATTGAGAACGAAAAGGGGGAGCGACATCCAGGGAGGTGGCAGACAATGTTGAGGTTGGCCGCAGACTTTCGAGATACGCGAGCTTTGCCTCCCGAAAACACATCATGCTCAGCGTGAACTCTCTCATCCTGAGCGGAGGGAGCTTTTTTTGCGACCCCCTCCTTCGTCGGGGTAAACTCCGTCGAAGAATGCCCCCGATGCAACTTGGATCCATCAAAAAAACATGCGCTACCTTTCAATATTGAAGTCCTACCTCGAACCCCCATGCCTTATCCGATAATGTAGATTTTACATTTCCCGTCTCATTGTGGCACCGTCATCAATTCCGCTTCCGGCATTCTTACTCATTGTATTTCATCGTTTTACAAGGACGTTGTTGCGGGCGATCATCTTCGTGAGTCATTGGCACTCGCAATGCACAACTCCGGGCAAGACACCAAAACAGGAATAGGAGAGTACCATGCTCGGACGCAGAAGAAATGAAAATTGGATTACGGCTCTGGCAGCACTGGCGGTGATGCTTCAATCACAGGCAGCGGTCGCTGACAACAGGCTTGTCCTCAGGAAAGAATCGGACAATCTCATTGCGGTGGAGCTGTCGAACACCGACGCCGTTGCGGGTTTCCAGTTTTCTGTCAACGGGCGTGGAGGAGTCACATTTGGAGAGTATCAGGGAAGCGAACGGACCTCTGAGGCGAGCCTGGGTATTTATCAGTACCTCAAGGATGATTCGACACTGAATATCGTCATCCTTGCCCCGGTGCGCTCGGCTCTGCCGGTCGGTAACGGCGTGATCGGAAAGATCTTCTTCGCGCTGACGAAGAACGCCGGAGCCGATACCGCCCGCGTGTTCCTCAGCAAGGTTGTTCTGTGTACCGCGCAGGCGCAATATCTCGATGTCACCGCAACGCAGGTCGAATGGAATCTGCATGCGAAGGTGGATTCAAAGCAGATGAATTTTGCGCTTAACCAGAACTACCCGAATCCGTTCAATCCCTCCACCACGATTTCATACCGGCTTGACAAACCAGCGCAGGTGCGGTTAGCGGTCTATGATATCACAGGTCGACAGGTCGAAAGTCTGGTTGATCAGCATCAGCTGGAGGGGCAGTACACAGTGAAATGGAATGCATCTGTCCACGCGGCGTCCCAGCTTGCCTCGGGAATGTATTTTGCCAGATTGCAGGTAGGCGATCAGGTCGCAGTTCAAAAAATGATCCTTGCAAAGTAACGACTGAAGGAACAGCGCGATGGCCGCACAGCATGTGCTTCTCAATCCGGATTCATGGAATCTCCAGGCGCTCCTCGAAGTTGACACGCTCCCGAGAGACCTTTCGCACCATGGGCTTCTGTATCTTGAGAAACTCGCGCTCGCAATCGACGAAGTGGCTCCGAAGCCCGGCCTTCTTGTCTATGTCGCCGCAACGATATTGGACCAGCCGATCAACGGCCTTGACGCTGTGCTCTTTTCCGCAATTGATGTGTGCACACACCTTCAGGTGGCGCAAGTGTATCACTCTCTGACCACAGCTGCTGCGGTCTCGTTTGTCGAATTTGTCGCGGAGAGTTTTCCCCTCCCGATTTCACAAATCAGGACGCTGGCTGAGCCCCCGTTTCATGATGGCTCAAATCAGGCTTCCAAAAGGAATTTCTCAGTCCTGATTGGCAGGCAGGGATTTGTTCACTCCCCCATAGCCGATCCTTCGCGGGACGCACTCTTGTCAATTACGGCGAAGGTTCATTTCAAGAGCCTCGCTGGCAAGGGCCTGGTGCGTGCTTCATCGCATGACCTGCAGAGAGAAGTGGGACAGTTCCTGCTCTTCCACAACAACTATCGAACGATCCCGTGGCTTGGCGGCAAAACCCCGCTCCAACGCCTGAAGTTTTTTGAAGGATTTGGCAGCATTCATTCCTTTAGCCCGAACGACGGGCAGGAATAGCATCCTCGCCCTGCGGTATTTGGACGAGCTGAGAGCTTGTGACGCTGACTTCGTTCCAATGCCCGGCACAGATGCTGAAAGTCTTTGTCTCGAAGCCGGAGGTACCCTATGAAACGAATATTAATTGTTGATGATGAACCCTCGTACCGCGAGACGATCGGCAGCGTGCTCCGGCAGTCGGGATATCTCGTCTGCGAGGCGGAGGACGGAGACAAGGCCATTGACCTTGCGCAGAGCGCTCAGCCCGACGTTATTATCTCCGACGTGATGATGGAGCGCCTCGACGGATTCGGCCTCCTTGGCCGGTTGCGGATGGACCCGACAACAAGTATGATCCCGTTCATTTTCACCACGGGGCTGTCCGACAAGGATTCGATGCGAAAGGGGATGTCCCTGGGTGCGGACGATTTCCTCGTGAAGCCCTTCAGCAGCGCAGAACTCCTCTCCGCAATCGACACGCGCCTTGCGATGCGCGACGAACTCAGGCAGGAAGTGGAGAAGAGACTTTCGCAGCTTCGCTCGTGCATTTCGCTCGCGCTGCCGCATGAGATCAGAACACCGCTTGCAAGTATCATAGGGTTTGCCGACGTCCTCGCCGATGAAGCGTCCGTGCTCTCGTACGAGGAAGTCATGGAGAGCGGAAAGCTCGTGAAGAAGGCGGGCATGCGTCTCCGGCATCTTCTCGAAAACTTCATGGTCTATTCGCAGATCGAGATAGTCGCCACCGACCCGGAGCGGCTTGCGGCGTTTAAGCGGGCGCAATTGCCCCACACGTCTGACCTCATCGAAGAGCTCAGCCGCATCAAGGCGGATTCCTGGGGGCGCTCATCTGATCTGGTACTCGACCTTTCCCCCTGTCCAGCCGCCATATCCCAATTGTATCTGAAGAAAATTGGCGACGAACTCGTTGACAACGCGTTCAAATTCTCCGAAATAGGTACACGGGTGGAGGTTCGAGCCTGCCGTGAAGGGAATTCATTCGTCCTCTCCGTTGCTGATTCAGGCCGCGGCATGAACCGTGAACAGGTGGCAAGCCTGGGGGCGTACGTCCAGTTTGAAAGGGCGTACCATGAGCAGCAGGGAACGGGACTGGGATTGTCCATCGCCAAGCGATTGACGGAGATGCATGGGGGGAAGATGGAATTCGAAGCGAATTTCGGTGCAGGATTGATCGTACGCGCGATCATCCCGCTGCCACCGGAGTGACGGGATGATCGGGTTTGTCACATTGGATCACAAGTAATCGCTGCCGCTCCACTTTCTCTGAATACTCCGCTCTATCCTTTTGTTCAGCTCGTCTACGCCCGTGTCAACAATGAAACGTGTGACGATCTGAGAAAACAAATCCACCTCTTGTAGTTGAAGATATTTATCATAAACTTTCAACTACTGAACAACCACGCACCGGACCATATGCCCCCCCTTCAAAAACTGACGTTAAGCGCTCTTCTGCAAAACAGTGCAACTGAGTTTGCAGATCGCCCTGCTCTCTGCGCAATAGGCGGCGAGCAATTCACATATACATCACTCAATCATCTCGTCCAGACTGTTTCTGATCTCCTGAACAACCGGGGTGTCATCACCGGGGACAGGGTGGCAATCCTGAGCGAGAACAAGCCGCAGTGGGGGATCGCCTACTTCGCCATCACGGTCATGGGGGCGGTGGCGGTTCCGATCCTTGCGGATTTTCACACGACGGAAGTGCACCACATCATCCAGCACGCCGAATGCAAGGCCGTCTTCGTCTCGAAACGGCTGTACGGGAAAATCGAGACACTCGAACTTCGCAACCTCACGACGGTTATCCTGCTCGATGATTTCACGCTCGTCCCGCCCAGGACGGCGAAGGACAGCCTGAAGGAATTTTTCGAAGAAGGGGAGCGGGAGTTTGCTCGGCTGAAAGAGCGCGCCCTGAAGTTTGTCGGTCTGCTCTCGGCTACGGTGGAAGAGAGCGACCTGGCGGCCATCGTGTACACGTCCGGCACGACCGGTCATTCAAAAGGGGTCATGCTGACCCACAAGAACATCGTGGCCGACGCCATCGCAACGACCAAACTTGTCTCTATTGGACCTCAGGACAGAATGCTTTCCATTCTTCCTCTCGCGCATATGTATGAGTGCACGTTGGGGATGATCACGGCCATTCTGGCGGGAGCGTCGGTGTCATACCTCGACAAACCTCCGACAGCCGGCGTCCTGCTGCCGGCGTTGGAACTTGTGCGGCCGACGATCATGCTCTCAGTGCCGCTGGTGATCGAAAAAATGTTCAAGACGAGGATCCTGCCGCGGTTGACGGGATCTCCGGTGACGCGCGGTCTGTATCGTGTACCGTTTGTTCGGAAGCGGCTGCATAGAATTGCGGGAAAGAAGCTGCTGAAGACCTTTGGCGGGGCACTGAAGCTTTTCTGTATCGGCGGTGCGCCGCTTGCCGCCGACGTGGAGCAGTTCCTCCGCGAAGCAAAGTTCCCGTACGCAATCGGGTACGGGCTCACCGAGACATCGCCGCTTGTCGTGGGCACCGATCCTCAAACCACGAGGCACCAATCGGCCGGCAAGCCGCTTGTCGGCATGAACATCCGCATCGAAAACCCTGACCCTGCGAACGGGGAGGGGGAGATACTCGTCCAGGGACCGACGGTCATGAAAGGCTACTACAAAGACCCTGCGAAGACCGCAGAAGTGCTGACGAAAGACGGCTGGCTCCATACCGGGGATCTCGGCGTCATCGACCGGGACGGATACGTGTTTGTCAAAGGGAGGCTCAAGAACATGATCCTCGGATCGAACGGCAAAAACGTGTACCCCGAGGAGATAGAATCGATCATCAACGAGTTTGAAATCGTCCTCGAGTCGCTCGTGTTCCAGCAGAACAACCAGATCGCCGCCCGGATTCATTTGAACTACGAGGACCTCGACCGGAGATTCGCCAGCGAAAACCTCCCGGAATCAAAGATCCGGGAGCGTGTCAAGGCGCTCCTCGAAGACCTCCGCCGTCAGATCAACGCCCGCCTGTCGTCCCACTCGCGACTCCAGGCGCTCATAGAACAAACCGAACCCTTCGAGAAGACTCCAACGCAGAAGATAAAAAGACATTTGTACGTCTGACAAAGAAGATAGGAGTGAGAATACAGAAGTCAGAGGGGAAGTCGGACGGAGGTCTGTACCGCCTGGAATTGTCAGGCGAAGGCGACGTACCATTGGGAACCCCTGCGCAAACAGGGGTTTTCTGCTTTCGTGAAGGTGCGCGGCAGATTGCCCCGCGCATTGATCGCGTACCTGGCGATATGTATATTCGATCTCCGTTCTACGGATATTCAAAGCGATGCGATTGAGGGCTCAGAAGGAAAGGACCAAGCTCGATGCAGGATGAAATCTACCGCCGCCTGGCCAGGGTGCTTGATGCGCTCCCGAACAAATTCCCGGCGACGGAAAGCGGAGTGGAATTGAAGATGCTCGCAAAGCTCTTCACCGAGGAGGAGGCATCGCTTGCCTGCCTGATGCAACTGGCGGCTGAGCCGGTGACAGATATCGCCAACCGCGCTGGAACAGATCCGAAGGAGACACGAAACACGCTCAAGCGGATGATGGCAAAAGGGCTTATCGACATTCGAAAAGGGGAGGGAGAGTTTTCTTACGCCCTCCGTCCCTTTGTTGTGGGGTTCTACGAGGGGCAGCTGCAGAGGATGGATCCGGAAATGGCCGGGCTTTTTGAAGAGTATTACCGGCAAACAAAAGGCGGCGTTCTGCGGCCGACCCCTGCATTGCATCGCGTCATTCCGGTCGAAAAAGCGATACCCCTTGAGGTCCAGATTCATCCTTACGAGCGAGCGTCTGATATACTGGAGGGGGCAAAATCATGGGGCGTGCGTGATTGTATCTGCCGCGTCCAGCAGCACCTTTTGGGAAAGAACTGCGCACATCCGGTTGAAACGTGTCTCGTCTTCTCGCACGGAGAGCACGCGTTCGACCGAAGCAAGGTTGACCGGGCCCTCACGAAAGAAGAGGCATTGAAAATTCTGCGTGAGACCGAGGAGGCCGGACTCGTGCATTCCTCCGGTAATTACCGCGATGGGGTCGAGTACATCTGCAACTGCTGTATTTGCTGTTGCGGCATCATGCGCGGTATTGCAGAGTTCGGGATCATGAGTGCCGTTGCGCATTCCGATTTCCAGATTGTTGTGGAAGGTGATTCATGTAATGGCTGCGAAGCGTGCGTCGGGCGATGCCAGTTTGAGGCGCTGACAATGACCGAGGGAGTCGCTGTGGCCAACTATCTCCACTGTGTCGGTTGCGGTCTGTGCGTTCTCGTTTGTCCCACCGACGCTCTCCATCTCAATCGCCGCAAGGCAGGAGAGGTCCCTGTGCCGCCGACGGACATCGCAGCCTGGAGGGAGCAGCGTGAATCGGCTCAATAGGAATTGCAGGATTGCCAGACGACATGTGGCGGAGTTGGGGAATCTTCAAGAGAAGGAATCAAGTTGATGGACCGATCGTTTCTAAAACGGTACGCCTGGCTTTCTATCGCCGCAGCGATCATCACGCTTACACTGAAATCGCTGGCGTACTACGTCAGCGGCTCGGTTGGTCTTCTTTCAGACGCTGTCGAGTCAATTGTCAACCTCATCGGCGGTTTGGTGGCATTGGTCATGCTCACCATCGCCACCCGTCCGGCCGATGAAAGTCATCCGTATGGTCATTCGAAAGCCGAATACTTTTCGAGTATCATCGAGGGCTCGCTCATCATCTGTGCTGCCATCAGTATCGGTGTAACGGCTGTCAACCGGCTTCTGTTCCCTCAGTCTCTCGAACAACTCGGACTCGGTTTGCTTATCTCGGTGGGCGCCTCGATGGTGAATCTGGCTGCCGCGTTAGTCCTTCGACGGGCCGGACACCGTCATAACTCCATCGCCCTTACGGCCTCATCGCAACACCTCCTTACCGACGTCTGGACCTCCGCAGGCGTGCTCGTGGCTATCGGAGCCGTGGCCCTGACCGGTTGGGAACTGCTCGACCCGCTTGTTGCTATTGCTGTCGGCTTCAATATCACCTGGGCCGGATTTTCCATCGTGCGAAAATCTGTCTTTGGACTGATGGATGGTGCAGTGACGGAGGGCGTTCAAGAGCAGCTCCAGTCGGCATTGACCACATACAGAGAGCAGGGGATACAATTCCATTCGATACGAACACGTCAGGCGAGCGCAACGTCCTTCATTTCCCTTCATGTCGTAGTTCCCGGCTCGTGGACCGTTCACCAGGGACATCAATTGACAACAGCGCTTGAGGAAGACCTGAAGCACCGTATTCCCCATTCGGTCATCTACACTCACCTCGAATCATCCGACGATCCGGCGACCTGGGATGATCAGGACTTGGCCAAGAAATAGGTGCACAAATTAGTGCATTGCTCGCTTTCGAGCGGAATCATCAGAAACGAAGTCGGTCGATGCTGGTTTTGTCGCAGGGAACCTTGAAGATGGGACCAGCCACGATCATATTTTAGCAGCCAGCAACTGCTCGCCATGTTGAATCCACAGACCTACACAGATAGAAGGAGACTGAAATGAGGAAGTTCGTCTGGTTCTTGTTCGTTTGTCTGCCCGTTGTTGTTCAGCCTCAATCACGACTATTCACTGCCGACGACTACGCGCGGGCAGAGAAATTCCTGGCTCCTGGTGTGTCGCCGTTGGTTGTTGGCGGAACCGTGGCGGCCAAATGGCTGGAAGGGGATCGGTTCTGGTATCGCAGAACCACAGATTCAGGAGCTGTGTATGTCGTGATCGATCCGGCAAAGCGGGTGCGAGTGCCATACGTCCCGACAGCCAGGGATACGTCCGCACCGGACAGGCCGCGAGGCCGCAGAGGCTTCATGAATACAGCTGTCCTCTCTCCGGATGGCAAACGGGAAGCCTTCATACGGGACTGGAACCTCTGGGTGCGTGATGTGGCGACGAAACAGGAGAAACAACTCACCACAGACGGCGTGAAGGACTTTGGATACGCGACGGACAACGCGGGGTGGACCGGCAGTGACCGCGCGATTCTCCTCTGGTCTCCGGATTCGAAAAAGATCGCGACACAACAGCAGGATGAGCGCAACGTCGGGGATATGTATCTGGTAGAAACCACAGTTGGCCATCCCAAGCTGCGCGCATGGAAGTACCCGCTCCCCGGGGACAGCGTCGTTGCAATGATCCATCGCGTGATTATCGACGTGGACGCCCCGCGGACCGTCCGGTTGCAGATGCCCCCCGACTTCCATCGTGCGACCCTGAGTGACGACATTTCCATGAATGACTATAAGTGGAGTCCGGACGCATCACGTCTCGCCCTCGCGTCCACTTCCCGAGACCACAAGCAAACGGTGATCCGCGTCGCCGACGCCACGACGGGCGCGGTCCGCACGGTCTTTGAGGAAACCGTGGCGACGCAGTTTGAATCGACCTCAGGGTGGGAAGTGCTCTGGAGCTCCAACGAGGTGATCTGGTACTCGCAGCGCGACAACTGGGGGCAGCTCTACCTCTACGACCTTGCGACTGGAAAACTCAAGAATCAAATCACGACAGGCCCGGGAATGGTTGTTCAGATCGTCAAGGTGGACGAGAAATCGCGGAGCCTTTTCTTTGGCGCATACGGACGGGAGAAGGGGAGGGATCCGTATTTTCTCCATTATTATCGTATCGGCCTCGACGGAAAGAAACTCGTCCTTCTCACTCCTGAGGATGCACACCACAGCATTCAGCTTTCACCGTCAGGGAGCTATCTGATCGATACATACTCGAGGCCCGATGTTCCCCCCGTGGTGGAAGTGCGCCATGCAAACGGCAAGCTCGTCATGCCGATTGAGAGAGCGGATATCTCGAAACTGATCGCTTCGGGGTGGAAGCCGCCGATCCCCATCACGATGAAGGGCCGCGACGGGAAGACAGATATCTACGGTCTGATGTTCCGGCCAACGAACTTCGATTCAACGAAGAAGTACCCGATTATCAACCATGCCTATCCGGGTCCGCAGGGCGCAAGCACGGGCAGCCGCGCCTTCGCGGTAGCGCGGGGCGACCACCAGGCTCTTGCAGAACTGGGCTTCATCGTTGTGACGATTGATGGAATGGGGAACCCCGACAGATCGAAATCGTTCCACGACACCTACTACGGAGCGATGGGTAGGGATAACACGCTCCCCGATCAGGTCGGCGGAATGAAGGAGCTCGCGCAACGGTATTCCTGGATTGATATTGACCGGGCAGCAATGTACGGCCACTCGGGGGGCGGTTTCATCACGGCCGATGCGATGTTCCGTTATCCCGATTTCTTCAAAGTCGGTATCTCCGAATCCGGAAATCATGACCAACGCGTGTACGAGGATGACTGGGGCGAGCGCTACCAGGGTTTGCTCGTTCGCGATGCGGATGCCAAAGATAATTACGACGTTGAAGCCAACCAGAACTTCGCCAAGAACCTCAAGGGACACCTGATGCTTGCACACGGGCTGATGGACAACAACGTCCCGCCGTACAACACGCTCCTTGTCGTCGAGGCGTTGATCAGGGCGAACAAGGATTTTGACCTTGTCGTGTTCCCGAGCCAGGCTCACGGTTATGGCAATCAGTCAAATTACATGATGCGCAAGCGTTGGGACTATTTTGTGAAATGGCTTCTGAATTCTGAGCCGCCGAAGGAGTTTATGTTCAAGGGTGCAAGAGGGATGGGATTCGGAGGGTGAGAACATTGTCGATTGCCGAATGCCGATTGTCGATTGAGGAGTGCTGGAATAGGTTCAAGGGGTCTCCGGCTCCGGGCTGTTATTCGGAGTGTCCTATGAGATGATCTCAAGAATTCAGGAAGAAACCTCATGAAGCTCAATACAACACATTGCTGCCGGCCGGATTGGTTGAGTGCCGTCATAGTTCTTTTGATCCTGAATTTGGTCTCTTGTGCCCCATCGGTGAATAATATGAAGCAAATCCAGAAGGGAAGTGCGGTCCCGCAATTCGCGTTGCCCGACCAGAACGGAAAACTCTTTGATATCGCCACCGTGCTCGGAAAGAAGAACCTTGTCATCTATTTCTATCCGAAGGACGACAGTCCCGGATGCACGAAGGAAGCGTGTACGTTCAGAGATCAATATGAGGTATTCAGAGAGGCGGATGCAGAGATCATCGGCATCAGCTCGGATGATGTTGAAAGCCACAGGAAATTCGCAGAGAAATATCATCTGACCTATACGCTCCTCAGCGACGGGGAGGGGAAAGTGCGCAAGCTCTTTAACGTGCCGTCAGACCTCTTCGGCATTTTGCCCGGCAGGGTTACCTACGTGATCAACAAAGAGGGAATCGTTATCCACACATTCGATTCTCAGACGCAGACAGAGAGGCATGTCGAAGAAGCCCTGGCGGCGCTGAAGAAGGCTGGAAAGTAGCAGTAGAGCGTCAGTAGATCCGTGTTACTTCACCGAACATCATCTCTGCTTGATCCGCCGCACGGTAGATTTGAGAAGGTGGCGCAGGTCACCTACGCCCCGTATCGTAACCACCACCGCAATGCCGAAGAACACCAGTGCGGCAATTCCAAAGAGTATAAGCCAGAAGAGTGCGCCGGCCGTCATGGTTGCTCCGCGGTTGTGAGATGTTTGGGAGGTGATGTGCGCTGACTCGCCAGCGAGCCGACGATCATGCCAAGCGCCGCAAGAATGAAACTGAGGATGCCGGCAATGTTCACGTCAGCCATGAAGGCCAGCCACGCCGGTAACGAGTCACGCGACTTTTCCAGCACGAGGAAGCCGGCAGGCGCGAGCGCGCCCATGATGAGCGACGTGTAGGCTCCGACGTTGTTCGCCTTGCGCCAGTACATCCCCGCAGCGACGCACCCCAGAGCCCCTGAAGTGTACATCGCCCCTGTCACATACAGGTACTGGAAAGCGGTATCCGGAATCTGATACCAGAGACCGAACACCAGGAGAAACGCCCCGATCACTCCCGCAACAACTCTGGTTATCGCAACGGTCGTCGATTCCGGAAAATCTTCAGGCCGCGCACACGCGATGACGTCTCGTGCCAGTACAGAACTCCATGCAAGCAAATACGCGCTGTAGGTGGACATCGACGCGGCGAGCATGCCCGCCACGAGCAACCCGAGAAATCCCGGGGGAACGACAGCGCCAAGGAGCCTCGGCATCGCAGCGGCGCTGGTCAGGCCCGGACCGAAAAACGCGAGTGCAGCAGCCCCCCAGAACATTGGTATCATTGCCCGCCCCGCAAACGTCAGGCCCGTCCAGAAAAACACCTTCTTCGCCACTGCCGGACTTTCTGAGGCCAGGGCTTTCGACGTCCCGGGCTGCCACAATGCTCCTGCCGCCACACTGCACACGAGAATCCAAAGTACAAAAGTCCAGCCGAACCGCGGATTGACGAAGGGGTCAACCCCTGACGCCCCCAGCGTGTTTGACACCGCGGTGCTGATGCTTGTCAGGTCCACCCGCCACAACACGGCTATGGTCGCCACCAGCATTCCGAACGCCAGGACTACAAATTGCATGAAGTCCGTGATCACAATCGAAAACATGCCGCCGAGGATCGTGTAGGAAACGACGATCAGAATCATGACCGTCATGATGATCGCGAGCGCTCCCGGACCGAACCCCATCACTTCCGAAAGGAAGATCCCGTCGAACTTCAGAAAAATCCCCATATTGAGCACACCCCCGAGGAAGAGGATGATCCCGCCCAGGAGACGAACCTTGCGTGAGTATCGCAGCTCGTAGTACTCGGGGATGGTCATCACGCGGAGTCGGCGGAGATTCTCTATGATGAATCCCGTTCGACCCACAACCACGTAGGCAATCATCGCCAGAATGCCGATGATGAACCCCGAAAAACCCGCCACGTACCCGAGTTCTCCGTAGTAGACAAACGTCACGGTCCCCAATTCGGTGGCTACAAATGTTGCAATGCCGAGGGAGACTTTCACTTTCCTGCCGGCAACCATGTAGCCGGCGAGGTTCTCAACGTACCTTTTTGCCCAGATGCCGAGGGCGACGCTGGCGAGCAGATATGCTACGGTCAATATCCAGTCGATGGCTCCGAAATTCATCCGGCAAACACCTGCTTCCAGAACTGCTGGTACTGCTTCCATTTCATGAAGTTGATCCCCCAGTGCGGGCTGGCGCCGGTCATCCAGCAGGTGACCCTCCCTGTGCCGAACTTCCGGGAGGCAAGCAAGGGATGCCAGGTTCCCTGATTCTGAATCTCCACCACTGCTTCACATCCGTCGCGGAGCCGCGACTCGTTAAAACCCAGAAGCGGAGGAAGTGTCGACCAATCGAGTCCTCTGACCATCGGGTTCTTCGCATCGTTGCACCGCACTTCGTACCCTGCGGTCGACTCGATCAGGTCATCCCCCTGAAGGCAGACAACGGGGAACACGTCGTGTATGCGTGAGCGTCCCCACCCCCCTTTCCCCAGCTCCCCGCCGAAGCTGTACCATCCTCCGTTCATATGGAAATGTCCTCCCCGGGTGATCCAGTCGCGGAGTATGTCAAACCGGTCAGGGAACGTCACAGGACTATCTCCCCACTTGGCACGCTGGAAAAAGTCGGGATGCAGCATCAGACATTTGGTTTCCACGTCCGCAAAGACGATGGCGGTTGACCATCGAAGCCGCTCCTCGAAAGCTTCGGGAGAGAGGTGATACAATTCCCATGACGGCTGAGAGATGACTTCTGCTCCGGGAATCGCTCTTAGCGCGTCGACGAACGGCTGCGCGTAATTGAGCATTTCGACATCTTTCACTTCAGACTTGAATGGGGATTCGATATAGGTCTGGCCGAGTTGGATGCACCAGTTGCCGACGTGCCAGATCCGGGGCGTAGCGTGGCTAGTCATGGACACGGCTCTTTCTTTTTTGAAGAAGCGTTCCTTATGAATTGAAGGACATTATAATGAAACCCTCAATAAAAAACCACGACTCTTGTTTGGAGGATAGATTGGGCTGAGTAGAAGTTATCTTTGAATCGTTATTACTGATTCCATCAGAAGATGTCTTTGCGATTCTTGGCGTTCTTAGCGGTTGTCTTCTAACCGCAAAGGCCGCCCGCCTACCCCAACGTGCCTCATGAGGCGGGCAGGCAAAGAGGCGCCAAGAAGGTTTTTGAGAGGAGCTCAGGTGATGCAATCCTGAGCTTGACATTCAGCCGCGACTTTTCTAACATAGGCCAGTTACCTGATTCTGGCTGGTAGCCGTCCCTCTGTTCCCTCCGATTTGTTGTTTTGTATTCCATTCATGATCCTGGAGGCGCTATGGTCGTTCTCTGGCTCATCATCGGTTGCGTGGTTGTCTCCGTCGCTTTCTTCCTTCCTGGTCGCTCCCCGGAGGTTTGGCCGAATATCAACAGCGCCGGGATAGCGTTGCTTGTGTATCTTGTCGCACTCCTGGGAGTATACTCCCGGTCAAAACACCTCACGCTGCGACGCCGGAGTACTGTCCTCGTGATTGCCGCATTGGCCATTCTGGCCGGAGTGTTCTCCTGGAAGCAGATGGAGGACCAATCCAAATGGCAGCGGCAGAAACTTGGGGAAATCGGTACAATCATCGGCCGCGGCATCTATGCCGCGATGATCACCGATTCGCTCCTCTGCGTGCTCGACGACTACCACCATCAAAAAGGGAAGACCAAAGTATCGTTGGGCGAGATCTACCGAAAAAGATATCCGCCTGGAAATGTCGGCGATCCCTGGAGCTCTATACGAGCGACGGGCAGGCCCAATCCTCCCGATGATATATTCCTCGCAGCGATTTCTGATACGCAGGTTGTCCTCGTCGCCCGGCATCCATGGTACAGGGGAGAGGATACTGCATTCGCCACTTACAACGGACCCAAAGGGACTCTGCAAGTCCGGGCGACCCTGACCGAGAAAGGACTTCAGTATGTCACAGAAAACTGAACCCACGGGCGCCGGCCCCGCGACGGAATTGTCCAATACATATCTTGTCAGTCTTGTTGTTGCTTCGGCATGTGTACTCGTGCTCGTCTTCGCCGGCTCACGGCTGCTGCCGAATCCACTCGCTGCTTTCCATATCGAGGGGGCTGGTCCGGTTCCACTTCTGTACCCGTGGATCCTGGCGGGCGGACAAACGATCGCCAATGGCCTGACGGAATTCTCCGGTTCTTCACTGGCGCAGGCCGGCAATTCAATATTCATTACTTCCCTCCTGGGCATTCTCTTTTCCGGAGTCCTGGTTCCCACTCTTACTCTTCTTCTTATGGGCCGGCACAGGTCTGCAGCGGGACGCGGTCTCTATCTCGCTTGTCTCATTGTTTCCGTGACGCTCGCTGTCACTGTGCCGCTCACGGGTTACGTAGCATACACAGTACGGCTGTCACTGCGGGAAGCCCAGGCGGTACAAACAAACAGAGATTATGTTATCAATGAGCTCAACACCATTGCATGGAAACTGCGAGAGTACCGGATTGTTCCGAAGGCTCTTGGTGGAGGGGAAGGTGCAGTTGACGGATATGTCTTGCCCCCTTCGCTGGCAGAGACTGAGGATGCGACGTACGTGATACGGCAACCCTCTCACGAATCAAATGGATACATGGGACCGCTTATGGCGACACTGCGCGCGTCCTCAAAGAAGTATCCTGGCTGCGAGGTCGAAGTCTCTGTGGGGACTCGCGGGCAATTGGGGTTATGGTCCTACACAGGAAAATTTCAATAGTTGATTATGGCAGCGGTTGCTTCTGATGACATTGGAAGGAGTAAATGACATGGGTGGTCAGACAAGGAGTTTGTTTTCACTCGACTGGAGATGGATCGTGGCAGGGTACTGCTATCTGATTCTGTTTCATCTGCTGCCAACGTACCTCATGGGAGGCTCTTCTGCCTTCCTCGTTCGTCCACATCTGCCTGGCGACGAGGGGGCCGGTTCTGGTTTGCAGCCTTGGGACATGGGGATAATCTGGTTGTTGGCTGGAGTGCTGGTGGTGGCGTTCGTGGTGGGGTGGAAGTCCAGGGGATTCACGATACTGGAGCCGGCGGTGTCAGGGGCACTGTATGCCCTAACAACGGCGCTCGCTTTTCACCAGTTGGCCACTCCCCGCATTCGTGAGCGAGCAGTACTTGCCATTACGTTCCTGGTGCTCATCGTTATTATTCTTTCGGTAGCGAGCGCATGGGTAGGGGAAACGGTGCAACGGTGGAGATTGAGGAAGAATGAAGAGTCCTCGAACCCGGAAGATGGAAGGTGAGGATTTTAAGTTCGATTGTGCCAGGAAGGCATTGTCCGGTGTAATGTCTTCCTGGGCAATTATCAAGATCCTGCAAGAAGGCTCGGCGATCGCTGAGCCTTCTTCATTGTATCCCCTCAGATTGTTCGCGAATCAGCCGGGTTGAATCTCGGACAAACAAAGTCTATGTTCATCGTTGAACGTCTCTGGAGGTCAACGTGCGTCTACGTCTGCCGGTTCAATCGACAGCCCATGTGTTGCGAGGATCCATCCCTCGCATGTCCAGCTTGCTGATGCCCGTTTTGCTTGCCATATGGCCCTGCTATTCCAGTGCGCAGAAGGTCGATCATCGTTTTGCCCCCGCGAACTACCAGACAGTCATCTGCTACCCCGACGACTGGCAAAAGACCATGGTCAGTGAGCGCGGCGGGTTGTCATACGATTTCGGCCCAGGCCCGTATGCCCGGCCTCTCACGGAGATCACGGTGGGAGTTGCCGGCACGCGGATGATCGCGGACAGACAATTTCTTGATGACGCTCGGATCCCCGTAGTGACCACCACGCTTCGAGCGGACTCCACACTCATCCGTCTCACAAGCTTCGCAATGCTCCCCGCGAAACCGACCGTGTATCCCGCAACGCCAACCTGGAACAAGGGCCGCGTCCGGAGAGAGGGGGGGATGAACGGCTGCATCGGTTGGGCATCGCCCCCGGATAGCGTTGATGATGCATTCCGCAACGCGGCGTGGGGAACCAATCGCCCCATCCTCTATCGTGTTTCGGTGGAGCCCGGATCCTCCCGCCGGATCGCACTGGGAATCTGCGAATCGTACAAAGCACAGGCCGGCATGCGGCCGCTGGAGTTGCGCGTGGAGGGAGCAGCGCCGCAGGTCGTCGACCCGATGGCCTCCGGTGTCAAGAACACACCGCAGGTTCTGTTCTTCGATGGGACCGATGTCAACGGCGACGGCTGGCTTAACGTCGAATCTCATTCTGCCGGACCGGACGGAAACACCATCCTCAACGCCTTCTGGGTGTTTCGCGCGCACGTACCGATGACCGCAGCACAGGTGATGAGCGGCGAAGGATCCCGCCGCGCTGAACTCGTCCAACGGTGCGGTACTGAGCTTGAAGAGAATGCGCCCGCTCTCCGCGCCGATGCCATCATCGCAGAATTCTCTCAGGGAGCAAGAGCTCCACAGGTACTCGTCAAGACGCGAAGACCGCTCACGCCGGCAGCCAGTGCCGACGCTCGGTCGGAAAAGCCCTCCGGGCTCTGCCTCACCACCCATCACGAAACCGGGACAGATCCCGAACCATATCTGTTCTCCCGCCCCCGACCGGCCTCTATGAAGAGAACAAGCGATGGATGGCTGCTGGAATACTCTCCTCATACTGCAAGGGTTGAGATTGTTGTCGTTCACGGTAATCACGGCGAACATCTCGTGAAGTCGATCCCGGACACCCGTAATGAGCTGGCCGCTACTCGTGAGTACTGGCTGAATCAAAAAACTTTTCCCGTCGGGGGCATCGCTGTTCCCGACAGCGGAATCCAGATGCTGCTGGATGCCGCCGTGCGAACGATTTATCAGGTGCGCGAGCGTGTCGACGGGATCGCCCAGTTCCAGCCCGGACCGTCAGTCTACCGCGGCCTTTGGATTGCAGACGCGGTGCTGACGGGCATCCCAGTCGCAATGCTGGGAGATACGGCCAGCCTCTATCGGTACCTGGAAACGGGCTTCCGGTCCCAGCTGCCGACCGGACAGGTCCGCACGCTCTACCCGACCGTAAGCATAGTCGAGACTCCCGCCTGGGCCTTCGCAGCGTTCTGGGTGGCGCGGGCAACCGGTGACCATTCCTGGATCGCGGCGCACTGGACAGAACTCGGCAGGGCCCTTGACTGGATCTGCTCATTGCGCGAACAAACGCTGGGTGATCAGCGAACTCCTTTCTACGGTCTTCTCCCCGCCGGATTTGTTGACGGCGGACTCTCGATACCGATGTCTGATTATGGGACGCTCTGGTGGTGCATGATGGCACTTGAAGAGGGATCGCATGCTGCAGAGCTTCTCGGCCAAGGCCCCCGGGCGGCAGCGTGGCGTTCAACGCTGCAGGGGTTCGCTTCTTCTTTTGCTGTCGCTGCCCGCCGGGATATTCTCCGGGATCATTTCGGCAACCCCTTTCTGCCGGTCGGAGTCGGAGACACTGCGGTCTCCGTCCCGCAACGCGGCCAATTCGCACTGCTGCTGCCGATTCATTTCGCTTCGTTCTTCGATGCGCCGGGGAGCCTGACCGACAGCCTCGCCCGCATGAACCTCATCATGCTGGAAAATTATCTGAGCCAGGGGCTCATCCGCGGCTCTGGCTGGATGCCGCAAGGCCTCTGGCCGTGGCTGGGAGGGGTTTTCGGGATGGCACACCAGAGGATCGGTGATTCCCGTCGGGCCGTGGAGTTGATGTATGCATACGCGAATCACGCCGCGCCGACGGGCGTGTGGGTGGAGGAACAACTTCCGCGTGCAGTCGGTCCCGGTACTGCCGGCGATGTATCAGACGCCGAAGCGAGCGCGGTCTTCATTCATCTCACGCGTTATCTCCTCGCCACAGAACGCAAAGACGGGCTGGAACTTCTCGGAGGTGTGCCGGAGGCGTGGCTGAGACCGGGAGCGGTGGTTGGACTGAGCAACACGCTGAGCGAGTTCGGTCCGCTCACATTCGAATTGCGCGTGGGTGAGGAGTCCGCCGTACTTACCGTCGCGCCGATCTCCGGCCATCGGGCTCCGGGTGGTCCCTATCTCTCCACTCGGGCACTGCGCGGCGCAGGGTTTACACTGCCCGACGGTCGGCCGCTCCCGGACAAACTGCGATGGGAGTGGCAGAAGAGTTTCCGCGCGGAATTCAAGCGGCGACCGTTGCGGTAAGATGGTGTTGCAGTTCAATTCAGACGCGAGTTTCCGCCGCACGAAAGGAAGATGATGAGTTTCACACGGAATGGCGATGGTTCGACACTTCACCAGGCTCAGTGCAGGCTTCGCTCACCACAGGTTCATGATTTGCGATTGAACTGCGATGGCATACGCTCAACCTAAATCGACAATCGAAGATCGACGATCCTAAACCGAATATGCGGAGTGGAATGACCGAGTGATTAGAACACATCTCAAAAATCCCCTTGGCGCTTCTTCTTTACCCCGACGTTCCTTGTCGGGGGCGGTCTTTGCGGTTAGAATATAACCGCAAAGTGCGCCAAGGACCGCTAAGAAGATCTGGCAAATAATTGGGAAATTCTATTTGTGAGATGGCTTCTACTGAGGCAGGACGAAGTACTTCGCTTCGACATTATTGTTGAACTTCGGGGTTTCGAAAATCACCTGCCAGTCGAGCTTCATATCTGCGATTGAGGGGCTGTCAAGTACCGTGTTTTCCGCTCTCATGGTCTTGTCGTTGTAGTACTGGTCCAGCATGGACCCATTGCCCGAGATGGTTTTGCCGATCATCTGTACGATAGCCGTCACCGAAAAGCCATAAGGCGGAGCAGGCGCTTCCCCGCCGTCGAGCGTGATCCGTGCACAATCGTAAGGCGAATCGGCCATCGCCTCCCAAATCGTTAAGTCGTTTCTCCAGGGGAGAAGATTTGCATAGACTATCATGTATCCGCTCAGGGGGCGGGCGACCTCCCGGGAGAAGGGTTCATTGAGCGGGACCGGGTCGTTCGCTCCTCCCTTGACGATGCGAGGCCGGTTGGCTGGAGGCAGATGAGCAAAACATCTTGACTGGATCTGTTCCACCAGCCAATTCTGCTGTTCAGTAGTAAAGCTCTTTGCGGTTAACCACGATGACGTGATGTTCCTGCACACGAGATAGAATTGATAGCTGGAAGCACTGCTCTTAAGATCCATGCCCACCAGAGCGACACCCCACCGATATTGCCTGAAATTAGCATTCTGGTAGAGTGAAAGTAATCTGTAGAGAGGCATGCCGGTGCCGGCGTTTGTCTCGACGCGGAAGTCGATTGTCTGATCTCCTGGTGAGACCTGAGATGTCGCGACAAAACTCGAATCACGTCCGTTTGTGATGAAGGCACGAAGTGTGTGTTTTGTCGAGGCGAGTTTCGGCAAAGTGTACTTGCCATCGGCATCGACTGGCACCTTCACACTTTCCCAGTCGCTTGTTGCCTCCACCCATCCGGTGAAAGATCCCTGCATCACCACCGCCGGCCTATAGGAGGCGAGGTACGTTCCTTCAAACCGCTCCCGAACGCGTCCGCTGATATCGTCACGAGGGGCGAAGTCAAGATTGATGACCTTCTCGATGGTCCGGTTCATGTGGTCAACAACCCTGATCAATCCACGCTTTGATCCATTCTCATCGCGATTTGTAAGGTAATAGATGACTGAATCGTTGCTCGCGTTCAGCTGGAAGACAAGGCCGGGACTCAGCGGGGAAACTGAAAATGTCATGGAGTCTTGTTCCGGATCATATGCCAGACCTTTCTTCCAGGCGCGGGATACCAGGCCTTCGGTACCACCCAGACCGCTGATGATCTGCGGCAGTTGATTGACCCGGACATAGACTGAATCGGAGGCCATCGCTCTGCGCCCCGACGCGTCTTCAAGCGTAAGTGTAGGTTTGAAGATCCCTGGAACAAGATAGGTGTGTGAGGTTTGGGCCGAGTCTCTGCTTCCTGAAAGGTTCACTGTATCTCTCTTCGTCCCGTCGCGAAAATCGATGATACCGCGTGCAAGTCCTAATTCTGCAGCTGCACGCATGCTGAACTGAACGGCTTGTCCCTCAGAAATATTTCTGGGGCCGGCACTGAAGGAAATCACAGACGGGAGGAGGTGTGGTGCGACGCCTGAATCCTCGCAGCCAAAGGACAGGATGCTGAGGAGGATCGCGATGACAGGAAGCGAGCAAGACAGATTCTTCATTGTGGGTCCCCGCTCCAACTATCTGAAGCACGAAGAGATCATGTTCTAAAGAAATCCGGGGCTAAAAGTAAGTTAACTCCTGTGTCGACCAATATCAATGAGCGACGGTGAGTGGATCGGTCCGATACACTCCGGGCTGCTATGTCTTGGGCAGGAGATCTTCGTGGCGACGGCGTCATTATGGAAAAAAGTATATATTCCAGAATAGTCATCTGTTGGGCTCGCAGTATATGAAACTTGGATCAGGAGATCTCAAATGAGAAACCGTGTTGTTCTCTTGTTGCTTCTATTGACCTCATGTCAGTTGGTTGATTCAGTGGCTCAGCAGTTGCCCCTCGTCTACCAGGTTGAGAACACGGGCGCGGACTGTCCTAAACCGCCGCTGCTTCTGTTGAATCAACTCCCAACAATCCCGTCTTTGCCCGATCCGTTCGCGTGGGGGGATGGCAGAGGGCGTATGTCCGGTTTTTCCGACTGGCGGTACCGGCGCGCCGAGATCGGCGCACAGATCCAATATTATGAGATCGGCGAAAAACCGGTTCGTCCGGACACGATAGCGGCGAGCTATTCCGGGGGCGTGCTGACAGTGAACGTAACTGTGAAAGGTAAAACGCTCACGCTGACTTCGCGGGTTGTTCTCCCGGCGGGGACCGGACCATTTCCCGCAGTGATCGGCATGAATAGTCCCACTGGCAGCATCCCGTCTACCATCTTCAGCAGCCGCAACATTGCACAAATCACGTTCAGCCATAATCAGGTGACGACGTATGGCGGTCCGCTAAGCACCGACCCCTACTACCGGCTATACCCTTCTTTCGACCAGGATAATACGGGACAGTACAGTGGATGGGCGTGGGGGGTCAGCCGTATCATCGACGGACTGGAGCTGGTGCAGAATGTTCTCCCCATCGATCTGAAGCACATAGCCGTCACCGGTTGTTCGTATGCCGGCAAAATGGCACTCTTTGCCGGAGCGTTTGACGAGCGTATTGCGCTCACGATTGCTCAGGAGTCGGGGGGCGGCGGCGCCACGTCGTGGCGATACTCGCATTCCGAGCCTGCCGGTACCGTGGAGAAGATCGACAACACAGATTACAATTGGTTCATGAATTCGATGAAACAGTTTTCGGGCGACAATGTCTGGCGCCTCCCAGTGGATCACCATGAGTTGATGGCGATGTGTGCGCCCCGGGCGTTGTTCGTTACGGCAAACCCGGATTTCATATGGCTGTCAAATCCGTCGTGCTATGCCTCCAGTAAGGCTTGTCAGCAGGTCTATAACGCTTTGGGAATAGCCGATAGGTTTGGCTTTTCAATTGTCGGTGGACATAACCACTGCGCGGTCCCAGGAAACCAGATACCGGAAATCGGGGCCTTTGTGGACAAGTTCCTTCTCGGGGTGGACACGGTGAACACAAACATCGGTGTCACTCCTTATACTAACGATCTTAGTTCCTGGATACCGTGGAACCCGCCGACGCTTTCTAACATCCCTTCGTATTTCTCCCGGCCATCATTAAACTACCCTGCCAATCTCCAAAAGGGTCTGGACAAGAACATCACATTTAGATGGAACAGGGTGCTGGATGCGCAAGAGTACTTCATCCAATTATCTGTGGACCCGACATTTTCGAGCACTGCGAAGAGTGATTCAACGACCACAGACACGGTAAAAACACTCACTAATTTGCTTGATGGCAGAACATACTTCTGGCGTGTTCAGGTAAGGAATGGCGCCGGCGCCTTGGGTCCATGGAGCGATGTATGGAGTTTCACCACGTACATAGCTCCGCCTGCCATGCCGCAATTGGTTGCTGCCAGTCCGTATCCAAATCGGGACGGCTGGATTACGTTTAAGTGGAAAAAAGTACTCAACGCTGATCAATATGCGATCCAGCTCTCCGACACGCAGAGCTTTGCCACCGTATCGTTCGAAGCTGCAGCATCAGATTCCTTCAAGATCTTGACCAGTTTCTACGAAGGACAACGGTTCTACTGGCGTGTTCAGGCAAAGAACCTCACGGGCTCTGGTCCCTGGAGCGATGTATCTGGGTATACTCTGCTCTATGCACCGACGGATCTCGTGTTGCAGAGAACCGGAATAAATGAAATCACCCTCACGTGGACTGATCGTTCAACAGTTGAAGACGGATATGTGATTGAACGGAAGCAGAGTCCGCAGACTTCATTTACGGTGCTTGATACTCTCAAGGGAAGCGGGAGCTCGTATGTAGACAAGAAAGTAGCTCAAGCCTATACATATAGAACAAAAGCGTACATGAAGCTGGGGGAATCAGACTATAGCAATGATGCTTCCTTGCTTGTTGCTGTAGACGTCAAAAAGGAGGAAGGAATACCAACAGAGTATTCATTGCATCAGAACTATCCCAACCCGTTTAATCCATCCACAGCGATCAGCTATCAGCTCTCGGCTGACAGCTTCGTGACGCTGAAGGTATTTGATGTTCTGGGCAGAGAAGCCGCAACCCTCGTCGGAAGCGAGCAACGGGCCGGGCATTACAGTATGGTCTGGGACGCGAGTGGATATACGGGAGGAGTGTATTTTTACCGCCTTCAGGCGAGAGATGCTTCCACAGGCTCAGCGCGGAGCTATGTGGAGACGAAGAGGATGGTACTATTGAAGTAAGAGCAAGTGAATTGTCGATTGCCGATTTATGATCTTCGATTGAAAAACAAGAGATCAGGGTTGATCCAAATCGAGAATCGACATCTCGCGGTGAGCGCTTGCCTGAAGTGATCACAAGTGGCGCTGCCCAAGCCTGCTTGCATGATCAGTTGATTTCAGCTGAAGACGGTCTCGGCAAATGAGTTCGTAAGGTCCCCTTCTGTCCTGCTCTCGCTGCAACCCGCCCGCGTATCAACTCAGCGAGGATATTCATAAATGAGAATGTGACGCGCAAGTATGATATTGATTGTTCGGCAACCGTGCAGTACGTTTTCGAAGATGTTGTTTTAGAAAGTCCCGTTAGGGACGAGATGTTTGTGGATCGAAAAAAGAGACATTCTCTGTGAACTCCGTCAGGAGTGATATTTCCATGTATTCAAATTTCACGTGTGACAGGGCACTGCATGCATGAAATTAGATCGCGAGCGTGGAGCATCTGCGAGAAGAACGTAACCATGAGAACGGATTGTTGCTTGTTCTTTGCTCTCTGTTTCTTCTTGCTCTCACCGCTCTCTGTGAATGGCCAGTGGGTTCAGACGACCGGGCCGACGGGTGGGAGCATAGCGCAGGTAGCCGCCGCAGGCGATTGTCTTTTTGCCAGCACGCCTGCAGGGCTCTTTCGCTCGACCGATGGCGGAATGTCGTGGAAGATCGCCAACACAGGAATACCCAGCCCCCCAATCGTACGCGGAGTGGTCGCGCTGCCAAACGGAACAGGAGGCAAAGATTTCTACCTTTCCACCGGATATGGCGTATTCCGCTCGACCAACCGCGGCACAAGCTGGAGTTCGACGAGCACAGGTCTGACGGATAAGAACGTACTCCTTCTTGTAGTCGATTCCATTACAGCCGGGAGTGCTAACCCGGGGCTCTATGCCGCGACAAGCAGCGGCGTGTTTCGAACCACCAACAGCGGTTCAACCTGGATCCCCATGAGCAATGGAATGCCAACGACTTCAATTTCCGACCTTGCCATCTTTCCCACACCGGGCGCATCGGGGAGCGCGAGTCTGCTTGCCATGAGCTGGAACCGCGGCGTGTTTCTTTCCAGTAACAGCGGTTTGAACTGGTCCCGCGTGAGCGGGGGGCTGCCCGACACGGCAGCCGGCGGGCAAAGTCTTTCTGCGTGTTCTGGTTTGGGGCGCACATATCTCTACGCCTCGTATTGGAATGTGGGTGTGTATCGGTCGACCGATGGAGGGCTCTCGTGGGCTGCTGCAAATTCCGGCCTCACCTCTAAGGACGTCAGGTGCTTTGCCTGGTCCGTGGCGAGCGGCGGTACTTCCGGGTTCACTTTGTACGCCGGGACATCCGGGGGCGGCGTCTTTCGATCCACGAACGCCGGCGCGAGCTGGACCTTGATCGACATTGGTCTTTCAAATGGATTCGTGAAGGGACTCGGAATTATCCCTCAGTCCATTGCATCCGGCGCGGCTCTCATCGCCGGAACGAACGACGGGGTTTTCATCTCGTATGGTACGTTCGGTACGTGGAATTCAATGAACAATGGATTAGTGGCAACAACTGTCAACTCGCTCGCAATGGGAGTGGACCCCGGCGCCAAGGATAATCTCATTCTCTACGCAGGAGCAAGTCTGGGCTCCTCCTATTCTGCAGATCGCGGCAAATCGTGGTACCCTAAGAATGCAATCGCTGCAAGACCGCCGCCGCCGGTGACGATGGCGGACAGGTCTGTGAACGTTCTTGTGGTCCGTGGCAATTCCACTTATGCGGGAACGGATGCCGGGATTTTCTTCGCTGCGGGCGGCGGCGGATCATGGCTTCCCAGAGATACCGGCCTCTCGAGCCGCGATATTCGCTCGTTCGCCGTTTCAGGTCCGATGCTCTTCGCGGGAACCCGGGGCGGAGGAGTGTATCGCTCGCCCGACGACGGCAACTCGTGGTTGCCCTTCAAAATGGGGCTCGCGGATCTCGAAGTGAACGCGCTGCTGATCGATGGTACCACGATCTACGCTGCGACTGCGACGAAGGTGCATCGCGCGGAAATCAATGATACAACCTGGACCTCGTTCAACAACGGCCTTCCTTCAAATCGAGTTCTCACATTTGTTGCGAGCCCGATAGGTATTCTTGCCGGAGTATCGTCGGGCGGGGTCTATGTGCTTCCTCGTGGTGGGACAACGTGGAGCCAGCTCGGTACGGGAATGGAGAACCTCACCGTCAGGTCTTTTTGCGTTGTGGGTAACAGTCTATTTGCCGGAACGTCAGCCGGGATCTATTTGTCGCTGAACGGCGGAGACCAATGGGCACGCGTGGACACTGAAATCACAACACCGAACATCACTGCACTTGCCGCCGGATTCACGGATCTGTTCGCTGCAACAACGGGATCCGGCGTCTGGCGCCGGCCCTATCAGGGAATGATTCCGGCCCCTCCGCAAACGCAGCAGGCGTGGAAGTGGGAGATCCCGACGCACGACTTCCCTGACCTCAATGCTGTCGCCCGCGTCGATGACAGCACTCTCGTCGCCGTCGGCAATTTGGGCACGATCATACGAACGACAGACGGGGGGCAGACTTGGGCTGCACAGTTGAGCTGGACCATGGCCAACCTGCACGGAGTCTGGTTCGCAGATGCACGAAGAGGATTCGCGGTCGGTGATTCGGGATTAATACTTCCGACGCTGACCGGGGGGACAATCTGGTCGACTCAGTGTGTCGACTCCGCTGCCCGGTTGATCGCTGTCAGCTATCCCAATCCTACAAACGGTACTGCCGTCGGAAAATATGGCGCCATCTATAGAACGACGGATGGAGGGGCGTCGTGGAAATTTCGTTACGGTGCTCCAAATGCCGATCTCAACTCGGTTTCGTTCTCGAGCGTCAATGCCGGCACCATTGTATCACAGAACGCATGGGTGTACCGGACGACGAATGGCGGCCTCCTGTGGCGCCGCCAGGTGAGCGGCTATGAGCAATTCGGCTGGTCGTTCAACGGAGTGTGTTTTGCAGACGACAGCGTCGGTACCGCCGTCGGAGATGCCGGCCTCATTATGCGGACAACGAACGGCGGAGCAAAATGGAGTGTGCAGGTGAGCGGAACGTCGTATCGTCTTCTCGGCGTATCATTCACCGATCCGCAGAACGGCGTCGCTGTAGGCGAAAATGGCATTATCCTCCACACATCGGATGGAGGAACAACATGGTCGATCCAGGAAACTTTCCGCACCGACTGGCTCTCTTCTGTCTGCTTGATGAAATCAGGAACCGGAATCGCAGTCGGGAGTCACGGTGCAATTGTCCGGACGACCGATGGAGGATTGACCTGGACACTTCAAACGACCAGTTCGATAACACCGCTGTACTCCGTGGCATTTTCTGATCATTGGTCTGGGATGGCTGTCGGATACCGGGGCACTGGATTTCGCACGACGGATGGAGGGGGCACGTGGCGGGCCCTGGTCACCGGCACGACTCAAGAGCTGAGGGGAGTATCCTTTACCGGTCCAGGCAACGCTGTCATCGTGGGTGCGTATGGAACAATACTCCGAACGACCAACGGCGGAGCATCCTGGATCGATCAATCGAAACGGCAGACGAGTTCATCAATCTATTGGTTTACCGGTGTTTCGTTCGGCAATTCCACAAACGGCGTGATCGTCGGAAGATTGGATTCTCTCACATCCCCCACATCCGGATTCTCGATGCCGGCCATTTTGCGCACGACAGACGGAGGGAAGACCTGGACGCAGCGAACGGCCTCGGGAAACCTGGGACTCCTGTCGGTATCGTTTGGCGACGCAAACACGGTGTACGCGGTGGGAGAAAGCGGGACGATACTCCGCTCTGTTGACGCGGGTTGGACCTGGAGCGCGCCTTCGAATTCAGTCACGACCAGGAAGCTCAATGGGATTTTTGCGAGCGGGGCTTCCATAGCGACGGCGGTTGGCGATGCGGGGACAGTTCTCCGGACGTCAGACAGTGGGAGCACCTGGATCCAGCGCCAAATCGGAATGTCCCGGGTGCTTAAGGCTGCATGGTTTGTCTCGCCTGACGTGGGGTTGGTGGTTGGGGAGTCCGGGTTGATGTTCAGCACGGGGGACGGAGGGACGACCTGGTCGGCATTTGCGAGTGGAACCCGCAACACGCTGCATAGTCTCTGGTTCACAGACGCGCTGAGAGGCGCTGCGGTGGGAGACTACGGAACGATCATTCGGACGATACGTGACGATGTTCTCTCGTCGATGAGAGACGGCCGGGATGGCGCTCCGAAAGAGTTCGCGCTATTTCAGAACTATCCCAATCCGTTCAACCCGGCGACAGCGATCAGCTTTCAGCTTTCGGCGGTCAGCTTCGTTAACCTCACGGTATACGACATCCTCGGAAGACAGGTCGCCACGCTTGTGGATGAGGTGATATCAGCGGGCACACACATCGTACGCTGGGACGCGTCACATTTCCCGAGCGGCATATATCTGTACAGGATTCACACGCGCGCCGCTGACGGCAATGGAACCATACAGAACGTCGCAACGAAAAAAATGATCCTTGTGAAATGACCGGGATATTGTAAGATCTTGCAGCTTGGCGCCTTTGCCTGCCCGCCGCACCAAAGCAGTGCTTTGGGCAGGCGGGCGTGAAATTCTCTTCCTGTAAAGGTGCCTATGACCCGGCTTCTGGACGGAGAACTCCCGAATGGTTGACATAAACAATGAATCCTCATGTAACTAACGTCTTAGAAATACCTTGAATAAGTCCACGGGATCTCACGGAACACCAGAAGGCATCGAGTGCAATTCTCTCTAAAGAAGCACAACCCCCCGCCCACTCTCTCACCCCGCATGCTTTACACGAGGGGTGAGGTGATGTTCTTCTCTCGGAGCACGAATAGTCCCCTCTGTGGGCTAGCACGTGTGTTGGGGAGAGGGGATGAAAGGGGTGTGTGCCGTCTTCCTCAATTAGTGCCGTTTCTTCTCCGAGTATCCGTTGGTGCTGTCGCGTGCTTGTTCAAGTTATCTCCGAGACGTGACATTAGTGCCGCGTCTAATAAATCTTATTGTAGTTTTCATCGCGGAGACCTGCCCGCCTCTGGGGGTTCCCGAAGGCAGGCGGGCGCGGAGTCCGCAGAGTATCGCAGAGGGAAAAGGTCAATAGGCTCTGCGTTGCTCAGCGTTCTCCGCGGCTCTGCGTTAAGAACCCAAAACAAAAACACAAGACTGCTTTCTAGAAATGGCACAAGGTCGAAATCGAAAAGACTCCTCGCTGCGCTTTGTGCAACTTTCCTGCTGGTTTCCGGTTGCGATGAGAATTTTGATCCCCGGGGCACGCTGGATAGGAAGCTGGTTATCTTCTCCATTCTCTCAAGCGACCGTGACATGCAGTTTGTCCGGGTGCAGTCAGACTATATGCCTGCGGGATATGACCCGCTGGGTTATGATGTGGACCACTCACTCAATGGTGTTTCTGTGAAGATAACCGAGTTCGGCAGATTCTACGAACTTCGTGATACGCTGTTATGGACATCTGACACCAGCCGGTACAAGTTCCCGATACGTACGTACTTCCTCGACTCATTTACACCGCTGAGGGGCAGGGCATACCGGGTGGTGGTTCGTGTTTCTCCGTACCGTGAAGTGAATGTCGGTGTCACCGTACCCGATCGGGCCAAAATTTCACTTGGTGCGGCGGCGTCGGAGATCCTTGATCGGCCTGACAAACTCCCTGTCGGCGCAATCATGAACTATCTTGTGCAACTGTCGAAGAGCACAAAAGGGTATATCGCGCGCTTCTACGTTTACTACGATGTATTGAAACAGAACGAGTGGTTCGAAGAAGCGGTTGAAGTTCCGATTACATCGGCAAGCTCGGATAATTCGACGATCACTCATCCCCGTTACCCCCGCATGATGCCGGCGTCATCAACATCGCAGGAGAACATTGTCTATCGCAATGCGTACTATAAGTGGGCGATCGACCAGGTAAATGACAAATACAAATCAACGCAGGTCATTTTCAAGTGGATCGTCCTCGTTGTGCTGCAGGCCGACCAGAATCTCTACGAGTACTATGTCAGCGCACACTGGGAACAGGACCCGTACTCGACTCGCCTGGACGAACCGCTTGGATCACGGGCTGGCACCGGAGTCGGCGTCGTTGGTGCCTACGGTCTCGATTCGCTTGTGTATCTACTTCCGTACGACTTCTGGGGGAACCGGTGAGGAAATTGTCGGTTGTCGATTTCCGATTTTCAATTGAATAGCGGAAACCATAGGTCAAACCGAATTCCCCATTGATGGGAAGCAGTAAACAGGAATCAAATCAATCGACGATTGGCAATCGGCAATCGAAAATGCGCGGGGGATCGTGCGGAGGTTGTACGCCCGGCGGGATTTGAACTTGTTGACTTGGGATCTTTGGGAAATCGCGGGATGCCGAGATGCAGGGGGTTGTCGATTGCCAATTTCCGATTGTCGATTGAACAGCGAGAGTTCAGGCTTGATCCAAATCGACAATCGACATTCGGCAATCGAAAATGTGCGGAGGATCGTGCGGAAGTTGTACGCCCGGAGGGATTTGAACCCACAACCCTCAGCTCCGTAGGCTGATGCTCTATCCAATTGAGCTACGGGCGCATTGTTAATACTCTGGTGCTTCGTTGCAGATCCCGATCAGAAAGCTGATCGGGACGCGCAAAACGGCAGCTACTCGCAAACAACGCTCGTAGGACGTTTTGGCGATTGAGCTACGGGCGCATTGAATTTACGCTAAAATCGCCAACTTCAACTACACGACAACCGTCAAAAAGACTAACTTCTGTAACTAATGTAAGAAAACGGTAATGTTATCTTCAGGGTTGTGTAGGCTCATATCTGCTTGCGTGAGTACATAGTAAGGTTTTTTTTGAAGATGCGCAATCCTGAAAAATCCAATCCACGGCCCAAATGGTAACAGGTACATTTCCAGTAGCGTATTGTTGGCCGCATCTGCGTTGGAAGAAAGCGAGTCCACAAATGTCCCCTCATCAAAGGGGTCGATTTCCGAATTGCAGCGTGAGGCGGTATCCTGAATGAATCGCGCCTATTACTCGTCAACCATCCAGTGCTTTCTGCAAACGACATCTCAGGATATCGTCGGGGAATTGTCCACCGCAAGCGAGTTCGGCGCAGAGCAGGATCAGAAGAATGCTTGGGTTGAGGAGATTTGCATCCTGCAACGGATCCTTAAGGCGCATCAAGGATCAATCTATTTTGAGTTCTCAATTCCACGAATGGGTCGTCGGATTGATGTGGTGCTCCTCATCGGACCGGCTATTTTCATTCTGGAATTCAAGGTAGGGGAGAAGCAATTCACTTCGAATGGGTTCGACCAGGTGTTTGATTATGCCCTGGATCTGAAGAACTTCCACGAAACAAGTCATCCTCTCGCCATCGCTCCGATTCTGATCGCAACGGAATCCAGTCAGTCGGAAATAGTCCCTCGATTCACTCCGCATGACGACAATTGTCTCTTCCCCCTCAAATGTAGCGCCCGGGATTTGGACGAGGCAATCAAAAACGTGCTCGCATGTGTGAAAGGACCGGATATCGTCGCATCATCATGGGAAGCTGGTCGCTATCGTCCCACGCCAAACATTATCGAAGCAGCAATGGCTCTCTACAATGGCCACTCAGTGACAGAGATCTCACGAAGCGACGCAAGCGCGAAAAATCTTGACGCGACTTCCCTCGCAATCTCAAGCATCATTCAACAATCCAAGAGGAACTCGACGAAATCGATCTGTTTTGTGACAGGGGTCCCCGGAGCAGGAAAAACTCTCGTTGGACTCAATGTCGCGACTCAGCATATCGACAAAACAAGCGAACTCTACAGCGTGTTCCTGTCTGGCAACGGACCGCTTGTAGCGATTCTCCGTGAGGCGCTTGCCCGGGACAAGGTTGCTTTCGAAAAAGCGAAAGGACGCAAAAAGAGGAAGGGTGAGGCATTCAGCGAGGTCAAGGCGTTCATACAAAACGTGCACAATTTCAGGGACGATTCGCTTGTTGATGAATCTGCCCCTCGAGAACACGTAACTCTTTTTGATGAAGCTCAGCGTGCATGGGATCTAGCCAAGACGGCAGATTTCATGAAAAGGCGAAAAAAACGTCCCGGCTTCGACAAATCAGAGCCAGAATTTCTAATTTCATGCCTTGATCGGCACAAGGATTGGGCCACAGTTGTTTGCCTGGTCGGCGGCGGCCAGGAGATTAATACCGGTGAGGCAGGCATTGGGGAATGGATCGAGTCCCTCATCAGAGCCTATCCCAAGTGGGAGATTCACATTTCCCCTCGTCTCACAGATTCTGAATACAATACGCAAGATGTCTTGGCGAAAGTTAAACCACAGAGCAGAATAACGTACGACGCCGATCTCCATCTTGGAGTGTCGATGCGGTCATTTCGTGCCGAGAACGTTTCACTTCTTGTGAAGCAACTGCTAGACCTTGAGGAATCTCAGGCCGCGCAAACACTCTCGCAAGTCAGAGACAAGTATCCGATCGTGCTTACAAGAGATCTGTTGAAGGCAAAACAATGGCTTCGGGAGAGAGCGCGGGGGACGGAACGCTTCGGTATCGTGGTTTCATCTCACGCTGAGCGCCTCAAACCTTACGCTATCGACGTCAAGTCCCCAATGAACCCAATCCAATGGTTTCTCGAAGGTAAGCAGCATGTGCGATCTTCATTCTATCTGGAGGATGTCGCGACAGAGTTTGATGTGCAGGGCCTGGAATTGGATTGGGCGTGCGTGACGTGGGACGCAGACTTTCGTTTTGGAAAGACCTCGTGGGAGCACCGCTCATTTGTCGGTGACAAGTGGAATCAAATAAAGAAGCGGGAGAGACAGATCTATCAGAAGAATGCCTATAGGGTGCTCCTCACCAGAGCACGGCAAGGTATGGTCATCGTCGTGCCCAAAGGGGATCCCGATGACCCAACTCGCAAACCTGCCTATTATGACCCCACGTATAGCTACTTGAAACGTATCGGATTTGAAGTATTGTGAATCCGTCGACGAGGCCGCATTCTAAAAGAAAGAGCCGCAAACTTCTCAGGGTCTGATATTACCCCAAAGACCAGATCCTTCAGGTTGATGCACAAACGCTGGCGATATTTGCATCCCTGAAGCGATTATTCAATTCAGCAGCACCGAGATCTTATCCACCGCCCCCTGCAACTCGTTTGCCGTAAGATGGCTGTAGACTTTCGTCGTTGTCACGTTTGAATGCCCGACAAGCGGGACCTGAATCGTTCACGAGCCGGTGAAGCTGCCCTCGCACCCGTCTGCGAAGAATTTGAGGTTGTCCTTGATCGAACGGGGCGGCTTCCTGTCAAGACCATCTTATCGACAGATTCACCCGGTGTCAGGACTTACTTGTCCGCCATGTCTTGTGGCGGACGTCCTGACACACCAATGGTCTTTCTGCTTATCTCCTCCGCACGGTCTCTTCGAAGCCCAATGAGTTTCAATGATCTGGCCACAAGTCTTGTGCGTGGACCAGCACATCATCCACGCATGCGAAGTCGCTTCCTGGAATCCTCTGATGTAATCCCTTCCTGTTTTGTCAATGCAAATGCCTTGTGAACGTCCGGAAGATTTGTGTCATTTCCGAAGCATAAATCTCTTCTCAAAGGCACGCTCATGAGATATGATCCCATAAAACATCATCGGAGATCGATAAGATTGCGGGGGCATGATTACTCGGAGGCGGGGGAATACTACGTCACACTTTGCGTTCATGCGAGAGCGCATGCGTTTGGAGAGATCGAAAATGGGTTGATGCTGTTGTCGGGCATCGGGGAAATTGCAGAGACTTGTTGGTAGGAAATTCCCAGGCATTTTCCTAACGTTGTACTAGATGAGTTCGTAATCATGCCGGATCACATGCACGGAATTCTGATTCTGAAAGAGTATGTTCCTGTCGGGGCTCAATATATTGAGCCCCGACGAGAGAATATTGAACCCCGACAAGAGAATATCGAGCCCCGAGAAGATCAAAACACGCACTTGAATCAATATCAAAGAATTGTCCCGGGATCATTGTCATCTATTGTCCGATCCTACAAAGCCGCGGTTACGCGGTTGTGTCGTCGTGAAGGATTTCCGGAATTCCGATGGCAGCGTAATTACTACGAGCACATAATTCGAGACGGCTCTGAATATGCCCGGATCCAGAAATACATCGCGGATAATGCGAACAAATGGTCAGAAGATGAGGAGAATCCACGGGCATTATCTTAGCTCCGTGAAGGCATAAGGTCGGGTGGTTGAGTGTTTCAGAGACTTGAACCGGTGCCAATGTGTCACCAGTTGCTCTTTCTCCTTTTGTCACGTTCGGGGCCCGTCTGATCCAACGTAGGATTGTCCTTACGATTTCCTCGCGTCTCTCATCTTCTCCAGAACCTTCCAGCCGTACAGCAGCGCCCTGGGCAGGTGGAATGGCCCTTTCCACATCGATCCCTTCAGCTGTGACGAAACAGAACCATCGCGATGCAGGTAGCCGAACCATTCTCCGTGTTGCGGATCCGGGAAATGCGCGAATGACCACGCATGCACCCGCTCATACCATTGCTCGTACAGAGAATCACCGGTCAGGTGATGGGCGGTGAGAAGAGCATACAACGCCTCAGTATGCGGCCACCAGAGCTTCATGTCCCATTCGAGCTGCTCTGTCGGTTTTCCCTCTACATCGATGAAGGAGAAAATGCCGCCGAATTCTTTGTCCCATCCCAGCTCGAGTGACCACCGCAGCACATCCAGAGCACTGCGGAGCAGCGACTGATCACTCCTGTGAAGCGCTTCATGCATCATGAACCAGCTGGTCTCAATTGCATGCCCCGGGTTGACGCACCGCCCCTCGGGAGAGTCCAACATCTCTCCGTTTGGCCCCACGATCTCGAACAATGCCTTCCGGTCCGGTTTCATGAAGTGATGGAGTACTTCGTACAGCGCTTGATCTGCGACCGCTGTGTACAGTGGATCATCATCGACCTTCCGCAGTTCCTGCGTGGTTGCCAGAAGAATCATGGGCATCGCGTGAGCCTTCGTCACCCTGGTTTCGGGAATCACCTTCGGCGTCAGGCGGCCGGGATTTCTGTACAGGTCGATGACCAGTCGATACGTTTCTCTCGCTTTGAGAAGTGCCTGCTGATCGCCGCTTGCCTTTGAATACTCTGCACACGCAATCGTTCCAAACGTCTCCGTAAAGAGATAGCGGCTCTTGCGCAGGGGCCGGCCGTCACGGGTCACCACGAAAAACATCCGCCCGTCGCTATCGAAGCCATGCCTGGTGATGAACTCGTATCCACTGCGCGCAGCGTCGAGCCACTCCGGCCGCTGCTCGACTTCATTGTACAGCTTCGAGAATGTCCAGACTGCCCGGCACTGAATCCACATCGCCTTGTCGGTGTTGTAGACCGAGCCGTCGCGATCAAGACAGTTGAGAATGCCGCCATGCGTGCGATCGATGGCATTGTTCAGCCAGAATGGTACGACATCTTCCAGGAGCGTCCGGCGATAGAGCGTCAGCAATTCTTCAATTCTTTGGTTTGTCATCGGAGGTCAGGTTATTAGAGCGCATTTCAAAAATCCTATTGTGTCATTGCGAGCGAAGTCCCGACCTGCCCGCCGGAACAAAGTGGAGGCAGGAGGGACGAAGCGAAGCAATCTAACACAAACCGCGCGGCCTATGTATAGATTGCTTCGGCAAAGCGCGCCTCGCAATGACAGGTTGGCTGTTCTTGAGATGGGTCCTTCTCTTCTCAGGTCCGTTCTTGTTCCATCCTGAGGGTGCAGGCCGGTTGTGCCAAAAAGGCGACCGATCCATACCCTGTGTCCCGGTCCCAGCGTATGGGAGCGCGGCGGCCGTCGACGAGAATGCGCGGTGCTTCGGCAGAGAAGAATGCAGCGTCAACGAAACCCATCGGCTCAACCCGGACTTCAACTGCATCAGACAGGCGCCTGGTGCTGAGCACCTTCGCGTTTGTGACTTCTGTGAAGCATGGAAGCATGGCGGCGTTGCCATAGCGGGCTGTGACGACATGGCTCTTCGGTGAATGGAACTCCGAAGGGATCTTTGTGCACCCGTCAATGATCGTCCCGTCGACGCTGAGACTTTCAAAATGAGGTCCGCCGTACACGGTCTCGAACGTCCAGGTACCTCCCCGCCATTCGATACCTTCCATCCGCGCTGCGGCAAGCGGGAGCGAGAGGGGAACGTGCGTTATTCCGCCGGGATCGAATTCAAAGCCAACGACGGATTCGCGCAGTGCCCGGTGCCATGCGGTGACGCAGTTGAGATTCGAAGCGCTGCCGTGATGTTCCCAGCTGCGCGGGTCGTTTTCCCTGAATCCCTTCAGAGCGAGAAACTCAGGACAATAGCCCAACCCGGACAAAGCCTCTTCGGCGCGTCGGAGCCACCGCATAATGGAGCCGGCGTCGCCGGCTCTTCGAAGCAATGTGAGAGCGTAGAAGTCCCAGTGCGGATACCACGAATCGAGAACGTCTTCTCCTGACGGGCCTGTTTCGCTCAACGGTATAACTCTCGTCCCGGCATCGGTCACCAATTCGCGGCCAATGAATGCAGCGGCTTCCCGTACATGCGGTCTCATAAGCGGCAGACCTAATGGCGATTGCAGGAACAGCAGTGCAAAAAGAGGGTGGAAGCGACTCCGGGTGTCGGCATCTGCATTGACCGAGTCGATGAAAAACCCCGCTTCCGTATCCCAAAACCAGGCGCTGAAGTTCTGTGCAATTCTTGCGGCTGCCGCGCTTGTGCGTTCTTCGAGTTTGTCATCACCGATCTGCCGTGCTATGTTTTCCAGAATCCGGCAGAATGCATACCAGCTTCCGACCTCCATGCACACGGCGCTCTGTTCGCTTCTTCCGAAAGCAGACAACAGGTCGGGGTAGAAACCTTCCCCCTTGACCAGACCTTCACGCAACAATTGCTGTTCGGAGGCTTCGAACCGCGCAATGAACGACGGAAGGGACTGTCGCAGCACATTGTCGTCGTTGGTCTCGAGAAATGCTTCGTAGACAAGGGCAGCCTGGAGAAACTCAATGCCGCCCGGTGACGGAGTATCGAGCGGGAGCAAAGATCGGGTCCATCGGGCCGGGATTCGTCCCTCCTCGTCTCTGTGGTGCTCGATGAAACGCACGGTCTTCAAGACGTTCGGGCGATCTCCCCATCGCAATGCCTCCATCATGGTCACGAGTGAATCCCATGCCCAGATCCAGTAATAGCGCCCCGGGCATGCCCGGGGTATTCCATAGTCACGTACAATGCATGACTCAACGAGTCCGGGGACCGTTGCGGCGAATTCTTCAAGGTGTGGAAATCCCGGGAGTGCCAGTCCGGGCAGCATCGGTCGCTCACGCTGCGCCTCACTCTTTTCAATTGCGGCTTCAGCCTGGTCCGAACACCGGATGGTGAATTCCGTTGCTTCACCCGGCCGAAGAGTCTGCTCAAAGATCCATGTGTTCGCCGTTTCGGAGATCGACCATCCTGTGCCTCCAAATGTAATGACGCATTCCGCATCGTAGAGCGCGAGGTCAGTATCCTGAAATTCGGGACGAAGATCGTCGCGCACGGCAAGACCGGATCGCTTCGGTGTGCTGAAGATCTTTTTTCGAACAGGCTCCGGGATAAGAAAATCACCCGCGTACGGCCCGGTCCGGCGAATCCATTTCTGAAGCATGATCTGGTCCCGAAAACGCGTTACCACGTTCCCGCCTTCAGCCCGGAATGGACTCCAGGTCCTTTCCCCGTGGACGGCGGTGAACGGGCTTTCCTTCGCCATCCGCACACACAGTGTCTGTGTCAACGCAGACGATGACGTACATCGAACCACCAGCCCCCGGCCTGAGGCGGCAATGGCAAGCGAGCAGACCCCGCCCGGCAAGAGCGTGTCCGACTCGATGCGCGTCGGTTGCCAATCGACGTCGTTCGTTTGCAGCATGTGCTCTTTGTTGTCAACTCGAACTGAGAAGCTCAGCACGCCAGACTCGTGAACGAGAATCCGCGAGTTCTTGCTCACGGGCTGAAGCCCATGATATCCTACTTCGGTGATTCCATGTTCTGCAGAGACGAACGCGTAGATGCGGTCGTGCGATATCCAACAACCTTTGTCCACGAGGGAACTCAATCTTCGTTTCATGGAGTTCCCCTCAGCGAGATCCACGTTCCGTCGAACTCGGCCGCCGTTCCATCCGGAAACTTCCACGTCGCACGATTGCCCGTCTGAAATTGCAGCTCCGGCGGGTTGCCGTTCATGCATATGCACCAAAGAATGAAAGCGTTCTTGTTTTCACACGAGATGCACAGAACCCGGTCCCGCTCGCCGCTGTTCGGGTATGCGGGGACGAACCCGGTCAAACCGGTTTTCCACGTCACCTTTTCTGATGAGAAGGAAACGACAGCATTCGGGCCGTTGCTTCCCGTACCGATTTTGAAATTGACAACCTGTCCTCCACCGAATTGACTGAACTCTTCACACGAATGCAAATTCCATTCGATGCTCGCTGCGTTGGCGAGCGTAACGACATCGGCTCCGAATATGTACCGGCCCGGCTGAACACAAATGCTGCGACGAAGCGATTGGACGCCGAGATGCGGAAGGTACGAATGCGCAAGTTCTACGGTCGCAGCAACAGTGCTTCCTGATGTTCTGATGTCAGCCAACGGTGCGTGGAGTGATGGTGGGACAAAGTCCGGCATCCATACTGCCGAATCGCCGATTTGTCCCGTTCCATTGATCGTGATGATGTTGTGGAGTGACGTGTCGCGCCGGTACACGGGCCCCGGACCGCCAATCAGCATCGAGTTGTTCTGATGCAAGAGGAACGAACCGTTGCACGGATCGCTGTGCCCGTATCCACCTGTGATTCCGGCCTCATAGCGGTGTTTGCCAAGCGGCGGCCCGGAACGAAATGTAAAGAGGGAATCGGACGTCCGGACGAAAATCTGTGCTCCATCGGGAAAGGCTTTTGTGCCCTCTCGCGTATGAACAGGCTCGACGTGATCGGGAAACCAGAGGCATTCATACACTCTTCGCCTCGCAGGAGCATTTCGGAAATCGACGCCCTTGACGGGGAGCTCGAGCAAGACATCACCGAGCCAACGAGCCTCTCCTGATCCGGTTCTTGCAGCGATCAGGTAGTGACACCAACTGTCGCCCCCCACGCGGTATTGCGGGTCGCCAAAAGTCACGCCATGTAATCCGTCCGGTGAGGTCGCAGCTGCGCGAAACGCAGAAGCATTGATCATGACAGCGCTGTGAGGCCAGATCTCGGGTCCGCCACCACTCCGCAGAAGCTCCAACCACCGCAGCAGGAAACCAAATTCATAAATCCAGAGATTGATGCCATGGGGGAAGAAACCATCTGCGGGAAGCATGGAAAGCACAAGCCTGGCAACACCGGCGAGATGGTTTGACCATTCGCGTGCACGCGGATGTGTGTCCTGGAATAGAAGGGAGAAGGCGAGCAAGCCCATTCCGCAGCCGAGGTAGTGGGCCTGAGAATAATCTTCGCGCTCATAACCGAGATGGTTCCAGCAGATGTCGGCAATTTCCCAAAGGCGCTTCCGGATGCGCTGTTCGTCGTCTGCGCTCAGATGGTGGAAGAGCCAGTCATAGCCCACGCTCAGGAGGAAGAGCGTTTCCCCTGACTGCGTGTCGATGGTGAGCGGAGCAAAGCCGGGTTGCTCCGTCAGAGCACAATAGTCCAGAAGGCTCTTGATCGCGCGCTCGATGTTTGCTGAAGAGGGTTCGATGAGAGCGAGGAACGCACCGATGAGGACTCTGTCTTCCGGCGTGAGAGATTCGGGACCATCCGGGATCTTTGATTCCGGTGTGACAACGAGAGACCGATCCCACATTGGAATGAATTCATGGATCCTTCGGAGGGACTCTCTGCGCGCAACGGTCTGATTTTGCTTCAGGGCTGAGATGTCGGACTGGTTGATCAACAGCCGCGGGTGGCGGTGTAGCTTCTCTGCCGGAACCTCGAAAACGAACGGCGCGGGCTTGAGAGGACGAACTGCGTAGAACTGCGCTTCGAGCGGAACAAGCCTGGGGTCCGTCATGCTTACAACGATTTGTTCCGATCGAAAGGAGCTGATCTTCACTACAGCGCGGAGTACATGCCGGGCGAGCTCGTCCCCCCAGAATTGAAATTGCAGCTCATGCACTCTCTCGCCGGACTTGAGCGTCGTCAAAGGCATGGGCGGGATGCCGCGCCATCCGGGCCAGGGACCGACGCGCAGGCCGGGAGGTTGCTGCTGGAACGTGAAATTCGGGAACGTATATGGGCGGTCTGCATCGCTGTGCACTGCGTAGCGACAATGTTCTTCCAGCGGATAGCTCGTCGCGTCGAACGTAATGAGAACAATCGTATCCGCCCGCTCAGCGGCAAAGGCCGGAGCGACATACTGCATCCCAGCGTCGCTCACTAACTTCAGAGACGAAGTGCCGAGCAGCGTCACGGGGTCAAAAGGGGCGATATAAGGGGGTGGTGAAAACACTTTGATAAGAAAATAATTTCACGCAAAGCCGCAAAGTTCGCAAAGACTAATGATTTAATTCAAGAAGCTTCTCTTTGCTGTCTTGCTTGCCCCGACGTTCATGTCGGGGGCGCCTTTGCGTGAGAATTCTTGATACACCTTGTACCTGCGCACGCTGCTACAAAGACACCGGTTCGCCCGTCAGGGGGAAGAAGATTCGTTTCAGCCGATCAGTCTCGGGGAGTATGACAGACGTGTCCCCGATCCTCAATTCTCCTCCGTAGCGATACCCTGCTCTGGAAGGAACGAGCGAAACGATCGTGCCCTGCTTTGTTTGAGTCATCGTAACCCAGCATTTCTCCGGGGCATTGACCGGCCGAAGTACGGTCATTGACTTGAGTCGGGCCAACACGTCAGCCGGTTCAGAGGAACCTGGCCTCCGGGAAGCTGGTATCGATGTGCCGTCTTCAAAAGTATTGGGGGTACCATAGAGAAATGCCACTTTCCCTTTGGCACCTTTCAGCCTGCCGAGCAATTGGCGATCTATGACCATTGAGTAGGGACAGAGGATGAAATCGTACTTGCCCGATCCGACACAAAACTGTTTCCCGGCCCAATGACCGTTTCGCGCCGCAGTGGTTGCCGTGACATCGACGTGAAAATGATTGTCGAGAAGGGAGAGGATAAGCGCGAAGATCTCGGCTGCAGCTTTGTCGGCACGAGGGTCTGCAAGCGCATACAGTGACTCCACCGGATAGAGAACGAGGAGATTCGCCGATGGAAGTCTGCTGCCGACCTTGTTCAGTTCGTCCGACAGGAAACGATTCCACGTTGGGAACGCAGGCCACGTCGAATGTTCCGGATAGCCCGGAAGCTCGGGCGTCCCGAGAAATGTGCGCTCCTGCCCGATTGTGCCGACGGGTCCGTACGCATGAGCCAGCCAGTGTGTGCCGAAGAGAGCCATGACCTTGACGCAGTGTTCCATGACCTCCTTCTGCCATCCCTGTCCGTCGTCGTCGCCGACGGTCCAGAGGTTGTTGTAGGCCAGGGGGCGTTCGTTCGATTTTCCAAGCGAAGCAGCAAAGACCGACATCGCTGCGAGGTTGGAGTACCATGGAGAATCATCGGCTCTCAGTTTGTTCACCGCACCGAGATCAACGAACCCGCCGCTTTTGGCCCGGGCCGTCTCCCAGAGATTCAGCGATCCGTGGTTCATGTCGCACATATCGGCTGACTCGAAGTGCCAGGTATCGTGAATGCCCAGGATGGTTGCGGGACCCCAAAGGCGCCGGACGTTCTTGCGCAGATCCAATTCCGCACGAACGACGGAGTTCTGAACCGAGCGGTAGTATGCAAGGCGGACCGGCACATGAGAGGAATCTTCTGCCTCGAACGCTAGCTTCCAGAGTTCACGCCCGACCGGTGATTTCCTGGCTGCCTGATATGCTCTTCGGATCGAAGAAGAGTAGGGGAGTGAACCATACTGGCAGGTGTAGCCCGGCTCGTCCCACATGATCCCATCTGGGGAGCATCCTTCTGCCTTGAGCTGGTCAAGCAGCGTTCCGTACCATCGAAGGTGCTGACGGTTGGAGAAATCAAAATGGTTAGTTTGGACGTGAAAGAAGGCTATAGTCGACCATTCGTCATCAATGCCTTCTGGTACACGACCGAAGGCCTCGACGTATTTGTCGCGGGCATTGTAGAAGAGCCGTGCTCCCGGTGAAATATCGACGACGTCTTTCTTGCCTAGGAGCGCCTTCCCGCGTCTGAATGCATGGACTCCCGCGAGTCCAATCGGAACAAATTCAACGGCGACGTCGGTCAGCATGTGGACGTGCCGGGGCGCCAGCGTGCAGCGAATGGTGTACCGGCCGCCCCGTACATCTGCCGTGTTGGGCACCACATCAGCTTTGGCGGCATTCCCAAAGAGCACAAGTTCCAATGCGGAAGAGTCACGCACAATCTTGTGCGAAACGAAGCGTGGATCCGGACCCAGCCAGCATCTCATGCCGTGGCTGCGGCACAAGTGATTGATATGACGCCATGCGTCGACAGCCATCGGGTCATCCCATGAGTAGCGGCTGCAGCGGACGAATGCAGCCACACCGCCAAAACCTGCATCTGCGAGATCACGGAATTGTCTCTCGAGCAGCTTGCGGTCTTCAATGACTGCGTCGGTGATCGACCAGACCATGATAGGCCGGGTTTCGTCGTGTTGATGTTCCGAACGTGTCTTCTTCACGAGAGTACCTCGAAGAGTACATTATCAAACCATGTCGTTCCGCTTCCTTCCTGGATCAAGAGAAGATGAAGTCGGTCGGGGGCAGGGGACAGGGGAGGGGTGATGACCTTCACCATGCTCCAATCCGTATCCCCCTGAAGTACCTGGGCTGATGTGAACGTTTCATAGTTTTGAATATCGAACACGCTCCCATGATTCTCCCTGTGGAGCCGCACGGCAATCATCGCCTTTCCTCGGAGGTTTGAAGTCTTCACGAGAGCTGATAATTGGTATTTTGTCCCGCCAACGAAAGGGTCGCCGCCAAAGGCGGGTCCAAGCGTGGTTACCTTCCAGCACGATCTTCCGGCGCCGCGGGAATCGATCCTCAGGCACGAAGAGTCATCAAATCCAAACTTGTTTTCAAGTACCAGAGTTGATGCCGAATCCCCCTCGGCTTCCCAAGGCCAGATGTAACGACAATCCGGCTCGATGGTCTGGAGCGTGCGTGTGAAACGATTCACGCCGGAGACGTACAATGGGATTGAGGCGAGCTCCGGCGCGGGTCGATCGATTGCCCGGTCGACGATCGGTTTTGCCTCTTTCCAGTCCAGCGATGTCAGCTCGTAGCCGGCTTCAAAATGCGATCCGGCGGGGAGCACAACGTCCTTTCCTTCTGTGCAGATTCTGTACGCAAAGTGCGCGTCCCACATATACGCACAGAGGCCAGCGGTGATTTTGTTCTCTGAGAGTATCGTGAGACACGGATTTTCATCTTCCTGCAGCCACAAAAACCTGTCCCCCCGATTCATCACGATGTTGTGTTTGTCCGAAGTCTCGAGATGATGATGAGGGATTCTCTCGACGCCTGCCGGTGTGACGAGGCAGCAAGCCTGGTACCGTTTCGGATCGTTTGGGTTCGGCGAAAATGTCCCATCCGGCCAGAAGTTGACGAACTCGACTTCACCCTGAGTCGGATTCGGAGTCACCCGCCAGCCCTGGCTAGAAACGACATCGAGTGTCGCCTGGACGGAGTAGACATAGCGGATGGGATTTTGAAGACTCCGGATCGTTATGACCATCGAGCTTGAACATGCGCCTGAAGCGGTTGTCCCCGAACACTTGAGCACAACCTGGTCAGGTTTCTGTGAAACGATCTCGACGTGTCCTCCTGCGCCGGTATTTCGTTCGGGGTCCTGATGATTGGCGTACTGCATCCAAAAGAGAAAGAGCGGGACAGTCTCACCCACGAGCGCCCTTCCGCCCGGGCGAAAGCGCGCAGAAATCAGCTTGAGTCCGCGGATCTCCGCAATCTGATCCGCGCCGTCCAGAACCGAAAGGTCCGCAGGGCCTGTCTGTTTAGCGCTGAGGCTCACGCGCAGCCTGTAAGAGTTGTTGGTTGATTGCCGTGATGAATTCTTTGCCCAGGCCGCCGTGCTGGAGAAGACGGTCAAGCTCAGTACGTGCAGCTCGATTGATTTCTGATTGTGAAGCTGCCAGCGCCTCAACCGTCGTTTCCCGTGCCCAGAGTTTATCGAGTAAGGGCTGCAGGCGCTCGAGGATGGAAGCGGATGTCCAGCTCGAGAAGCGCACGAAGAACCGTGGATCGCCCGCCGGGTATTTCAGACTGCGCTGCCATACTTCACGAAATCCGCTGCCGACGAGCCGGGGATACCGGGCTTCCCAGCCGGAGACGAAATCCACATCCCTCAGGACGGGGTTCGGTTGATAGATTGATGCGCCGCCAATAATCCATTTCAGTGCTTTCCACGCGGCCTGGGGATTTTCGGTCTGAGAACTGATCGACAATCCGCCGCTCTCTGAGCGAAAACACCGGACCGGGCGGATTCCAAAACGCGGGATCGGAGCAACGCCCCAGCGAATCGTGAGCGTTTCGAACAACACCTGGTGCGGCACAGCCTCGACGAGCATCGCCACCTTTCCGGTCTGCAGAAGCTGCGACGCCTGCATGCCCATCGCCTGCATCCGGCGGAGGTCTGGCATCAGCCGATCGTTCATGAGCGCAAGATAGTGCCGGTAGACTTCGAGAGAAGCTTCGGAGAGATTCAGAAACAGAGACCGTTCCCGGGTCGACGCGCCGTTCATCAGCTCGAATATCTCGACGAAGTGACTTGGTATGAACACGCCATAGTGCTCCGGCTCGCCGCCGGCATTCTTTTCGGCCGCAATGCGCCGCGCTGCGGCGAGGAGGTCGTTCCATGTCCACGAGGTGTCAGGATACTGAAGGCCCGCCTTGTCGAACAGATCTTTGTTGTAGTACACTCCCGCCGTGAAGTTCCAGTTGCCGATGCTGTACAGTCCGCTGTCGGCAGAGAAGCCCTGACGGTACACATCGGGCCAGAGACGGTCTGCAAATGGATCACCGGCGCTGAGAGAGCGCATGTCGAGCAATCGGCCTTCCGCCGCCAGCCTGTCCCGGAGGACATTGTTCGTGTAGAAGATGTCCGGCGGCTGCCCGGCTGCGATCATCGCATACAGTTTTTCCTGGCCGGTGAATGGCTGCAGCATGAGCTCAACGCCTGTGGAGTCGGCGAAGGAGGGGAGCTCTTCCTGAAGATGTTTGATCTCGACGGCATTCGCAGCGCAGTTGTAGGTAATGCGTGCCATGCCGGTCCTGGATTGCTCTTTCGTTCCGCACGAGGAAACGATGAGGGCGGCGAAAAGAAGAAAGGCCATCGACCTGTTCGAACTCACCGCAGACCTCCCATGGCAATGCCTTTGACAAGATATTTCTGACCGAGTGTGAACAACAGGATGTTCGGAACCATGACCATGCATGCCGCCGCCATCAACAGGTGCCACTGGGTCATTCCGGTCCCGACGATTTGCGACTTCAGCATATTCAGCCCCAGCGTCAGTGTGGCATGTTCAGGGGAATTGATATAGATCAACGGAGTGAAGAAGTCGTTCCATGTGCCGATGAACGTGAACAGCGCAACAGTGATCAGCGCGGGACGAGCGAGCGGCAGTATGATACTCCAATAGATTCTGAATCGTCCTGCGCCGTCCAGCCGTGCCGCTTCATCGTACTCCCGCGGAATGGTGAGGAAAAACTGACGCAGCAGAAAAATGTAGAACGGTGACCCGAAGAAGGAGGGGACGATCAGGGGCCAGAGCGTGTCCACCCACCCCAGGCGGGAAAACAAGATGTAGAGCGGGATCATGGTGACCTGTCCCGGCAGCATCATGGTGGACAGGCAGAGCGCAAAGAGAACCGTGCGTCCCCTGAAACGAATTCGCGAGAATCCGTAGGCGACGAGACTGCACGAAAGAAGCGTTCCGACGAGGACGAGTCCTGTGACGATGACGGTGTTCAGGAGGTACCGTCCCAAAGGGATGAGCGCGGCGACGTCGGAATAATTCTCCCACCGCGGCTGAGCCGGTATCCACACAAACGGCTGAGCGAACACTCCCCGGACGTCTTGCAGGGAAACGGAAAGCATCCATGCCAGAGGCAGCAGAAATCCGGCGCTGACGACCGCCAGGATGACATAGACCGCACCCGAACGAACGAGTGTGCCCCCCGCCGCAGGGCTTCTGTCAGATGATCGGGAGCCGTTCACGCACCCGCCTCGTAATGGACCCGGTTCTTACTCAACCGTGTTTGGAGCACGGTGAACACGAGTATGATGAAGAAAAGAATCCACGCAAGTGCAGAGGCGTATCCCATCCGGAATTCCAGAAACGCCTTCTTGTAGAGATAAAGAACAAGAAAGAGCGTTGCATTGTTGGGCCCGCCTTCGCTTCCCGCCTGCGCAGCGCCGGTCATGACAAATGCCTGGGCAAAGACCTGGAAGCTTCCGATGACTCCCATGATGGAGCTGAAAAAGATCGCCGGCGAAATCATCGGAATAGTGATGTGGAAGAATCGCCGGGCCGGACCCGCACCGTCGAGCGCTGCAGCTTCGTAGAGTTCCTGGGGAATGCCTTGCAGCGCGGCCAGGAAGATGATCGTCGTTCCGCCGACACCCCAGAGCGACATAATCACCAGTGAGGGCTTTGCCCACGCTTCGCTCTGCAGCCACAAGGGGCCTTGTACTCCAAGCCAGCGGAGAAACGTATTGAGGAGACCGAATTCGGGATTGAAAATCCATAGCCAGAGCACCGAAGCTGCGACGATGTTCATGATCGACGGGAGAAACAACATCGTACGGAAGAATCCCATTCCCGGGAGCCGGTTATGCAGGAGCATTGCCAGCGCGAGCCCGGCCGCGATGCACAAAGGGACTGAAAAGATCACATAGAATCCGGTATTCCACAGGCTTGTGAGGAACAACGGATCTTCGGTGATGATGGACTGATAGTTTTCAAAACCAACCCATGTCGGCGGCGAGAGCATCGACCAGGAGTGCAGGCTGATGACGAGCGAACCGATCATCGGGCCGGCGGTGAAGATGAGGAAGCCGGCAAGCCAAGGAGCGATGAACGCGTACCCGCCGAGTGATTGTCTGATGCTTGTTCTATCGCGGCTCATCGGTTCAGCGCTTCGCTTCCGAACAGCGTCCGGGGGCAGAAAGGACCCTCTGACACTCCGGCCGCGGAGACTTCCATGTGAGTGATTTCGTCCTCCATCCCACACCATTGGCGTGAAAGGATATGTTCGCGGAATGGATCGTACAGAATCTGCATTACGGTTTCTTTGCCTCGGGCGACGATTCGCCGAATCTTCGACTCGACCGTCGCCTCTACGTTGACGGAGCGTGCGTGCTTCAGAAACTCTCCCCAATCGCCGAACTGATCCTCAGTCCATACCTCCAGAAAGAATCCGGAACTCCAGTTGTTGACTTCGTCTCGTGCAAAATCCTTCACAGGGCCGTCATAATTGTACGTTGAAATGAGAAAGAAGTCTTTCTCGACTGAAAGTTGCAATGGCGAACTCCCGCCTGCCGGAACGGGCTCCAGCGGGATGAGAAGGATGAACGTCCTGCCGTCGCGGATGCAGATACGCGAACCGGTGCGCAACTTGACCGGGAATCCGGTGACCGGCCTTCCATCGACGGTGATGAGGTCGAATGGAGCAGCGTATGAGAAAATGAAGTCCGTTCTGAAGCTCTTGATCCCTTTGTGCCCGGTTCGTTTTGGGGAGTATGAGACGATCAGCCTGTTCTCATGCTGATATGTTGCGCACCGCCCTTCTTCCGAAAGATAACTGGCGTCCACGTCCGATGAACTCGTGTGACAAAAATTCGGGACGCCCGGCAGAGCTCCGTTGTAAACTCCACGTGTGAAAGCCGAGCGGAAGTCAGAAAGTGACTTGATTTCATCGGAGCGCCGGATACGAAGCATGACAGAGTCAGAATGTCCCGCATTGACATATGGTTTGGCAGCCGAGCCGAGTGCAAATTCGGGGGTCATGAATGTCGTCAGATCGGTCCAGCCGCCCGGATAAACTTCTTCGTCGAACGCGAAAGGACGATCAGAACCGCGTGCCGTGTCGGCACCATCGGGGGATACGACTCTCCGGCTGTTCTCGTGATAACTCTCTCCGTAGGTTGTCATCCGGAATGAGTAGGGGAACGGCTTCTCCCATGCGATCGCCGCGGCACGCCCGGAGAAATGGTACGGCGTGACGGCAGTGAGCGCATTCTGGAGCAGATCCGAAGGATGGTCGAATCGAACCGACAGTGAGGGGTCAAGGAAGATCTGCCTGCCCGAAGCGGCGAGGAGTGCGCAATGAAGAACAGAATACCCGCCGAATGAATCTTCAAAGTACGACCGTGAATGCGGTCCGGCGAACTGGCCGCTCGGAGCGTGATAATGCATGGCGACGTTCAGCCAGAGTGCGTCTTCGAGGAAGCGAGCGAGTGACCTGGCTTCAGGATTCTGTCCATACTCAGCGATCAAAGCGAGAAACGTAAGATCCAATGCGGTATAGGTCAGGCTGTTGTACTCTGACATTTCCGCCTGTCGCAGCCGTCTCGACCGATGATCGCCGATCCGCTGCTGGAATCGCCGGAGGCGGCGCAAACCTAATTCGACGGCCCACGATTCGGAATGCAGTTCGCCCCCAAGAATGAGCGTGCAGTAGGCTCCCAGCGGATGGTTGACGTTCCCGTCTTTCCATTCTGTTCCCGCAGCGTTTACAAGTTCGGAGCGGATTGCGGAGCGAAGGGCGTTTTTTGTTCTCTCGTCAAGGCGATCAGATACGCCGTGAAGGAGGGCAAGCATGGAGGAGGCTGTATGCGTACCGTCGCTGCCCGTGAGCGATTGAAGAAGCTCGTTCCCGCGGTTCTTTCCTTCCGGGGAGTCATCAAAGAGCAGACTCGTTGCATACCAGCACGTGTCTCGCACGATGAGGCAGAGCCCGGTCTTCGGTTCAAAATGCCGGTCTCCGGCTTCGCGCGCAAGTTGAAGGAGCCGGCGACGTTGATCGGAGATCGGGGAGATCGGATTGAGTGCGCTCATGAGGTTCTGTGTGCTTCTCCGGATCAGAATTGGACGGGCTGAGGCTGTCCTGTTTTCATAGACTCGATCGCCCTCAGCAAAAGCACCGTCGCTCGTATGCCGTGGCGCAAGGTGGCGGATGGCTGTGCCTTTCGGCCGACAGCCTCAAGGAACTCCCTGTTCTCGAGCAGGAAACCAAGTTCTTCAGAATCGGTGTAGTGCTCTTCGTGTTTTCCGTCCCACATGGATACCTGCTTGAGTCTGTCATACAGATGAGCGCTGCGAGTACCGTCCATCACTTGAAAAGAGAGCTTGGAGACGTACGGGGTCAGTCCGATGTCCCCTACGGTGAGGCTGCCTGTCACACCGCTTCCGAATGTGATCGTCGCTGTGAGCGCGTCAGTGATGTCAAGCCCGGGATGGTGGTAATTTCCTCCGGCGGCATAGACCTTGACCGGCTCGCTTCCCACAAGATAGCACATGAGATCTGCAGCATGGCATCCCTGGGAAATTACGTTGCCTCCGCCTCGAACGGGATCGTTCGCCCAGAACGAATCGGGCCAGCGCTCGTCGGTCATTTGTGCTATGCACAGGAGGGGTGAAGGCATGAACTCACGCACCTTCTGCACTGAGGGGTAGAAACGAAGCTTGAACGCGGTCATGAAGTGGATGCCTGAACGCTCGACAGCGTTCTGAAGGTCCTCGCATTCCCGGAGGGACATCGCGACCGGCTTCTCCATCATGATGTGCTTGCCGGCTCTGGCTGCCGCAATGCCCAGTTGTGCGTGGCTATCGTTGTGTGTGCAGACATAGACCGCATCGATGGAATCATCGCGCAGGAGGCGCTCGGGGTTGGAGCAGACGTATGCGTCGGGTGAGTATGCGAGAAGCTTGCTGGCCTTTGCCTCATGAGTGTCGCACAGCCCGCGGATGGTGGCTGTGCCGATCTCCTTGATGCAGCGGGCGTGGATTTGCCCCATTTCACCACATCCGATGATGCCGATATTGATTGCGGCTGGCATGCACAATCAGAGCAATAGTGCCTGAAGATGTTGGGGGCTGCAAACTCGAAGCTGGCGCAAAATAGCCCTGATTCACTACGAAAGCAAGGGCGATGGAGGGGTGTTCAGCGCGAGCCCCTGCCTGCCGGGAGCACACCTCTGCGTCACATTTCTTTCCTCGGGGGAAGTGTTCATGAAAGACTCCCGGGAGCCCGCGCGGAAATATTTGCAATCGTTGCGATTTAGTTGTTGTTTTCAGACCAACGCTCCACATCAACTTACAAGAAATCCCCCTCGGGCATCAGGGGGTGATCATCATGCCTCCTGCTGAATAAACCAATGAACCGCCATAATTTCATTCGAGCCGCAGATGTCTCACTTGCCTCACTCCTGCTACGCGATGTTCTTTTCGCGAACAGGCACAAAGGACCCATCATGAATCTTCCTGATGAAGTAACAGCCATCCTGGGCGACCAGTTCGTCACGTTGACGGGCAGGGGAGCGTCCTGGACATACAAGGATCTGATCGTCGAGTTGCTGGTCCAGGGCGAAAGCATCGCTGTGGAGATTGAATCTCCCCGGTCAAGTCTGACCGCAGTGACGCTGCGTTGGAAACAAAAAGGCCGCGGCAATTGCAGGATCCTGAATGACCAATGGGAACGAACCTACGGTGATGTCTCGTGGCACGTGCCGTCCGAATCAGAACTATTGCCCTGGTATTTCATGGAACATGACGGACGAAGCACGATCGGCGTTGGCGTGAAAACGGGGACTGCATCCTTCTGCTTCTGGCAGGTCGGGAAGGAGCAGGTGAGCTTAACGATGGATACGCGATCCGGGGGGAACGCCGTTCAATTGGGCGGCAGGAAGCTGCGGGCTGCTGAGATTGTCACGACGAAGAGTGATTCAGGTGAGTCTCCGTTCCTGACTGCCCGAAGGTTCATGAAAACGATGTGTGATCATGCCCGCATGCCTGCGCAGCCTGTGTACGGAATCAATGACTGGTATTTCACGTATGGGAACAACTCAGAAGACCTGATTCTGGAACATACCAATCTGATGGCGCCGATGGCGGAAGGGCTGAGCAACCGGCCATTCTCTGTCATTGATGCTGGTTGGTTTGTGACGTCGCCATCTGTGCCAAATGATTCTTCCTGGGGAGATCGATTGGACCTCCCCAATTCAAAATTCGGAGACATGAGCAGGGTTGCCGAGCGCATCAGAAAGGCCGGAATGCGTCCCGGCATCTGGACACGTCCACTCTGTGGAAGCCACAACGATCCTCACTCATTGATGCTGCCTCTGGTGAAGGGGAGAGATGCACAAAAGCCGGTGCTGGATCCTACTATCCCTGAGAATCTCAAAAGGATTTCAGAACTTTTCAAAGTCTACAATAGCTGGAGATACGATCTGGTAAAGTTCGATTTTACCTCGTTTGATATCTTTGGGAAATGGGGCTTTGAGATGTTGCGGGATGGAGCGATCAGCAGTTCCGGGTGGAGCATGCACGACAATTCCAAAACAAATGCAGAAATCATTCTTAACCTTTACAAAACCATCCGGATAGCTGCCGGGGACACGTATGTCTTAGCCTGCAATACCTTCAGTCATCTCTCGGCAGGGCTCTTTGAGTTGAATCGCATCGGCGACGACACCTCAGGGATTGAATGGGCGAGAACACGCAAGATGGGTGTGAACACGCTGGCGTTCAGAGGGATGCATCACGGAATATTCTATGCCGCCGATCCCGATTGTGTGGGTGTGACCAACAAAGTGGCGTGGGACAAAAACAAACAATGGATGCATCTGGTAGCGAAAAGCGGTACGCCCCTCTTTATCTCAGCTCAACCCGACGCGACAGGATCAGCACAGAAGGCGATGATCAAGGAGTGCTTTGCGTCGGCCTCTCAGGATTTGCCTCTTGGAGAACCGCTGGACTGGACAGAGAGTGCTTTCCCGAAGAGATGGAAGTTGAAGGAGGAGGAAGTGAGCTTCGACTGGGATTGAGAGATCTCCCTCGCGAACAGTGGGTGCAATCATCCGGGAGTTCAAGGGGGCTTCAACGAAACGTATGAATGAACTACGTCTTGCGCCAGGTGCACGTGTCTGGCAGCGCAACTACTACGAGCATATCATCCGCGATGGCAATGATTACGACCGGATCGAGGAATACATCGCAGAAAATGTCGCCAAGTGGTCTGAGGACAAGGAGGATCCGAACAACGATCCAATGAAATCCAGCAATGCGTAATGTGCCCTTCAGCGGTCAGGCTCAAAACGAAAAAAGAGTTAGCTTCGTCCCGGCGGACTCGCTAACTCTTCCCGTTTTGGAACCAACTTGCGCGGAACAATTGTCAATTGAGAATTCACAATTGAAAATTGAGGATTATGCCTCCCGTCTCGCTGCGCTCGACGGGATTCTCAAAATGACATAGAAGTTAACTTCACTCCGTTCGTTAACTTCTGTCATTTTGGAAGTAGCCCTAAAGGGATTCTTCTGCACCCTGAAAATTCGTGCATCGTGTTCATCCTGGAACTCGACTAACGGAGGATTGCAGGAAAATCCCATATTCTTAGAAGAGAACCGAAACCAACCCCTCTCGACAGCCGGCTTCTACTTCGGATGAGAGATAATATCCAAGAGGTAGTAGGTATCGCCCTCGATCGTGAAGTAGAAACGCCAGTCTCGCGTCACCCGAGCTTGCCAGATTCCTCGTGCCTCGTCATACTTCTTGGCTCTCAGGGAAGGGTGGCGCAAATTCGCAAGCAAAAGGGCCACCCGACGGTCAAACGCTCCTTGAATTGCAGCTGGGGCTTGCTCATAGCTCTTGACGAAACGGTTAGTATAGAAAAGCCGCATCAGCTTTTTCTCGGTCTTTTGGAGGAACGGCGGAGGGACTGCACCACCTCTTTCGCCGTTCTAAACGGTCCTTGAACGCGGCCCTTCTTAACATCGTCAAGAGCCTCGGACAGTCGTTGCTCAATATGCTTGTCGACGAGAGCCTTGGGAGTTAACACAAGCGTCCCGTTTCGGAGCTCTATCTCCAGATAGTCACCTGCACGGAGGTGAAGTTCCTCGTGAATCTTCTTTGGGATGGCTACCTGACGGCTCGCGCCGATTTTGACAGCGGCCATAGCGTGTTCTCCTCTTGTTTGGGTTTTCATATAATTGTATTATACAAAGATAGTGCAGGGTAAGCAGATTGTCAAGCTGAGAAAGGGGCCTTTGGGCGTCCATCTCGACCCACATCGACGCAACCCACGCCTGCGTGCGCCCCGTCGCTGAAGCTCTGGGGCGTAAGCGACCGAAACGGTGAGCGTTAACACTCCGGCGTGCAGGCACGCCATCGCTCACCACCAGGTGATACTAATCGACAACGATGTGCTTATCATCTGGTCCTTCAACTTCACGAAAGAGGCGGAAGAAAGGAATGCAGAGAATCTCATTGTAATTCAAAGCAAGCGGCTTACTCCCTTAGCTGTGGTGAATTGGCGAAAACATCATTAGCATTGCATCCCACCCCGATGACGCTTTTTCCTCGAGCCTCGCGATCTTTGCCCGTTTTGGAAGAACAGAGGTAGCGCAGCTGAGCCGTTGCACTTTCAATTCTGTAGGCCCCCTACCGTATCCCGTGCTAAGCACCTGCACGCCATCCTCCCCCATTTCAAAACTACGACGGATTGACTTCGTGCATTGAAAACACACCAATCATTCTCGTTATCCCCACAAACGATCCCCGAGAAAACAGATACTACTTACTTCCTGTCTTTTCGCATTCACTCAATCGGACAGCAATCCTCGCAAAACGTAATCGTAGGATCCGCCAACATGATGCGTTGAATGCCAAGTCAGGGAACCAGCGTGTGCATCGGCGACGGGTTCTCTTTACACAAGGGATTAACTCCTCTTTCATTCCTTTGGCCTATTTCATTGTGACAAGCTCTTCGATAACTTTCTCAGGCGAATAATAATCGACCGATCGGATTCCAATGACTTCATCGGCTATGATTCCCCCGCAACGTGGCGCTCAATCAATCTGCATCCGAATAAAATTCCGATTCACATATCTTCACTTTACTTACCACACGATCTGGAATGTTCTCAATTTGTAGCCGGATCATACTGACCGTGAAGACAATCCTCGGTCACATTTGATTTGTCAACGGACTAACACTGACTCAGAAAGGGAAAGCATGACAAAGAGGAGCCGGAGTCCCTTTGGCCCGATTGCTCTCTGTATATCAGGTGGCGACTGTCGTTAGGTTGCTAACGGGAACCCGTGATGAAGAACCACCGACGAACCGAAAACAAGAAGGAAACAGAATTGAAAATGCTCTACATAGAGAACTCGAAATGCCGCGTCCTCCTGACATTCTTTTTGGTAGTTCAGAGTATCGGTTCTTCCTTATGCTTTGGTCAGGATTTCTATCCTCTTCAGGCAGGCGATGTATGGCAGTATAAAGTGACTTTTCAAGGAGACTTCAATGGTTACTCGACGAAACAGATCATTAGGGACACTCTAATGCCAAACGGGAATAGATACTTCGTGTTTTCAAATGGCGCAGCTGAGAGAGTCACGGATTCATTGGTTTCGTATCGCTATGACTCAAGAAACTTTGACTTGGATACATCCACTGCAGAATTGGTCTTGAACAGGTTTAACAGTCCGATCGGAACAGCGTGGCGGTCCTTTGAAATGCAAGCCGATCCGAGAGGTATGATCGCGAAAATGGAACAATCATCCTCGTCAGTCTGGTTTGGGGAAATTGTCGAGATGAAATTGATCTCGTATTACACCCAATCAGGGTTGTTTGGCGCAAATAATTACTACTCGAAGAAGCATGGTTTGGTTTATTCAGCACTTGAAGGCGGTGCTTCGTACGAGTTGACGGGTGCAAGGATTGGAGGAGTTGTCTACGGGGTGATTACAGGAATCGTCAACTCACATAGCAAAATGCCTGGTGGCTTTAGTGTTGCCAACCCGTATCCGAATCCCTTCAACTCATCGACGACAATTGAATACACGCTGTCAGAGGAAAACGTGGTTTCAATTTCAGTCTATGGAATTCTCGGTAATCTGGTCAAAAGCCTTCAGCCTGAGAAAAGATCCCAGGGAGTTTACCTCGTCCGATGGAATCTCGATGACGAAGCCGGCAGAAAGCTCCCAAGTGGGGTGTATTTCTTCAGGATAAGTAGCGGGAGGAACGGCGTCATAAGGAAAGTACTCGCAATTCAATAACCAACATTGACAAAAGGAGCCGCTTATGCGATACCTCATCCTATTATTGGCACTAATCGGGTTGATGAGTCCGGCGCATGTCTGCGCCCAAGACTCGTTCTGCGGATCTAGCACTGGGGGGAGCCAGCAACAAGTGCTGGATAACACAACCTTTCCGTCATATGGAGGCATATGGCTACCCTCTACTGGAACGATCAAAGCATATGTCGTCTTTGTGCAGTTCAAAGATCAATCGATTACTGACGCCAATTGGCCGGCGAACTCGCTTCCTAATTGGGGAGCGAGTTTCGTCGCTAGCTCGGTTGATCAAAACGGGAATTATCCGACAGGAAGCCTCTCTAAGCGGATGTACGGTTTTTCAAATGGTGCGCTTCATGTCATAGGAGACTATTATCCCCAAGTTGTTCTTACCGATCTGAACGCAAACGAGTATTCGAGTTACGGGCAGGTGAATTATGAGATCCTGCAAAGAATCGACCAAAACGTGAATTTTGCATTGTACGATAACTTTAACTACAGTGGCGACTATGATGTTGTCCCTGGTGCTGACAATCGTGTTGACCTTGTCATATTGATTTACAGGAGTGTACCTCAGACAGCACCCTATTTCTGGTGGGGGATTGCCGAACTCGGCTTTGATAGCTGTCCCACAAATGATAATGGGAGAGTCATATATGGCGGCGCGCCGGGATCTGGCCTTACAGTGGCTTTTCATCCTAATGATGGCGCAGGCACTGTTATGCCATTTGACGATGCCGTGGGACTAGCGGTCCACGAAACCTCACACTTCTTTTTCGGCCGTGGTCACTTCATCCACAACTTCGCTACTCTCGGTGCAATGAGCGATGAAAACGGCGGGAGTTCATTTAACTCTGTCGAGAGAAGATGGCTCGGATGGATGGATTTCACATATCCTAGTTCTGATCCCACCACGGTCACACTAAGAGATTTCTTTACAACCCGAGATGCTTGCGCGGTGCAAATCGGTACCTCAAACCAATGGTTTGTTATCGAAAACAGACAAAGAATAGATCCTCTTGATAAGGCCCCTTACCCTGGTGTCTATGTCTATTTCTTTGACGGCTACTATTGGGGTGGTCTTGACATAGTAAGTGCAGATGGCCGGTGGAATTGGGCGTGGAATTACTCTTCACAACAAGCAGAAAAATCTTCAGCGAATCCTTCAACAGGTAGATCAAAACTGCAGCTGGTCGATCTCGCTGGCGTTGACCGGAAACCGCCGGGGTTCAATGGAGATAGTCTTGATCCGTTTAATTTTGGGTATAAGACTACGCTTGTTCCAAATGCCAATCCATCAAGTTACACGCGTGATGGCATGCTTAGTAATATCGCGATGCAGTTGGTCAGTGCAAACGATGGTGCCTTCACAATAAAGATCTACAAGAATGCGATTTCAGGATCAGTCTCAGGGAACATCGCCACAAACACCGTCTGGGCTGGAAACGTCATTGCTACAGGTTCGGTTACCGTGAACTCAGGAGTAAGCCTGGTGATCTTGCCGGGTTCAACAGTAAGTTTCGCGAACGGCACTTCTCTCACAGTGTACGGTACTCTCAGCGCCACGGATGCAACCTTCACCAGTTCCTCTACTTGGAGTGGAATCGTAATAAGTGGAACTGGGGCTAATAATTCTTCATTGGAAAACTGCACCATTGAGCACGTTCTGACTTATGGAGGTTCTGCGCTCACCGTCAACGGCGCATCTGGCGTCAAGATTCACTACTGCAACATATCCAACAACGCCAGTTTTGGGACCGGCGGAGTGTCATTCATTGATGCAGGTGATCCGGAAATCTACCACAACACCATTAGCTCCAATGGTGGTTACGGTGTCAGGTTCTACAACACTAATGGCAATATCTGGGAAAATACGATTACCTCAAATGCGGAAGGGGGTGTGTATTGTAACAGTGCCGCTCATCCTGCGTTCGGAAGGGTGGGATATTACTATAGCACCTCCAAGGGCAACAACACAATCAGCGGGGGGTACTACGGCGTGCAGCTAAATAGCTGGTCCAGCGCGTACATCGGCTCAACAAACAATTCGTCCTACGGCTATAACCGCATTACTTCGACCACGACGGCGCGCGTCTTCGCTGGCGCTTACTGCGAGGCTGTGGCGGAGCAAACTTGGTGGGGGGCGAATCCTCCCGATCCTGTGTAGTTCCAACTGTATGATGCCTCTTCTCTCATCGAGTGGAGCCCTTATTTGACGTCAGATCCAGGTGCAGCCTCTAGATTAATCCAAGTAATGGCGCCAGCAATTCTCCTGTCGCGACAAAATCTCGGAGGTGTCGAAAAGGACAAAGAATGGAGAAAATCTCTCCAGACGGCAGTGGAAGACCGCATCAACGGCCAGTATGACGATGCGAAGCAAATCTTACATAAATTAATTGCGACGAATCCCGCCCCTGAGGCGCCAACGTTCGCGGCGGTGGAATTCTTGCAGCTCTATCGAGCAACCTTGGACGACGACATAATCAGGCTCACCCGCTCTAACCTGGTTGAAAAGAGAGTGCCTGAAGCCGTTTCTCAGTTGCTCCTGGCGAAGATGTTGTCTTTAAAACCAGAGAAGAGCGAAACAATTGATCTTCTGAATGCCGTAGCCGCCAGTAATCCCGCCACCGAACAGGAGAAACTTGCGTTGTTGGATTTGTTCCACTTGTACTACGCATCGCCCCAATACGCGTCTTCTCTGAACATTCCTCTCACATCGTTACTCAAGAACCACCCTGACGATCCAGACGTGAAGGAAGCTCTCTGGTTGAGCAATATCAGACAATCCAATTCGGCGATGCAAAAGGCTGAACCCGCCAAGGAAGCAACTCAATTGTTCTCCAACAATTTAACCTTGGAGAACTATCCGAATCCGTTTAATCCATCGACCATCATCCGATACAAACTCCCCACTGACGGGATGGTGTCGTTGAAGGTGTTTGATATCCTCGGCAGAGCAGTCACGACGTTGGTAGCTGAATTCAAGACGGCGGGAATCCATGAAGCACGTTTCGATGCAACAATGATCTCGAGCGGTATATACTTCTATCGACTCGATGCCGGCGGAAAGAGCGTTGTTGAAAGGATGGTCTTAATCAAATAATACCATCTGGCGCAACCAAAGAATCCCCGACTGCGCTAGGTCGAGAGATTGCGACGCTTGTGAACGAATACCAAACAGCAGGGGGTCATGAGGTGCGGTTTGATGCTTCGCATCTTTCCAGCGGAATGTACCTGTACGGGCTTGAGGCGGCAGGCAGGCCGATCGTGCAGAAGATGTTGCTCGCTAGGGAATCGCGGAAGCTCAGCGGGGACAAGATCGTGTCCGGTTCTGGCAATTCGCTGCCTGCCGTACGATCAGATTTCGTAGAGTGGTATCACGCCTCAGACATATTTTGAGGCGGGTAGTCCGATTCGAATTCTGTTTACAATGATATGCCAAGTGTCAGGACTAGAACTATCCTCATCAACTTACTTCGGCAGGGTGGCATTCGTTCCTAGAACCAAAGGAAATAAAAAAAGGTTGATATTTGCCGCGCTGTAAGACCGGTCTTAGTGTTTTTGAAAAGAGAGGGGAAATCAATATGCAACTCATGCGGGCTAGTTCAACAACAATCTTCAAATTTCTGATCATCGTCATCGGCCTTTGCCTTTCGGAGAGTAGCAGTGCTCAAGGATCCCCATTCTCAATTCAGGCCTCCCTAGGAGCATCTTACCTTCCCATGACAAAGACGTCCGAGTTCATCCAATCCTGGGGATACGGAGACTTCAAAAAGACATCAATGAATGTTACGGGTGAAGTGGGATTCAACTATGCCTTCAGCCAAGCAACGAGCACGATGTTAAAGATCGGGCTTTTGAAAACGTCATCTAAATTTTACCCCGGCTTCAATGAAGACCCAGAGGCGTTTGCGGCATGGACGCTGCAAATGGTCCCTGTCTCACTTGGGTTAGAATGCAGATTGTTGAAGGCTTCAGAAAGAGTATTCGTCTTCGGCAGTGCAGGATTTGGCGTATGCTTTAGTCAGGTCCGTCAATCCTCAAACTATACAGAGAGCGGTGAACCCACGGTTCCTCGTATTCGGCGGTACAATTTTCCGGAAAGCAAGGTCACGGGGACGCAAGCCACACTTGAAGGTTCAATTGGGATATCCCTCGGGATCACAAAATCAGTTTCGGTAGTACCAGTTGTCGATTATGAGTATGCACTTAACAGTATCAAAATGCGGGTTGAAGACCATTATGGGGTAGAAGCGTTTCCAGAAATCAACGTAACCAATCTTAGGTTTGGAGTAGGAATACAAATCACGTTATGAATGAGCTTGAATGGAGAACATTGATATGAGCAGATCGCGAATGTTGATTCTTCTGATCTTATTCTTGAGCGCTTCGAGTGCCGACGCGCAGGTTACTCCCAACGACAGCTTCTGACATGCCCCCCAAAAGCTGATCCAATTTGATATATTGGATCGGAGAAGAAAGGGGTTGAATATGGCACGGAAGAAACACACGGCAGAACAGATCATTGCGAAGCTCCATGAAGTTGAGGTCCTTCAGAGCCAAGGCAAGTCAGTCGCAGAAGCCGTTCGTCAGGTAGCAATCAGTGAGATGACATACTACAAGTGGCGGAAAGAGTACGGGGGGTTGAGGGTTGACCAAGCCAGGCGTCTCAAAGAGCTTGAACAAGAGAACCAGAGACTCCGGAAGGTAGTAGCGGAACAGACGATCGATATCTCCATCCTGAAGGAAGCCGCCCGGGGAAACTTCTGAGCCCGGACAAGAAGCGCCGGGCAGCCAGAGAAGTGCAGGATGCGCTGGGTTGTTCTGAACGGCGTGTGTGCAAAGTTCTTGAGCAGCCGCGTTCGACGCAACGCCTGGATCCAATCGTGTCGAAGATGAACCAGCAACTGACCGAACGGATCACGGATCTCGCTGTAGATTACGGTCGGTATGGATATCGTCGTATCACGACTCTGTTGCGCGAGGAAGGCTGGCATGTGAACCACAAGCGTGTGGAGTGCATATGGCGCCGGGAAGGGCTGAAAGTGCCGCAACGGCAACCCAAACGCCGACGATTGTGGCTGGGCGACGGCTCTTGTATCAGGCTTCGTGCAACACATCGGGATCATGTCTGGAGTTACGACTTTGTTGCCGACAGGACAAGCGAAGGACGGAAGATGCGGATGCTGAACATTATCGATGAATACACCCGTGAGTGTCTGGTGATCCGCATTGACCGAAAGATCACGGCCAGTGATGTCATCGAAACGCTGAAGGAGTTGTTCGTTACGAGGGGAGTGCCGGAGCATATCCGATCGGATAACGGCCCGGAGTTCGTTGCGGAGCTGGTTCGGGAATGGCTTCAACTGCTTGGTGTGAAGACTTTGTTTATCGAACCAGGCAGTCCCTGGCAAAACGGTTACATCGAATCATTCAACGGCAGGTTCAGAGATGAGTTGCTCAACGGAGAGATCTTTGATACATTGACCGAAGCGAGAGTTGTTACAGAACGATGGAGAAGACACTACAACAACTACAGGCCTCATAGCTCTCTGAACTACAGACCACCAGCACCAGAATCGTTTTACCAGCTCAGGCTTGCCAGTGCCTGAAGCATTACAATCCTAAACATACAACTGGCACATCATCTGGGGGCAGGTCAGTACGACTTGGGAGACAAGGTCAAGGCAACAGAATATTTCCGCTCGCTTATTGCGAGTTATCCAAAGGATCCGCTAAGCGCTTTGGCACTAGCTACTTTAGGCGAGTGGGCTGGAGGTGCGTCTACGAATCAACAAAAATCAGCCCGAACTGAAAACACCATCAAGACTAGCTTGTTCTTGGAGAACTATCCGAATCCATTCAATCCTTCTACGGTTGTCAGCTTTTCGGTGCCTGAAGCAGGGCTTGTTACCCTCAAGATCTTTGACTTACTTGGTCGCGAAGTCGCAACACTGGTGAACGAATTCACGACTGTGGGTACTCACGTCGCCATTTTCAATGGCTCTTCGTTGTCCAGTGGAATGTATGTCGCGAGGCTACAGATGGCAGGGAAAACAGCAGCCGCTAAGTTACTGCTCGCCAGGTAACTCTAGGCCTACAAGGAGGAAGTGGCTCCTCACGCCCGCCGTTCGAGATTTTGAACGGCGGGCGTTCTTTTGCAGCGGTTGCGCAGCGATGTATTCTTGCCGGTGAGCAGGATTGTGTTTGATCTCAGATTTGTGTCAGTCCGTGTCTCATGACCTAGGGGGATGGTTTCGCGATCAAGCTGCGATCGAAACCAGCGAACTACCGAAGAGGGAACATCGAACTTTGATGGAAGTGATGCAAGGAGATGCACGGACGAGGCGCGGTGTCGGATCAGCAAAATCATCAAAAGTACGATGACATTACTTCGGAACCACGAAGATTCGCTTGGCAAATTGGTGTAGCCCTAACGGGTTTCGAACCCGTATTTCGGCCTTGAGAGGGCCACGTCCTAGCCTTTAGACGATAGGGCCGGAAGACAATTGCGAATCGTTAATTGCCAATTGCGAATTGGAGGCAACTAAGAATCCGCGGTGCAATCCAGATGCACGGGTGAAGATAGAATTGCGAATTGAAGAAAGCGCGGCAATCTGGAATCCGCAATAATGCCGCAAGCAGGTAAAGATGAAATTGCGAATTGTCAATTGCCAATCTCGAATTGCCGTGAAGCACCCAATCCGAAATTCACAATCCGCAATCAGTAGTGTCCGGTTAAGTAGTTTTTGTTTTGCTATAAGTTCTTTGACAAGTGAGCGTTAAACGGATTTTCCAGTGTTATCGATTTGAACTCCGAAGTACCTTTGGGAAGAGCTTTTGTTACCTCACTATCCATTCCTGAAGGACATTGGCATGCATGCTGGGAGAACCGTCTTTTCACAACTGATGGACTTCGTGCCGCGTCATGAATTCCGTCGCATCGTCAAGCGCTATCGTGGTGAGCATCGTGTTCGCCACTTCTCCTGTTGGGAGCAATATCTCTCCATGGCGTTTGCGCAACTGACCTATCGAGAGAGCTTGCGTGACATTGAGACATGCCTACGTTCCCTTGGACCAACACTCTATCATAGTGGCATACGATCCACGATATCACGGTCAACACTTGCCTATGCAAATGAACGACGCTCATGGAAGATCTATCAGGATCTGGCTCTCGTGCTTATCGACCGAGCCCGTGTGTTGTACCGTGACGATCGCTTGCTCAGTGAGATCGAAAGCGCAGTCTATGCTCTTGATGCAACAACGATCGAACTGTGTTTAGCGCTGTTCCCATGGGCGCGAGCACAAAACCATCTGAGAACATGCGCAGGAGTCAAGCTGCACACACTCTTGGACGTACAGCGCAATCTGCCTGTATTTGCTAGGATTTCTGTCGCCAATCTATATGAAGTGCACATTCTTGACGAACTCGTATTTGAACCTGGTGCCTTCTACGTGCTCGACAGAGGATATACAGACTTCAGGCGCTTGAAGATTATCGATTCTTCCAGAGCCTTCTTCGTTATACGCGCCAAAAAGGGATTGCGCTTTACACGTACCGTTTCCCATGCGGTCGACAAATCACGGGGCATCAACGTTGATCAAACCATTCACCTGGTGATCAAGCGTTCACTCGAAGGATACCCGGATGCTCTGCGGCGCATCAAGTTCTTTGACATGGAGAAGAAACGTACGTTCGTGTTCCTTACGAACAATTTCCTGCTCGATGCAGCTTTGATTGCAGAACTCTATCGCTCGCGCTGGAAGATCGAACTGTTCTTCAAGTGGATCAAGCAGCATCTTCGCATCAAGGTCTTCTATGGCACAACATCGAATGCCGTCAACACCCAAATCTGGATTGCGCTTTCGGTTTTCGTCCTTGTGGCCATCATCAAGAAAGAACTCGACATCCATGCGCCACTTTACACAATTCTACAGATTCTGAGCGTCACCCTTTTTGAGAAAGAACCGATAAATCAAATACTTACAACGACCCCATTCCCAATTGACTCTGTCTCTCCCGTTAAGCAGTTGAATCTATTCAACTTTTAACCGGACAGCAGTGATCCGCAATCCGCAATGTTTTGCTGCCCCGCTAGGGCTCGAACCTAGACTCTTCTGATCCAGAGTCAGACGTGTTGCCAATTACACCACGGGGCAATCTTGAATTTCATAAGCTCCGTTGATAGTCCTGAGCGCTTGCCCGCTGAAGCCCGAAGGGCGTAAGGGGGAAGTCGAAGGACACCACGGGCATCATCTTCCGCGGATGTCCTGAGCGCAGTCGAAGGACACCACGGGCATCATCTCCCGCGGATGTGCTGAGCGCAGTCGAAGGTCACCACGGGGCAATAATAACCGGGTAATAAAGTACAGAAAAAGAAATTATTTTCCAATCAATTTCATCTGCTCTTCACAGCCGTAAGGGCACGCGACTTCGAATCAATGCGTACGATCTCCACTCTCCGTACTCCCCGGTCCCGGTAACCTTGACTTTCGGGCCATTTTTTGGTATACTTTCTCCGATTTCAAAAAGCATGTACGTCTAAAATCCTGTTTGTCGCCTTTGAAACAGCGTTATTGAGATTTCTCTTCAACGAACCAGGGCGAGATTACTAAAAGGGAAAACGGACACTACAGGTTGGCTCCAGGCCTTGATTCCCTCTGCATTGATACTTATTGCCGCACCGATCACCACCTCGAGATCTCTCCCGCTCGACGCACTCCACAACCTAACCAGTTCGGCCGCTATTATCAATTCAGGCGCCCCTGCGGCCATTTCGGTGCACACCCGGGACAGGCAGGTTGTGAGCTCCTTCGATCGCCAGAAGGCCGCGCCGCACAACGGCCCGGGCGGACGTTTCGCACATCTACAAAAGAATTGACAGCCTCACTATGATCACGAAGTACGGCTACGATGTCTTCTTTACAGTGGTTATCATCTGCCTCATGGTAGTTGCCCTTACGCTGGTCTTCCTTGAGCCAAAGGTGCCGAAATATGTCATCTCCGGCTCGGCCCTGGTCTTGCTGATGCTGACGGTGAATTTCTTTCGGGACCCCAACCGTTCGACTCCTCCGGGCGAAAACCTGATCATAGCCCCGGCGGACGGCAAGATCATCGCGGTGCGGGAGGTGGATGAAAAGGAGTATCTGCGCGCAAAGGCCACAGTCATCAGCATCTTCATGTCCCCCCTCAACGTTCACGTCAACCGTAATCCCATTTCCGGGACTGTGGGACACCTCCGTTATGTGAAGGGGGAATACTTCGCCGCGTTCGAAGAGAAAGCGTCGGAGAAAAACGAGCAAATGCTTATCGGCATTGAGAATCCGAAGGGCCGCGTCCTCTTTAAACAGATCGCCGGTTTCGTAGCCCGGCGCATCGTGTGCACGCTGAAGATGGGCGAACAGGTGAAAGCCGGGGACCGTTTCGGAATGATCAAATTTGGATCAAGAGTGGATGTGTTTGTCCCCGTGCGGGCAGCTGTAAACGCCAAAGTGGGCGACTTGACAGTCGCGGGGGAAACCGTGCTTGCAGAATTTCAATAGTTCCTGCGGAGACAAAGAATTATGAAAATCACAAGAGCAGTTGTCCCAAGCCTGTTCACGGTCCTGAATGCCTTCTGCGGATTCTTGTCGATCCTGAACGCGAGTCAGGGAAGGATCGAGATGGCCGCGTGGTTTATCGTTCTGGCGGGGGGATTTGATACGTTTGACGGCATCATGGCCCGCATCACCCGCTCCTCGAGCCAGTTTGGTGTGGAGCTCGATTCTCTGGCCGATGTGGTATCGTTTGGCGCCGCCCCTTCATTCCTCGTCTACCAGGCGTACCTCGGTACGCTCGGGAGCGTTGGAGTCATCATCAGTTCACTGCCGCTCGTATTCGGTGCCATCCGGCTCGCGCGCTTCAATGTGCAGCTCGTCGGGTTTGAAAAAGACCACTTCAAAGGGCTCCCGATTCCCGCTGCGGCGATCACCATCTGTGCGTACCTCCTTCAGTACAATACCGAACTTGGCGGGCTCAACGGGTGGACACACGACGGACTTGTCGCGCTGGTGCTCATCATTTCGCTCCTGATGGTCAGCAAAGTGCGATATGACACGCTGCCGAAGTTTAACCGCCGTGGATTCCGCGCTCACCCGTGGCGTGTGGTCGCGTTCTCCATCGCCGGTCTCATAGTCCTCGTATCGAAGGGGAATCTTCTCTTCCCGGTGATGGCGGCGTTCATCGGATTCGGAATATTGCGGGGCATCTACGAATGGGCCCGATCCATTGCCTCACACGTGGAAAAGGAACCGGAAGAAGAGAGCGAGATCTCAAGCATCGACATCTAAAAGCAGCATCAAGAAGAACCTCGTCTTTCTATAGACAATCTCTAGAACTCATCTCAAAAACGCCAACGACGTCATTGCGAGGCGCTCTTTGCCGAAGTCCCGCTCTTTCGATCCGCCTATGTGCGGGATCCAGAGAGGCGGACAATCTCTCTTTTGTCTCGGCATACCTTGGTGAGATTGCTTCGCTCGCCCCTGCGGGGCATCGCTCGCAATGACTTTGAGGGTTTTTGAGATAGCTTCTAGTAAGTCCAAAACGCTTCTCAGTATTTCTTTCTTTGCGTCCTTCGTTTACCCCGACGTCCTGAGCGAGCGCAGCGAGTCGAAGGATTGTCGGGGCGGCTTTGCCTGCCCGCCTCTGAGAATTCCATGAGGCAGGCGGGCGTGAGAATTCTTGACATGGGTCTTAATTAACGACGGAGAAACGACTTGTATCATTCAAAAATCTTGGTGACATTGAGGCAGTCGATACTCGACCCTCAGGGGAAAGCCGTTGAGCACGGCGCCCATTCGCTTGGCTACGATCGTGTCCGGAACGTCCGCATCGGCAAATTCGTGGAATTGAATGTGGATGCTCAGAACAAGGAAGAAGCTGAGAAGATCACGAGGGAAGTAAGCGAAAAACTGCTCGCAAATCCCGTGATGGAAGACTTTAGCTTCACGGTGGAAGAGAAAAGTTAATTGGTTAATTGGTCATATGGTTGAGTTGTTAGTTGCAAAGTGGTTAACTAACCACTCACCAATTAGCCAACCCGGCACTAACTCGTTAGTCCTTTTATGGCTCTCAAATTCGGCATTGTCGTATTTCCCGGATCGAACTGCGATCACGATTCCCACTACGTCGCGGAAACGATCCTCGGCCAGGAAGCCCGGCTGATCTGGCACAAGGAAACGTCCCTCGGCGACGTCGATATTGTGATACTTCCGGGGGGATTCTCGTACGGCGACTATCTCCGTTGCGGGGCCTTGGCGCGGTTTTCACCCATCATGAAAGAAGTCGTGCGGTTCGCGAATAATGGGGGGGCCGTTTTCGGCATCTGTAACGGCTTTCAGGTTCTCGTTGAGGCGGGACTGCTTCCGGGCGTACTCCTGCGTAACGACTCGCTCAAGTTCGTCTGCAAGTATGTCAACGTGCGGGTTGAAAACACCGGGACGATGTTCACTTCTCGCTGCAAGAAGGGGGAGATTCTCGCAATCCCCATTGCCCACGGCGACGGGAATTACTTTACTGACGAAGACACGCTGAAACGTCTGGAGGATGGAAACCAAGTCGTCTTCCGGTACTGTGACCAATCCGGCATCGTAACGGGTGGGTCCAATCCCAATGGCTCGATCTCCAACATCGCCGGGATCATCAACGAACAGGGAAATGTCATGGGTATGATGCCGCATCCTGAGCGGGCATCGGATCCTGCCCTTCACCATACCGATGGCAGAAAGATATTCGATTCGATCATAGAAAGTTTCGTTCAACAATCACAACTTGTTTGAAGGGAGTGTGTAGGAGTATGAGTCTCGGAGCGCCTGAAATAATTCTCATATTGTTTGTCATTCTGATTTTCTTCGGTGCCAAGAAGATACCGGAGCTTGCAAAAGGACTGGGAACCGGTATGCGGGAGTTTCGCAAGGCGGCACGCGAAATCCAGGATGATATCGAAAAAGACGTCAAACAGATCGATACCAAGAAGACCGACGAAGAGCCCAAGAAGTAGTTGTTGTCCTCCTGCAACAGACCTCGCGGCGATGCCCGGTCCTTGGGTAGGGGCGATCGTGCGGTGACCAATTCCTTCGCAACACTCCACGTCTGGCAGCTCGGAGCATTGGCAGGTTGTTGGAATTCTGATTGTTGAGACAAAGATAAACCGCAAAGGCCGCCTGATATTTTCTTGGGGGCTCTCTGCGTCCTTGGTGGTTCGTTCCTGAACGTGTTTACAAGAGAGACCACGGAAGCAGTGGACAGTTCCTAACCGATTGCCGGCAAGCTGCGGCAAGAGCCGAAGTATACCACCACGATGAAATCGTTCGACTCAATACAGTCTGAGTTGCGCGCAGGACGTACCAGCTGCGAGCGGCTGACGCAGGACTACATCGCCGCGATCGACGCGGGGAAGGAGCTCAATGCGTTCCTTTCCGTCTTTCCGAAGCAGGCCCTGGAAAGCGCGCGAGCCGTCGACCGGAAGCTCTCGGGCGGGACCGCCGGGCCTCTGGCCGGCATGGTCGTCGCTGTCAAGGATGTGCTCTGCGTTGAAGGGGAGCGCGTGACATGCGGATCGAAGATACTCGAGAATTTCGTTTCTCTCTATGATGCAACAGCAGTCTCCCGCCTCAAAGCGGCCGATGCAATCCTGATTGGCAAGACAAACATGGATGAGTTCGCCATGGGCTCGTCGACGGAAAACTCCGCGTACGGGCGCGTCCGGCTGCCGCAGGACAACGCGCGTGTGCCCGGAGGGTCGAGCGGCGGTTCAGCCGTGGCTGTGCGGGCGGGCCAGTGCACCACGTCGCTCGGTTCCGACACAGGCGGTTCCATTCGTCAGCCTGCGTCGTTCACCGGTGTGGTAGGGTTGAAACCGACCTACGGCAGAGTATCCCGGTACGGGCTGGTCGCGTTCGCGTCCTCGTTCGATTCAATCGGACCGTTCGCTCTGACCACGAGGGACGCCGCCAGAATTCTACAGGTCATCGCCGGGCATGATGAACGCGATTCGACCTGCTCGCGCAAGCCTGTCCCGGACTATCTCGCTGCGCTGACGCGCGACGTGCAAGGACTGCGTGTCGGGATTCCGAAAGAGTACTTTGGTGAAGGGCTCGACCCCGAGGTCCGCGCAGCTGTCGAGAAGAGCATCGAGGTCCTTAAGAAATCCGGCGCAACGGTCGGCGAGGTCAGCCTGCCGCACACCGAGTACACCATCGCCGCGTACTATATTCTTGCGACGGCGGAAGCATCGTCCAATCTTGCCCGGTATGACGGAGCGCGTTACGGGTTCCGGGCCGAAAAGGCAAAGGACCTGGCAGAGATGTACGTCAAGTCGCGCAGTGCGGGATTCGGGACGGAGGTAAAGCGGCGAATCATGCTCGGCACGTACGTTCTCTCCTCTGGATACTACGACGCCTATTACCGCAAGGGGCAGAAAGTACGTCGGCTGATACAAAAGGACTTCTTTGACGCTTTCCGGAATTTCGACTGCCTCATCACTCCCACGTCGCCGACAACTGCGTTCAAGGCGGGCGAGAAGGCGGATGATCCTTTGAAGATGTACCTGTCGGATGTCTACACCACATCGGCGAATCTCGCCGGAATTCCGGGAATCAGCATCCCGTGCGGGACAGACAGGCAGGGTCTCCCGATTGGCCTCCAGATCCTCGGGCGCCAATTTGATGAGTCCACTATCCTGAAAGTTGCTGATTTTCTGGAAAGCGCTTCTTAACTTTGGTCGAGTTCATTGGGCTTGCTCAGGGCATTCGAACTCTGCGTCTCTGCGTTGAAAACCATAGAATGATCTACGAGAACCACCAACAGATCCTCTCATTTCAAACATATTCTACTGACATATGAGCATACTCGTTGATAAGAACACCCGCCTGGTCGTCCAGGGAATCACCGGTGGCGAAGGTACCTTTCATACCAAGCAGATGATCGAATACGGAACGAACGTTGTAGCGGGCGTCACCCCGGGAAAAGGGGGAACGACGTATCATGGAAATGAAAAGGATCGGTTCACGACTCCGATTCCGGTCTACAACACGGTCGCCGAAGCCGTTGAGAAAGAGAAGGCAAACACGTCGGTGATCTTCGTCCCTGCCGGCGGAGCGGCTGACGCCATCATGGAAGCGGCCGATGCCGGCGTGAAGCTCGTCGTCGCCATCACAGAGGGAATTCCTGCGAATGATATGGTGAAGGTCTACGATCATCTGAAGTCTCTCGGCGTCAGGATGATCGGCCCCAACTGTCCCGGAATCATCACGCCGGGTCAGGCCAAGGTTGGCATCATGCCCGGATTCATCCACAAAGCCGGACGCGTCGGACTGGTCTCGAGAAGTGGAACATTGACCTATGAAGCAGTCGGCCAGCTCACGCATCGCGGCATCGGGCAATCGACCTGCATCGGTATCGGCGGCGATCCGGTCATCGGCACGCGGTTTATCGACGCCGTGAAGCTCTTCAATGAAGACCCCGGTACGGAAGCAATGATCCTCATCGGCGAGATCGGCGGAACGGCGGAAGAGGAAGCAGCCGAGTATATCAAGAAGCACGTGAAGAAACCGGTCGTGGGTTTCATCGCCGGTCAGACAGCGCCGCCGGGACGGAGAATGGGGCATGCCGGAGCGATTATCTCGGGAGGAAAGGGGACGGCGGCTGAGAAATTCGAGGCCTTCCGGAAAGCGGGCATCCATGTCGTCGAAAGTCCCGCGCTCATCGGGGAAACGATGGAGCGGGTTCTCAAGGGGCTGAAAGGGAAGAAGTCTGTTCCAAAGGCAAAACCAAAATCGGCGCGCAAAAAGGTCGGCGTGAAGAAACGCGTGAAACCTCCGGTGAAAAAGAAACCGGCTCCCCGCAAGAAGGGGAAGAAATAGCAATGGAGTAGATCGGAATCGATCTCAAGAACACGTTCGCAAGCTCGGAGAGTCTCACGCCAGGCCGCCAAGAGCATCAGTATCCTTCTCTTCATTAGCGTTGTTGCGTGATAGCTTTGAGTGGGTTCCTGGAAAATGTGTCTGAGGGTTAACGGCACATTTTTTCTTTCGCCCGTCATGAACAGCAGAGGCAAACACTATGTGGGATGAAAAACGCGTCGGTATCGTCAGGGAAGTGACGAGCTCCTCTGTCACGGTGGTGGTGGATCCCGAAATCACGACGCTGAGCAAGAAAATCGGACAGAAAACCTATTATATCGGTCAGATCGGAACCTACGTTCTGATTCCGATGGGTCAGATGCTGGTGCTCGGGATTGTGGCGGAGTTCAAGAAGGGGGATGTGTACGAGAACGACAAGGTGACGCAGCGCTATCTCATGAATGTGACGCTCATCGGGTCGCTCAAAAAGGGGAAGTTTGAAAGCGGCGTCTCTGTTCTCCCGACGGTCGACATGATCGTCTACCTGCTTGAAGACAAGGACCTGAAGGCGGCGTTCTCGACCTACCAGAAGTTCAATTTCTCGGTCGGGCAGCTCTCGCTGTTCGAAAGCGAGCGGGCGTATCTCGATCCGAACAAATTCTTCGGCAAGCATCTCGCCGTTCTGGGATCCAGTGGCGCAGGCAAGTCGTGCACGGTCTCGTCGCTGCTGCAGAAGGTCGTGACGCTCCCCGATACGAACATAGTGATTCTCGACATCCACAACGAGTACAAAAGCGCGTTCCCTGAGGGATGCCAGCATTTCGATATCGCCGCGCTCGAGTTGCCGTACTGGCTGATGAATTTTGAAGAAATGGTCGAGCTGTTTGTCGATCCGCGAGATGAGAACGCGACATCGATTATTTCGACGCTTCAGGATCAGATCTATGCCGGCAAGAAGGCGAAGAACCCGCGCCTCTCGGGCATGATCACGGTTGATTCGCCGGTGTTCTTTGACATGAACGAAGTGAGAGCGAAATTCCAGTTCCTGGATACCGAAAGGATCTCGTCGGGTACGGGCGGCTCGAAGGAGGGTCCCCACAACGGCAAGTTCACGCGCTTCCTCATGCGGGTGAACAGCATGCTCAACGATCCCCGCTACGCGTTCATGTTCAAACCGCGCGTCTGCCTTGATTCTGAATCGGCCAAGGGTCTGCTGACGATGATCTTCGGACTCGACGGCAAGTCGAAGATCACCATCATGGACATGAGCGGCATACCGTTCGATGTCGTGAACACCATTGTTGCGCTCGTCGCCCGGATCGCCTTCGACTTCAATTTCTGGAATCCCAATCGCCGCGATCTCCCGATACTCCTCGTGCTCGAGGAAGCGCATAACTACCTCTCCCTTAATTCGAAGGGCTCGACGGCGGCACGCCTCACGGTGGAGAGGATTGCGAAAGAAGGGCGTAAATACGGCGTCAGCGTGATGATCGTCAGTCAGAGGCCTTCCGAGATCTCCGAGACGATCTTGTCGCAATGCAACAACTTTGTCGTTCTGCGGCTCCTGAATCCCATCGATCAGGCGTACATCCGGCGGCTTGTGCCAGAGACGTTCAGCGGCCTGGAGGCGGTCATATCGACGCTTCGCCAGGGAGAGGCGATTGTCGTGGGCGATTCCGCCCCGATGCCGCTCCGGATACAAATCGACGCTCCAAATCCGCCTCCGGCAAGTTCCGATATCTACTTCTTCGACAAGTGGAAGCAAAAGGGAGCCCAGACGAATGCGGATGATGTGATGGAGAGATGGTGGAACCAGCATAAGACGTGAATGTAGTCCGAAATTCATTTCGGAGAGGCGGAAAAGGTGAGAAAGCAGTAAACAGTAAACAGTGAATAGTGAAACACCTAAGTTTGAACCCAGAACTTGTCCGCCAGAGGCGGATCCGCCTTCGGCGGAAAACTCCAAACTCGAAACTCAAAACTCCAGACTGAAAACCTGTTTCCCGAAAGGATGCTCTGTTTATGTCCGTTGAACGATCACTTGCAATTCTCAAACCAGACTGTGTTAGGAAGAACCTTCAGGGCGAAGTTATTGCCCGCATTCAGAAAGCCGGATTCAAGGTCCTCGGCATGAAACAGCTCCGCCTGACGAAAGAGACCGCGGGGGCTTTTTACGCCGTGCACAAAGGCCGCCCCTTCTACGACGGATTGGTGGAATTCATGTCCAGCGGTGCTTGCATGCCCATCGCACTCGAAAAAGAAAACGCTGTCGCCGATTTCCGCATGCTGATCGGAGCCACAGATCCGAAGGATGCTGCCGAAGGTACGATCAGGAAATTGTTCGCCGACAACAAGGGCGAGAACATCGTCCATGGGTCTGACTCGGCCGAAAACGGGAAGATCGAAGTAGCATTCTTTTTCTCCGAGCGTGAGCTTGTCTGACGTTCTCCTCACCCTTCACGGTTGACGCATGCCCCTCTCCAAGTGGAGAAAACTGACCCAGAAAGAGCTTTTCAAGAATCCCTGGTGGGTGTACAGGCAGGACACGTTCCGGCTGCCGAACGGCGAGGTGGGAGAGTATTTCTACGTCCACACGAACGGCTCGAGCATGATTATTCCGGTACAGGACGACGGAAAGATCGTGATGCTGAGGCAGTACCGCTACTTGTGCGACGAGGAGAGTCTTGAGTTCCCCTGCGGTGGTGTCAAAGCCGGGAGCGATTATGTTTCGACTGCCGCAGCGGAGTTGGAAGAGGAAGCGGGGTATAAGGCGGCGGAGTTGATCAACGCCGGCCAGTTCAACCCGTTCAACGGAATCACGAACGAGATGTGTCGCGTCTATGTCGCGCGGGGCCTGACCCATGTCGGCACGAAACCGGAAGTGACTGAAGAATTTGAACACCTGCCGATGACACCGGCGGAAATCGATGAGCGCATCCGGTCCGGAGAAATCTGGGATGGCATGACCATCGCAGCCTGGTTCATCGGACGCGCAAAGATAGTGTAGAGTATCAGTCGCCCCTGTCGCTGACCGGGGTACTGTCCCCCCTCACCACCTTAACCAAGGAATAACCCTATGATACGACCAAGGTTTCTCTTTCTGGTCCTCTGTCTCGCCGCGGCCACGCTGGTTGGCCAGGTCAAGACCGGGGCCGACCTGCTGTTCGAAAAACACTTTAAGCTGATTGAAGGAAAGCGAGTCGGACTGGTTACGAATCACTCCGCCATGCTCTCGAACGGAAAGCATCTCGCCGATGCTCTCACCGAGGACAAGCGGACGAAGCTCGTGGCCCTCTTCGGACCTGAGCATGGCGTCCGCGGTGATGCTCCGGCCGGCGCGCAAATCGACAACGATGTGGACAAGAAGACCGGCGTGCGCGTCTACTCGCTCTACGGCAAGATCAACAAGCCGACTCCCGAGATGCTGAAGGACGTGGATGTGCTCATCTACGATATCCAGGATGTCGGTGTTCGTTTCTATACCTATATCAGCACACTCTCGTACGCGATGGAAGCGGCGGCCGAGGCGAATATCCCCTACATCGTCCTGGATCGGCCGAACCCGATTCGCGGGACGTGGGTTGAAGGATTCAACCGTGATGATTCGCTCCGCTCGTTTGTCGGACTCCATCCCATCGTCATCGCCCATGGGATGACGGTTGGTGAGCTCGCAACGATGTATAACAACGAAAAGTGGATGAAGGATGGCGTGAAGGCGAAGCTGACCGTGGTGAAGATGGAAGGATGGAAACGATCGATGTGGTATGACGAGACCGGTTTGAAGATATGGGTCGCGCCTTCTCCGAACCTTCCAACGCTGAAGAGCACGATCGTGTATCCGGGAACGTGCTTTTTCGAAGGTGTCAATATTTCTGAAGGCCGCGGGTCGGACCTCCCGTTTGAGTACATCGGAGCGCCGTATATCGACGCGATGAAATGGGCGATAGCTCTGAATAAGTGCAACCTCCCCGGCGTGCGGTTCGAACCGACGGAATTCACCCCGAAAAGCCGGGAGGGGTTGGTGCTGCACCCGAAATATGAAGGAGTGCACTGCAATGGCGTCTGGGTCATGATTACTGACAGAGACAAACTTGAGCCTGTGAAAGTCGGAGTCTACATGCTCGCGACCGCGAAGAAGCTTTTCGCTGACAGCGTGAAGTGGAGACGTTCGATCAATCGCCTTGCTGGAACGCCAAAGATGATCGCCGCCATTGACGCCGACGTGCCTCCCGAAAAGATCGTCGAAATGTGGAAAGACGACGTCGAGAAGTTCAAGAAGATTCGGGCGAAGCATCTCCTGTACTGAGGCCCGCAATACGATTGTGGATCCGAATCCGTAGGTGTGCGTCCTGACATCTTGGGGTGCACACCTTACTTTTTTCCTCTCTCGCATGGACGCATGTCCCGGGTCCATTGGAGCGTACGAACCACTGGCAGAGCGTGAACAATGAATGACACGAGTATGACTCAGTCGCAACTCTTAACCGAACTGGCTCAGTTGCGCCAGCGGGTCGCTTACCTGGAGGCCGCAGAGGCGAAGAACAAGCAGACGGAGGAAGACCTTTATCATTCCCGCCAGATGCTCCAATTGGTCCTCGACACGATTCCGCAGCGCGTATTCTGGAAGGACCGCAACTTCTCCTACCTCGGCTGCAACAAACCTTTCGCGAAAGATGCGGATCTTACCGAACCAGGTGAAATCGTTGGGAAGAATGACTTCGAGCTCGGATGGAAAGAAGTCGCGAAGCTCTACCGTGATGACGACGACGCAGTCATGACCACGGGCAGACCAAAACTTGACTTCGAAGAGCCGCAAATCACACCGATGGGAGATCAACTCTGGCTGAGGACGACGAAGGTTCCATTGCGGGATCGCGACGGCACTGTTATCGGTATCCTGGGAACATATGAGGACATTACTGAGCGCAAGCGCACCGAGGATGCGCTGCTCTATGAACGAAATCTTCTCCGGACATTGATCGACAACCTTCCGGATGTGATCTATGTGAAAGACAGCGCCTGCCGCAAAACGATCGCGAACCGGGCCGATATCCGGAACATGGGTCTGCAGGCGGAGGCCGAGGCGTTGGGGAAGGACGACTACGCCCTGTATTCGATGGAAGTTGCCGACAAGTTCTTCGCTGACGACCGGTCGGTTATCGAGCATGGGGAACCGGTTCTGAATCGGGAAGAGTATTTCATCGATCCCGCGGGGCAGAAACACTGGCTTTCTACATCGAAGCTCCCGTTACGGGATGCCCAAGGTCTTGTCGTTGGACTCATGGGTATCGGGCGTGACATCACCGAGCAAATACGTGCTGAAGAGGCTCTACGCAACGAGCGGAATCTCCTGCGGGCCGTGGTCGAAAACATGCCCGACCTCTTCTACTTCAAAGATCCGCTCGGGCGATATGTCCTCAACAATCGGGCACATCTGCGCTCAATGGGCGTGGAGCATCAGGAGGAGGTTCTCGGGAAGTTTTCCGCATCGTTCCATCCTCCTGAGCTCGCCAGACAATACCTGGAAGATGAGATGGAGATCGTGCGAACGGGGCAAGCGCTGTTGGAGAAGGAGGAACTTGCCGTGCACAAAGACACCGGGGAACAACGCTGGCACCTCACGAGTAAGATACCGCTCAAAGATAGTGAGGGTACCACCGTGGGAATTGTCGGTATCAGCCATGACATCACCGAACAGAAACTCGCCGCCGCCGAACGGGAGAAATTGATCAGGGAACTTCAGAGCGCGCTCGTAGACGTCAAAACCTTGAGCGGACTTGTGCCGATCTGCGCGAGCTGCAAGAAGATCCGCGACGACAAGGGATATTGGACTCAGATCGAAGCGTACATTCAAGAACGCACGCCAGCACATTTCAGTCATGGCATTTGCCCTGACTGCGTCAAGATCCTTTATCCGGAGTACAAACCGAGGGAAAAACACTGACTGTCGAAGCAGTGAGCCGGAGTGAAGAGCGGGGATTTCTTTCTGGTCGGCAGCTGCCGGACCTTATGCCTGCCGTGGATGCGGAACAAAGGAGAATCCAATGAGACAGCTATGCATCCGAACTTCTCGTCATGCCTCTCTGCTGCTTCTTATCGTCGCCGGAACAGCGTTTTCACAGAAATCGGCGATGGTGCAACTCCCCAACGGTTTCTATTCTGTGTTGAGTGAACGATCCTCCCGCGCCGTCGCGGGGATGGACAGCATCCCGAATATCGTGCTTCTGTACGACGGTAAGTACGTGGATTCCACAGAGATGTCCTCTCCGCTGTTCATAGCGATCGATACCTCGTCGTTTGTTCCATTGATACTATCGGGCTCTCCAACTGCGCAGAAGGATGGGAGTGGACGTACGCTCCTGGGGGTGACTCTGGCGAAGACATACATCAAGAGGTTGGAAGATTTTACGAAGGCACACCTGGGCGGGAAGGTCGCGATTGTCCTCGATGGCGAGATCATCACCATGCACAAGATCCGGAGTGTCATCAGCGAAGGCAAGATCCAGATCACCCGCTGCTATGACAACGCATGCGACGTGCTTCTTTCAAAACTGACGAAGTAGTCATCCCGACGCGCGTCGTTGGAGAAACCTGCTGAGAAGATGTTCCGTGGATCCTTCCACTATATATGAGCATCGGACACGCGCATTGCGTGTTGTCTATCCGCTCCAGCCGGGCCGCACCGATGTTTTGACGCGTCGCGACCAGAGTCACTCCGTTAAGTCATTCCGATGTCCAAAATGAGACACCAGATGCGAAGGGTTTGTGTTTAGCGAGAAGAGTTTCTTCCCGAAGTGTACTTTTGTGAGACATCGTGCGCATTTTTTTGAAAGAACATGTGAAGCGGTCACCCTCCCGATTCCCCCGCTCCTTGATATTCCGCGGAAGGAATGCTAAATTACCAAAGATGGACGGCGTCGGATGCTCCTGCGGCTCATGTGTGATCTGCGTCATACTGTTTTTTTGAGGATTTCGCAAATTTAGTGAATAGCTGTTCCTGAGTTTTGTTCAATCCCGTTGGCCGTAATATCTAACGGGCATCAGCGCCAGTAAATGTTTAAGACCTCTTCCACAACGACGAAAACCGATTTTCTTGCTCTACGCCAACATGGACACAATCTCTAAAGGGGAAAAATGAAATTGTTTTCGAACAGATGGTTTTCTCTTCTTCTTGTTCTCCTGATCGCATCTTACCAGGGGAATGCATCTCTGCTCACCGCCAAGTCAGTGTCGGGGTTTGCTGGAACGCCCGGCGCGGCCAAGCTCGGGAATAAGACAGAACTTCCGGCCTTCTCCATCAACGATGTGAGATTGAGCGAAGGAAATTCCGGCACGACCTCTTTCACCTTCAGAATCACCCTGTCGTCTGCGAGCAATGATCTCGTCGTTGTTCACTACGCCACGAGCCCTGGAACTGCTTCCGAGGGTGGAGACTACAACCCGGTTTCTGAGGACCTCAATTTTTACGCGGGCGAAACCACTCACGATATCACCGTGTTTGTGAACGGCGATGTGGACTTTGAAACTGACGACACATTCAGTGTCGTGCTTACAACTAGCTCGACGAACGCGACCTTAGGACGAAGCACCGGCATTGGGACTATTGTCAATGACGACGCCAGTGGATCTTCGGTAACGGCGAGCATCAACGATGCGTCGGTGACAGAAGGCGACGCTGGTACAAAGCCTATGCTTTTCACAGTCAGTCTTAGCAATGTCAACGCCGCCACTTTTCCCTCGACGGGTGTAAAGGTGAATTATGAGACCGTGGCCGGTACAGCTGTCGCTGGAAGCGATTATACCTACACGAAAGGCACGTTGACCATCGACAAGAACTCGGGTTATGTCGGAAGATTCAGCGTCCCCATTGTTGGTGACATGACGAATGAGCCACAGGAGAAATTCCTGGTCAGGATCACTTCAGCCGACGTTGTTTGCGCGGTGAGTGAGGGAACCGGTACCATTGACGATAATGATCCCATACCGCCGACGATTTCGATCAGCAATGTTCCCAGTGTAACGGAAGGTAATGCGGGGACAACACCCGTGGCCTTCGCGCTCACACTCTCGAATCCGAGTTCCCAGGTTGTCACGGTCTCGTACTCGATAAGCGGCAATGGGACCGCCATCGCCGGTACTGATTATGTCGATCAGAATAGTGAGATTTCGTTTCAGGCGGGAGAGGTGAACAAGATCATCACCGTCGAAGTCATCGGAAACACAAAGTACGAACCGAACAAGTCGTTGTCGCTGAATTGCAGCGTTTCCAATGCCACACCGTCGTCGATACAGGGAACGGTCCTTGTCACCAATGATGACCAATGCCCCGTTATCGTCGTAAGCCCGGCTTCAGTTCCGCAGGGCGCTGTTGGCAGCGCATACAATGTGGTGTTCGTCGCCAATGGCGGCACAACCCCTTATACGTATTCGATAACCGGGACCCTTCCGGCCGGACTGACATTCAACAACGGGAATGTGACCGGAGTGCCTACCGCCGGCGGTGCCAATTTCAGTTTTGCGGTCACGGCCAAAGACGCAAACGGATGCGAAGGAAAGTCAACGTATCTCTTCGGCGTCCAGGATATCCCTTCGATTTCAATCAGCGGTGTCTCTGTAGCCGAAAGAAACTGTGAATACGCTAACGCGGTGTTGACAGTAACTCTTTCCGCCGCGAGCACGAAGACCGTCTCTGTGAAGTACGCCACGGCGGATGGGACGGCAAAGGCCGCTTGCGACTATGTGGCGGCGAGCGGCACTGTGACATTTGCCCCTGGTACAACATCAATAAACATCACAGTGAAGGTCAAGGGGGACAGAACGAAGGAAACTAATGAATCGTTCTCTGTGATTCTCTCCGGCCCGGTGAACGGACTCCTGGGAACTTCGGCCGGAGTTGTCACAATCGTTAACGACGATGGTTTGCCAAAGGCCTGGATCTCCAGCGAGCGCATGGACGAAGGGAACACCGGCAGCAAGTCGATGGTGTTTAACGTCAGACTTCAGAAGAAATCCTCCGCTCCTGTGACAATCGATTTTGCAGCGGTAGATGGCACCGCAAAAGCGGGAAGCGACTATACGGCGACCAGCGGGAAACTGTCGTTCGCAGCGGGCGAGACAGAAAAGACAATACCTGTTACAATATCCGGTGATGTGCTTTATGAGCCTGACGAATCATTCACGGTCCGCCTCTCAAACCCGACAGGAGCAACCATTCAGGACGGGACGGGGACCGGCACAATCGAAAATGATGACTCGAAACCGGTTCTCTCCATCGGCAACGCGTCGGTCAAAGAAGGGAACACTGGAAAGATCCCGGCAACATTCACGGTGAGTCTCTCCAAACCAAGCAGCGAAACTGTGACGGTCTACTATGCTACGGAGAACGGGTCGGCGTGTTCGCCGAGCGACTACGTCGCGACGTCTGGTAAGCTGATCTTCAATCCCGGGGAAACTTCCAAGTCGATCATCGTCTCCGTCAACGGTGATGCGGTATCTGAGAAGGATGAGGACTTTGTGGTCCGACTCTCGAAGGCTGACAACGCAAGCCTATGCGATGAGAGAGGGACGGGAGTGATCCAGAATGACGACGCTCCTTCCATCGCTTGCCGGTTTGACGATCTGATCAATTATGTCAGGGGCCTGGCTGCTGACGGATTTCAAAAGCCCTGTGAGAAGAGCCGTTCGGATCTGATCGACAAGCTCAGCGATGCAAATTGTGCTTTCCAGCGCGGGAGCAACAAGACCGCTCAGGCCTATCTGAAGGATGCTCTCAACCGTATCTGCGCGACGGGGAGCAGCGGATGGGTCGCGAAGGATCCCGTACGGCAGGATCTGTCCCCGCGGGTTCTCGACATTTGCACGGGCCTCGATCAAAACGGTTCGATGGCTGCGAGTAATGAACAAGTCTCCGAGTCTGCTGAAGACGTTGTGTCTTCTACCTCTGTGGAGTTCGGGCTTGCACAGAACTATCCCAACCCCTTCAATCCGACGACGACGATCCAGTACAGCCTCCGCGAGCCTTCGATGGTCACCTTGAAGGTGTATGACATGATTGGACGCGAAGTGGCAAGTCTGGTTGAGGAATATCAGGGAGCGGGACGACATAGCGTGCAGTTCAACGGCGAGCGCCTGACGAGCGGAACGTACATCTATCGTTTCCAGGCAGGCAGTTTCAGGGAAGTGAAGAAGCTGGTTCTGATGAAGTAAACGCGTTGTGATAGTGCTGTAACGTGGGCGCACGCCCGGATTTTGCACGAAGGGGCTTTCCCAAATGTCATTCTGAGTCTCGCTGTTACTCAGGCGAGACGAAGAATCTGATCCATATGTGCAGATTCTTCACTCCGTTCAGAATGACGTTTGCTTTTTGTGAGACAGCCCCTTCTGATTTCTTATGGTCCTCAACGCACTAATCCCATTCCAAACCTCATCGTCTCCGAGATTGTCACCGGTAGCTTGCCTCTGAAGTGAGCCTTTCCAAACAACGCCTCCGCAGCGGTTTCCTGAAGGGCTTTTGCGTTGTCGTAGGCGCAAATGTACGTGGGGATTTCCGGCACCGACCCCCCGATGTACGGATTGCCGAATGAAACCAACGCCAGGTTTTGATTGCTTTTGATGAGCCGCTGCAGGAACGCAGTGTGCGTCGCAGGAAGTTCCACGGTCCCGCTGCTGAGGACGATCTTGACGTAGGCTGCAACAATGACCACATCCGCCTGCCGCGCAAGCTCCAGCGCCTTTTCGATCTCATCTGCCCTGAGTGAATCGCTCAGCCTCAGTTCCGTCGAGCCCGGAGCATGCTTGCGCACTTCGTCCGGAAATGTGACAAGTCCGCGCGAAACCATCGAGTTCCCTTCCTTATTGCTCATCGTCAGGACGAGCACCTTCTTCGATGCCTTCAGGGGGATGAGTGTTGCATCATCCTTCGCAAGCGTCAGGCACCCGGCAGCGATCTTTTTCGCGATCTGATAATTCTCGGTCGTTCCTACAAGTTGCCCAACCCTGTCAATGTCTGTGATGCGGTGCTTCTGAAGTCCGGCTTTCGATTTTGCGCGCAGAATCCTTCGAACGGATTCATCGATTCGTCGTTCCGTGAGTCCGCCGCTCTTGAGTGCCTCCCGAACAGCATTGATCCCGATTTCGAGATCACCCGGGAATAGTATGATATCGCATCCGGCCTGGAGAGCTTTGACAGTAGCCACATTGAACGGGTAACGGGTCGTGATGCCTCCCATGACCATCGCGTCGGTCAGTACGAGTCCATCGAATTTCAGCCTGTCGCGTAACAAACCCGTCATCACATTCCCGGAAAGAGTTGCCGGGATGGTGTCAAGGTCGATCGACTGGATCCATAAGTGAGCGCTCATCACGCTGGAGGGTTTCGCCAGCCGGAAGACTTGCTTGTACGGATAGAGCTCAACGGATTCGACTTCCTTGGGCGAGCCCGCGATGACACCGATGTTGGCATGAGTATCTGTCCCGGTGTTGCCGTGACCAGGGAAGTGCTTTGCAGTGGCGAGAAGCCCGTTTTCCTGATACCCTCTGATGGCTGCCACAGCCATGGTCGCCACCAGCTTTGGATCCTCACCGTATGAACGGGTATTGATGACCGGGTTCCTGGGATTGTTGTTGACGTCGAGCACCGGAGCGTAGTTCAGGTGCACGCCCAGGGCACGAGCTTCTTTGGCGGTCAGCTTTGCGGCCTCATAGACCAATTGTGGATTGCGCGAAGCGCCCAGGGCCATGTTAATCGGTAAATCGGTGGCACCATCGACGTAGGTTCCGGCCCCTTTCTCGAAATCCACAGTCACGAGAAGAGGATACTTCGAAACCCGCTGGAACGTGTTCAGGTTCTCAACGATCTTCTTCGCCTCAACTCTCGCAAACCATATTCCCCCGATGTTGTACTTCTGTATCCACTCCAGTGTCCGTTCGGGTGAGGTTTGGGCGGGAATAAATAGTTGCCCGATCTTTTCGTCCAGCGTCATCGACTTGAGGGTCTTTTCGACCCACGAATTGTCTACGGGCTGAAGCTGCGATTGAAGTGTGGCCGTGGCAGCCAGGAGGAGAAACGACAGTGCGATCTTCTTCATATGCGGGTTCTCGATCTCTCGAAATGTGAGGTTTCAAAGCGCGGCCAGCGCTTGTTTCAGGTCTGCAATGATGTCCTCGATGTCTTCAATACCGACCGAGATTCTGACAAGTCCGTCGGTCACGCCGATTCGTTCTCGCTCCGTCGGTGGAACGGACGCGTGTGTCATCGTCGCCGGATGAGAGATGAGCGATTCGACGCCGCCGAGACTCTCCGCGAGAGCGCACAGCCGGACAGATTTCAGAAACTTCTTTGCCCTATCAAGGCTCCCGAGGTCGAAGGAAATCATCCCGCCGAACCCCCGCATCTGTTTTTGAGCCAGCCAGTGCTGCGGATGTGAAACAAGCCCGGGGTAGTGCACTTTCTTTACTTTTCGCTGATGGCTAAGGTAGTGTGCCACCTCCATGGCGTTGGAATCATGCCGCGCCATTCGGACCGCGAGAGTCTTGATCCCCCTGAGGCACATCCAGGCCTCGAACGGGCTCAGGATCGCTCCCACGGATTTTTGAACAAATCGGAGCCGCTCCGTCATTTTCGGGTCGTTGAGAACCACAAGCCCTCCGAGCATGTCGCTGTGGCCGTTCAGGTATTTTGTAGCGCTGTGAAGAACGATGTCGATGCCGAAGTCGAGGGGGGTTTGCAGATACGGGGTCGCAAACGTGCTGTCGACCACAGAAATCAGCTTTCTGGAAATGCAGAGTTTTGCGGCCCCCCGGAGATCCGTGATCTCCATCGTCGGGTTCGTCGGAGTCTCGATGAAAAGCATCTTCGTGTTGGGCTTCACTGCGGCCTTTACCGCGCTGAGATCGCTCGTGTCAACGAAATCGAATTCCAGCCCATAGTCCTCGAGGACGAATTTGGCGATTCGGTACGTCCCTCCATAAACGTTGCGCGAGACGATGACGTGATCGCCCGATTTGAGCAAGTGGAAGACCGCAGCTTCAGCAGCCATCCCCGAGGCGAATGCCAGACCCTCCTTGCCGTTTTCGAGGGCCGCGATGTTCTTCTCGAGGACGGTTCTGGTGGGGTTTGACACGCGGGAGTATGCGTACCCCTTGTTCTTGCCAATTTCCTCCTGGGAAAAAGTGGAGGTCAGGTGAATCGGTGTCATAAGCGATCCGGTGAAGGGATCGGGCTCGATGCCGGCGTGGATTGCTTTCGTGGAAAACCCCATGGTGGTTCCTTTCTTTCGCGGATGGTGACGGATTGTCACAGATCCTCGCGGATAGTTGGCTCCGAACCAAGATTCTAGTATGAATAGATGAATCGCTTGAATTCGACGCGGTCTCCAAAGTTGACCAAGAGTCCCAGCTCGAACTTTGTGTTCCTGAGGTATCCCAGGATTTGAGATTCATGAATTTTGGACAATGATCGAACTGCTTTGATTTCCACCAGCACGAGATTTTCGACCACCACATCAACGATTTGCTCGCCAATGTTCTGCTCTTCAAAGATAACCGGAAGACATTTCTGTTGCTCCACTTTCAGACCGAGCTTTCTAAGCTTGACGCAGAGCGCGTTTTCGTAGGTTTTTTCTGCTAGCCCCTTGCCCAGAGAATTGTGAACATCAAATGAAGCCCCTATGATCTTCTCCGTGATGTCGCTGTGCAACAGGGTTGACATTGATCCTAGCACTCCCGTCCGCGAGGATCCGCAACTATCCGCGCATGATCAGTTTGGACATTCCCTCAGTTTTGGCCGTTCCGCATCAAAAAAGTGACAAAATATAGCACTAATCATATGGAAAAGAAAAGAAATGGAGCTTGAGAGGTCTGAGTCTGCTCATTGAGTTTATGCATGTCGGACAACTGTGACCTTGGCCTCCGGATCGAAATTGTCTTGACATTGGCCGTTCTTTTGAGTATAATTTCACCCCCATTTTTGTGTAAAACGGGGTGTTTTTGTCAAAAACTTGAGGATTTTGAAAGGATTTATGGCCACAACTGCAGATTTTCGTGTTGGTATGGTAATCAAATTCAATGGCGAGCTTCATCGGATCGACGAATACATCCATCGCACACCTGGGAATCTTCGTGCTTTCGTCCAGGCAAAACTGCGCAACCTCAAGAGCGGCCGGGTCACTGAAACCAGGTACCGGTCCGGCGAGGAAGTGGAGGAGGTGCGTCTGGAGCAGAAAGATTTCACCTATCTCTACCACGATGGGGCAAGCTATCAGTTTATGGACAAGGAGTCCTACGAACAGATGCCGGTTTCAGACGCTGTGTTGGGTGATGGGGCCAAATTCCTCAAAGAAGGCGAAACTGTGAAGCTGATGATGGTAGGTCTGGACATCGTGGCCTGCGAAATCCCCTTCAACGTCGAGCTCAAAGTTGTCGAGACCGTTCCGGGTGTCCGGGGTGATACCGCCTCGGGTGCAACAAAGCCAGCGAAGGTCGAGTCAGGCGCCGTTGTCAACGTGCCGCTGTTCATCAACGAAGGTGATGTGATTCGTGTCGATACCCGGACGGGGGACTATCTGGAACGGGTAAAAAGCTAGGGGCGCAGCCCCACACTCTCCAAGTCTTAGAGAGTGCAACGAACGAGCTCAAAGGCTCTCGTTACACACAATAACCCCGGGAAATCCATGGACCTTGCATACGTCAAGAAGGTGATCAAGCTTATTGAGAAGAGTGAAGTAGACGAGATTGAGATTGAGGAGGAGGGGAAGAAGATCCGCGTGGCGAAGCACAAGAATTCTCAACCTATGTACATTTCCCAGGTCGCCGCGCCCGCTCATCAGGCGCAAACAGCTCCAAGCCTCACGTCAGCTCCCGCCGCAGCTCCTCAGGCCCCGCAAGCGGCCAAGACGGAGACGAAACTCTATGAAGTCCGATCCCCCATCGTTGGCACGTTTTACCGCGCTCCCGCACCGGACGCGGAAAACTATGTCGAAGTCGGTCAGACAGTCAGCGTCGGAACAGTGTTGTGCATCGTGGAAGCGATGAAGCTGATGAACGAGATCGAATCTGACGTCAACGGAAGGATAGCGCAGACCCTTGTCGAGAACGGCAAGCCGGTCGAATACAATCAGGTTCTCTTCCTGATTGAGAAGTCGTAGTCAGCCGCACGCGCCCCGCCTGGGGTTTGCCGTCAAGCCCGAACCCAAAGAACTTCTACGTAAGGAATCGCTTTGTTCAATAAAATGCTCATAGCAAACCGGGGAGAGATCGCGCTCCGGATTATCCGTGCCTGCAGGGAACTCGGCATCAAAACGGTCGCTGTATATTCGGAAGCAGACCGGTATTCGCTGCACGTGCGGTTTGCGGACGAGGCCGTGTGCATTGGTCCGCCGCAGAGCAAGGAGAGCTACCTGAGCATTCCCCGCTTGATCGCGGCGGCTGAGGTGACCAACGCGGACGCCATTCACCCCGGCTATGGATTCCTTGCAGAAAATGCTAATTTCGCGGAGATCTGTTCAACATCTGGCTTGACGTTTGTTGGCCCCAAACCCGAATCCATTACCTCGATGGGCGACAAGTCGCTCGCGAAGGAGACAATGAGGAAGGCCGGCGTTCCGGTGATACCCGGTAGTGACGGCGTCGTCTCCGACATCAACGATGCGAAGCGTCTGGCGGGGGATATCGGCTACCCGATTATTATCAAGGCAACCGCAGGCGGCGGCGGCCGGGGCATGCGCATCGTGCGCGAAGAATCTGAGCTCGAAAATGCGTACCGGACTGCGAGCCATGAGGCGGAGAAGGCATTCAGCAATCCCTCGGTGTATTTCGAAAAATATCTCGAGCATCCGCGCCACATCGAAATCCAGGTGATGGGGGATCGTCACGGCAACGTCATTCATTTCGGCGAGAGGGATTGTTCCATCCAGCGGCGTCACCAGAAGCTGGTCGAGGAATCTCCCTCCCCGGCGCTCACCCCGGAACTGCGGGAGGCGATGGGAACGGCAGCCGTCAAGGGGGCGAAAAGCGTCCACTACCTGGGGGCCGGGACAATAGAGTTCCTGCTTGACGACAAGAACTTCTATTTCATGGAAATGAACACCCGGATTCAGGTTGAGCATCCGGTGACAGAAGAAGTAATGGGGACCGACCTGCTGAAACTGCAAATCGAAGTCGCAGCGGGCGCGAAACTCAAGAAGCAGAATGCGAAGCCCGAATGGCACGCCATGGAATGCCGCATCAACGCGGAAGATCCGGCATTTGACTTCCGTCCGTCTCCCGGAAAGATCACCAGCTTCCATATGCCGGGAGGCTTCGGCGTCCGCGTGGACACCCATGCGTATGCCGGCTACGAGATTCCGCCATATTATGATTCCCTCGTCGCAAAGCTCATCGTCAAGGCCAAGACGCGGGAAGAGGTCGTGGAAAAGATGTATCACACACTGGATGAGTTCATCATCGAAGGGATTCAGACCACGATACCGTTCCACAAGAAGCTGATGCGGAACGAAAAGTTCCAGAGCGGTGTCTTCGACACGAAGTTTATCGAGCAATTCAACTACAAGGACTGACCGTTGTTGCGCCGGTACCAGACGGGTCCGGCCGGAACGTCTCACGATGCCAACCAGACGAGGGTACAATGAATTTTCCCGACAACCTCAAGTATACGAGCGACCACGAATGGATCCGCGTTGAAGGTGACTCAGGATGGGTGGGGATCACTGACTATGCTCAGAGCGAACTTGGTGATGTGGTATTTGTCGAACTCCCCGCAGTAGGTACGAAGGTTGCCCAGGGCAAATCGATGGGCACCATCGAAGCCGTGAAAGCGGTCTCCGATCTCTTCGCGCCGGTGTCCGGCGAGGTCCTCGAAGTGAACAAGGAAATCGTGTCGAGCCCCGATGCGTTAAACAAGGACCCTTACGGCAAGGGATGGATGATCAAGATGCGCATTGGAAATCCCGCCGAATTGGCCGCCCTGCTCGATGTCGGAGCATATCAGAAAACCGTTGCCAAGTAACGGACGAGCAGCGCTCGATCCGGCACGCCCGCGTCTTGAAAGAAAGGCGTGGTTTCTCTACATTGACTCATCAATGAGCGACGGTTCGGCACTCCCTCCGCCGATTGTTCGCATTGAGCCAGATGTCAATGATTTCCCACTATGAAGAATCCGGCTGACGCAAAACCTGTTATTGGGCTGTTTAGAAAACTCAGCCGGGCTCAGCGGTCGTTTGTCGCTGCGATCGCGCTGGTGCTACTCCCTGCCTGCCTCGGACTCGCGTATCTCATAACGGATTTCTGGACTACATCGAAGACGAAGAACCGCGTGTTCGTTTCTGCCACCGCGCGAGACACTCTGATTCTTTCCGGGTACGATCACACGGTCAGGGCTTTTAATGTGGCACAGGAAGCGTATGCCGATCCGGCGAAACGCGATTCCCTGCGCCCTATCTTCGATGCCAGGGTAAGGACTCTCCACGGCATCGCCACGGAGTATGTCAACCTCCTGACGGATTTGCCGGCTCCCGACAGGGATCGGCTTGAGGGTGCCTTTTCCCTCCTCTGGCAAATTTTCGACGAACTCGTCGGACGATCGACGAAGGCGTTCACTTCGGTCCCGCCGAAACGTGCTTCGGTTGGTGGGGCAGCCCCGTCTGGTGTCCGTCAACCCCAGCAGTCGTTTCTCCAAGATCCCAATCTGTTTTTCAGCAAGATGCGGGAGAGTCTCGACCGGTCGTTACGCTCCGAGTTGGAGGAGGATCTACTTCTGGTTCAACGAGCGCGCGCCGAAGCGGAAGTGACCACCTACCGCGGCTTCTTCATCGCATTTTTCCTGTTCGGTCTCGGGGCAACCCTGGCGGTGATTGTCGTGGCGCGCGGGCGAAAGAACGAGGAAGGAAGAAGGCGGTACGAGACGCTGCTTGATGCTTCGCTCAATCCGATCGAAGTGGTCAATCTGCATGGCAAGATTCTCTATGTGAACCCGGCCTCTGAACGATGGAGGGGAATGGCATCGGCTGACCTCCTCGGCCACTCGATCTTTGACGCGGTGCAGGTGCCCCGCCACAGCCAGGAAAAGGCCGAGCTCTGGCTCCGCATCGCGGAGGTGTTGAAGTCGGGACACGCGTGGTCGGGGGAAGTGGAACTCCCGCGGAGCAGGGGCGAAGTAAGCTACATGCTCCTCATCCTCTCTCCGGTTCTGAGCGCGGACGGCCGGCTCATCGAAGCGATCGGGATCTATCACGACGTGACGGAACGGCGCGAACTCGCCCGGAAATTCGAGGAGTCGCAGGAGAAATACCAGAACATCGTCGAAAGCTCTCTCGACGGTATCGTGATTGTCCAGGAGGGAAAGCTGGTATTCGTCAATACATCGTCGGCGAAAATATTCGGCTATGAATCGCCGGAGGATATGAAGGATGTGAGTTTCGAGGACACGGTCGCCCCATCGAACCGCTTCCTCGTTCTGGAAGGGTATGAAGGGCGGGCGATCGGCGAGGATGTGCTCAGGAACTTCGAGATGAAAGGGCTGTCGAAACAGGGGAGGGTGATCGATCTCGAAGTCAACGCGAAACTTGTTTCCTGGAACGGGAAACCGGCCGTCCAGGCTTCGTTCCGGGATATTACCAAGAGAAAATCACTCGAACGCGAGCAGGCCCTCTGGCTCTGGGAGCAGGAGACCATGAGCACGATCGATCGCCAGCTCGTCTCCAGCGTGAGCCTTCAATCGGTTCTTGATGCAATTTCGTACCATGCCAAGGCGCTCACCCGCGCTGACTGGGCCGGCGTGATCATGGTGGATCTGGATACCAACCTGGCTCGTTGGCGTGCGGTCACGGGAAACAGGGTGCCCATGCCGGATTTGCCGCTGCACCTCGAAAAGGTACATGCGGCGATCATACGGTCCAAGGAACCCGTTGTCATGAAGGACCTTGGCGTCTCGGCGGACTTCCCTGTGGAACAGTTCCCGCCGTTTGCGGAGGAGAAGATCATTGCCGCCGTCCGGTTCCCTCTCATCGTCGAGAACGAAATCCGGGGTCAATTGGTGATCGGGTATCGCCGTCCGCACGACTTTGCCGCACGCGAAATGCGGCTGCTCACGTCGCTTGCCGAAAAATCATCCATAGCCCTCGCAAATGCGGAGTTGTACGACAACCTCCTCTCCCGCGAGAAGGAACTGGAGTTGCTGTCGGGCGCCCGAGTGCGGGCGCAGGAAGATGAACGGCGCCGTATCGCCCGCGAGATTCACGACAGCCTTGGCCAGATGCTTACGGCCATCAAGTTCAATGTCGAAATCCTGGAAGATGCCGCCGGCCTGCAGACGGAGGAAGACGCCAAGAGGCTCGTCGACATCAAGTCCTTGCTCGATAACGCCATGGCAGAAGCACGGGAGATCTCCTACAATCTGATGCCGAGCGTGCTTGTGGATTTTGGCCTTGTCCCTGCACTCCAGTTTTTGGGTGAACAGTTCTCCAAGAGCAACCAGCTTACTGTCAAGGTCCATACCAACGGGGTGGAGGGCAGACTCGATCCGTCGATAGAAGTCGGACTGTACAGGATCGCACAGGAAGCCCTCAACAATATCGCCAAGCACGCCGGTGCAACGGAAATCAATGTTCAACTGATCGGCGACTCGAAGTCGATGAAGCTGATCATCGAAGATGACGGGAAGGGGTTTCACGTCAGCCGCTTCGAACCCCAGACGCACCAGCGCCGGGGTATGGGGCTCGTGAGCATGCGTGAGCGCGCTGCTTCCTTCAACGGGGTCTTTGTGCTCGATTCGCATCCCGGCCATGGAACAGAAATCATTGTGGAAGTACCAAGAATGGATTCCGAGAACAATGGATAAAATACGCATCCTCCTTGCAGACGATCACATGCTGATCCGCAGCGGCATCGCTACGCTTCTTCAGAGCATCAAGGACTTTGTTATCGTTGGTGAAGCGGAAGACGGCGAGGATGCTGTGCACAAGACAAGCGAGCTGCGCCCGACGGTTGTCGTGATCGATCTCTCCATGCCGAAGCTCTCCGGCATCGAAGCGACGAAGATCATCAAGAAACGGTATCCGGAGACGAACGTCCTGGTGCTGACGATGCATGAGAACGAGGAATACGTCTACCAGATCCTGAAATCCGGTGCGTCGGGGTACGTGCTCAAGAGCGCTGGAAAAGATGAGTTGGCGACGGCAATACGCGCGGCGGCGAAGGGGGAAAAATTCTTCAGCCCGAGGATTTCACAGCTGATGGCCGAAGGATATGTGAAACGCGTCGAGAAGGGGGGGCAGGATGCTGCCCGGGTGGATGTGACATTGACGAGAAGAGAGCGGGAAATCCTCGCGCTCGTGGCCAGCGGGTTGACAAACCAGCAGATTGCAGATCAGCTTTTCATCAGCCCCAGAACCGTGGATACGCACAGGACCAACCTCATGCAGAAACTCGAGATCCATGACCTGGCGAACCTTGTGCGCTATGCCATTGAACACGGCATCATCGCGGAAGGGGACGGGCTCAGATCCTGACGGCCCTAAAACGCGGCCGCCCCTCGTATTAATTCCTATCGGTTCTCGTTGATCTTGAATTTCTTCATCAGCCGGTACATCGTTGCCCGGCCAATCTTCAACCGCCGTGCCGCTTCAACGATATTTCCCTCCGTCGCTTTCAGAGCCTGACGAAGGCTTTCCTCTTTGACTTTTTCAAGCGACCTCACGTGCTCCGGTCCCAGGGAAAGCGGGGAGCTGTTGCTCGCGTCTTCGCGTGACCCGAACGTCACAACTGCCAGCGGGAGATCCTTGTCGGTGATGACGGGTCCGTCTGCCATAAGGACGGCCCTCTGGATGGCGTTCTCCAGTTCTCGGACATTCCCGGGCCATGGATATTCATAGAGGAGCTTAAGGGCCTTTTTCGAGAAGCCTAGTCCGGTTTTCGATACTTCGACGGTGAACTTCTTCAGGAATGTCTCTGCGAGAAGCAGAATGTCGGAGCGCCGCTCGCGCAGCGGGGGAAGCATGATGGGGAACGTAGCCAGCCGGAAGTACAAGTCTTCCCGGAACAGTTTCTGTGAGACGGCCTTCACAAGATCGCGGTTTGTGGCCGATACCAGGCGGACGTTCGTGGTCAGCGTCTCGTTCCCTCCGACACGCTCGAATTGCTTGTTCTGAATGACTCGAAGGAGCTTGGCCTGGAGGCTGAGGTCGAGTTCGCCGATCTCATCCAGGAAGAGTGTGCCCCCCTGAGCCTGTTCGAATTTTCCGATTCGCCGCTGGTGCGCCCCTGTGAAGGCTCCCTTCTCGTGTCCGAAAAGCTCACTCTCGAGGAGGTCGTGGGGAATCGACGCGCAGTTGACGACGACGAACGGATCCTTCTTTCTTGATCCATTGTAGTGAATGGCGCGCGCAATCAGTTCCTTCCCCGTCCCGCTTTCACCAAGAATCAGGACGCAAATCTCGTTGTCTTTCACCTTCTGAACAAGCTTGAACACTTCCTGCATCGCCCCGTTGTCGGAGATGATGTTGTCGAAGTGTACCGGTTTGCCCACGGCCTCGCGCAAGCGGGCAACTTCCCTTGACAAGTCGTGAGTCTGGATCGCGTTCTTGACGCTTATTTCCAGCTTGGCGAAATCGACGGGCTTGGAGAAGTAGTCGGTGGCTCCGAGCTTGAGCGTTTCAATGGCCACATCGATCTTTCCCTGAGCGGAGAGCATGATCACCGGGACGTCCGGATACTGGCTCTTGATCTCTTTCAGGGTGTCGACACCGCCGATGCCCGGCAGCATGATGTCCAGAAGTACGACATCCGGTACTGCGCTCAGGTTTTCAAGACATGCCTCGCCGGTCGGGAAACACCGCGCCTGATATCCCCATTTCTTCGTAACCCAGTGTTCGAGCAGTTTGGAGATGGTTTCCTCGTCATCGACAACATAAATGAGCCGTTCTTGAGCCATAAGTACATCCTTCTCGCCTAGTTATTCCCGCTTCTCGGGAACTGGAGTGTGAAAGCAAGCCCCTGTTCATATCCCTGAACGTTCAACAACCCCCCCTCAAGTTCCACAACATGTTTCGCAAATGCAAGACCGAGCCCTTCGTGATGAATCTCGATGCCGGGAGACTGTATCCAACGAAACGCGTTACTAACGCCGCTGACTGAGACACTCAGAAGACCTCTGTCCCGGTTTACGATCTCTATTTCCACGGACGTCGGGCGCTGTACGGCGCTGATCTCGATGAGTCCGCCCGCCGGCGCTATACTCAGTGCGTTTGTAAGCAGGTTCTCCAGGATCTGTACGAGGCGCTCGGGATCAGCCCCCTCGACAAAGACGCCTGGCTGGCAGCGCTGCTCTATGGTGACACCCTTCGCCTGTGCGCTTTGAGCGATGCTTTCACACGCCCGCTGTGTGAGAAGCGACAGATCCTCGCTCCGCTTTTCAGAAAGCTGTTTGTTCCGCTGGATGACCTCCGACTCGAGATACTCATCGAGAAACTCCGAAAGGCGCCTTCCCGCATTGCGTATGATCTCTACATATTCCTGCTTCGCATGTTGGGGAAGTTGCGGGTCGCTGAGCATTACCTCAGAATACCCGATAATAGTGGTCAAAGGAGTCCGGATTTCATGCGAGATGCGGGTCAGAAATTCGGACTTCCAGATGTCGTTGACAAACGTAGCGTTCATGGTCACGGCGGTTTCACCAATCATATGGATGATGTTCGGACCGCGTTGCACTCCTCTTTGCATTCGAATCGCGAGGAATCACGCGCGGACACAATCATGTTTCACTACATCCACTCAATTGATATGCCAGAAGATTAACGACTCAAAACTGTGCAAAAGAGAGCGCAAACAACACTGTCACTGCTGGCGCAGAGCAGCTGTTTCTCAAAATGAGATCGCAAAACACTCAATCATCGAAACCCATAGAATATAATGGAAAATCCCCCAACTTCAAAGGCGGGTACTCGTCATGGTCACCAGTGTACCGGGATGAGTCAGAATACTCATGGTGAGACATGTCATGAGACAGCAGATCAAATTTCTTCTGGATTTATTGGGCTCCTGCTCTCTGGCACACGGATTGATGGACTACATGCAGCTATGAAACCTCAAACAAAAAATACCAACTTGGAGTCAACAATGAAGAAGTCAATCGTAGTTATCGCCCTCGTAGTCCTGAGCTTCGCAGTTGCACAAAACGCAATGGCGCAGGCAACGGCCACACAGAATGTCAGTCTGGCTGTCAACGCAGTGTACAAGATCGCGACCTCCGGCAACCCCGGCGCAATGACCATCACCACAGGTACTGCCGGAACGAACGCACTGACCTCAGTCACAGACGCTTCGACCAACTATAGCATCACACAGAATTTTGCTTCGACAGTGAAGATCACTGCAAACCTCGACGCAGCCCTGGCAGCCGGTTACACGCTGCAGATCAACCTGGCGAGCGTCAAGGGAACGAGTGCTGGAAATGTTGACATCTCTGCCACGACCCCGGCCAGTGCGGCGAGTGTTGTCACAGCGATTGGCCTCGGTGCCGATGCAAGCAAGACGATCACCTACACCTTCGGTGCAAACGCTTCCGCCGGCACGCTTGCCTCGACTGCGAAGGTTGTGACATTGACTCTGACCAACTAGTCTGCCGGAACAGCCCGTCGCCTCCGTGCAAGACTGAGGGGCCGTCAATTGGGAGTTGACGGCCCCTTCGTATTTTTAGCCGGCCTTGGACCATGACCATCGTGAGCAGACTCAAAAACACCCGTTTATGTCTCACGATGAGACACAAAGAGACAGCGACCTCCAGTATCTGATAATACAGCAAAAAGGCCAAACAATATGGCTAATTCAAGGTCATACAGGAGTGTCTCAAAGTGAATCATAAAGAGCCTAATGAGACAGCTTCGGATCGGCTCTCATCGCAATTGCCCTGTGTTTACAGTTGCTTTCGATTTGGCACGGGCTTTGAGTAAGTGTAATGCAGATATGAAACCTCAAACAAAAAAATCTAACTTGGAGCCAACAATGAAAAAGTCAATCGTAGTTATCGCCCTCGTAGTCCTGAGTTTCGCAGTTGTACAGAACACAATGGCGCAGGCCACTGCAACACAGAATTTCAATCTGGCTGTCAACGCAGTATACAAAATCGCGACCTCTGGCAACCCCGGCTCAATGACCGTCACGACCGGAACGGCCGGAGCAGACGCACTAACCTCCGTCACAGACGCTTCGACCAACTATAGCATCACACAGAATTTTGCCTACACAGTGAAGGTCACAGCAAACCTCGATGCAGCCCTGGCAGCCGGTTACACGCTGCAGATCAACCTGGCGAGCGCCAAGGGAACGAGTGCTGGAACCGTTGACATCTCTGCCACGACCCCGGCCAGTGCGGCGAGTGTTGTCACAGCGATTGGCCTCGGTGCCGATGCAAGCAAGGCGATCACCTACACCTTCGGTGCAAACGCTTCCGCCGGCACGCTTGCCTCGACCGCGAAGGTTGTGACGCTGACACTGACCAACTAAGAGTATCGCTTCACCAGCTGCCTCCGAGCATGGAGAGGGCCGTCAATGTGGGAGTTGACGCCCTCTCTGTGTTTTTATACGGCTTCCTCGATTGCCTCATCTCACCGTTCGCTTTGTCACTCCGGGATTGAACTCGAAAGGTCCGACTTGCGTCGGTCGAGCAAACTGAAAAACGGAGTCGCATGGTGAGACAAGCTCGCAGATCTCCATTCGAGGTGGGGCTCACGCACCAGCAGAAGCAGTGCATTGCACAGGTTCGCATAAAGTCCTCGCGATCTCGAAATGGAACCACAGAATCACTATGAGACACCAGGCTCACGAAAGGACTGTAAAATCAAAGGAAATCAGCACGTTTGGACTGGCACGGCGTTTGTGCATTGTATAACAGAAAGCACCAATAACATCAATCTTAGAGAGTTGGAGGATGCAATGAAGAAGGTTCTCACGATAGTCGGAGCAGCGGTCCTGAGTTTTGCACTGGTTCAGAACGCGATGGCGCAAGCCACTGCAACCCAGAACGTCAGCCTGGCTGTCAATGCAGTCTACAAGATCGCAACCTCCGGAAACCCCGGCGCAATGACCATCACCACAGGTACTGCCGGAACGAACGCACTGACCTCAGTCACAGACGCTTCCACCAACTATAGCATCACACAGAATTTTGCCTCCACCGTAAAGATCACAGCAAACCTCGACGCAGCCCTGGCAGCCGGTTACACGCTGCAGATCAACCTGGCGAGCGTCAAGGGAACGAGTGCAGGAAACGTTGATATCTCTGCCACGACCCCGGCCAGTGCGGCGAGTGTTGTGACTGCGATTGCTCTGGGTGCCGATGCAAGCAAGACGATCACTTACACCTTCGGTGCAAACGCTTCCGCCGGCACGCTTGCTTCGACTGCGAAGGTTGTGACATTGACACTGACCAACTAACGTAAGAGTGGATTCGATAGATGCCAACTTCAAAGGCATCGTATCAGGAATAAATAGAATCGAACGACCATGAACTACTCAAATAGCAAAATCGCCCTGAGAATCTGGATAGCCGCAGCCCTCGGAATTCTGGCCTCGGTTCCCGCTTTCGGACAAGAAGCGAGTACGAGCCAGACACTCACGCTCCAGGTTTTCGAAACCAACAGGATCGACGTTAGTCAGCGTGCCGTGACGATGGTGATCAACCAGGCGTCCCTTGAGACGGGGAATCCGGTTGAAGCGGTCAACGAGGATGGCAACCTGACATGGATTACCAACGGCGACGACAAGAAGATCACCGTCGCTTCGAACAATTCTGCCCCGCGGTTCCTCGTGAAAGTCCATGCCCTTGACATCACCGGCTCAACCGGCGTTGCCGCTCCCGAAATCACGCTGAGCGACAACACGACCAGAGATCTCGTTGTAGGAGTTACCCGCAGCTACGGGAAGTGCAAGATCCGGTTTGTGGCAGCCGCCAAGGTCTCAGACGGGATTGGAACGGAAACACACGTGATTACCTACACTGTCACGGGCGGTTGATTCCAGATTCCCATCCTGAGACACGCTTGAATCTCATTTTGATAGCCCCTATATTGGGTGAGGCGAAAACTCTATGACTCGCTCACTGACCAGCATCCAACATCCCGTCCCCTTGATGAAATCTCTTGTGCCGCTCACATTCCTGGTTGCCCTGATATGTATCCCGCCAGCGGTACAGGCGCAGCCCTACGGATCGGCATCTCGCACCGTCTCGGTCTCGGTTTCGACAATTACCAATGTCGCTGTGACTGGAAACGTAAGCCTGACGATCGGCCTCGCGAATGTCACTGCTGGTGTGGATCTCATGGGACCTGTGACGAGCACCGCGACGAGTCTTCTGTGGGGTATCAATAGCTCGTTGAAGAAGATTTCTGTGCGGGGGGTTGTCGCCGTTCCCCCCCAGAAGTACATACTGAAAGTCCTCGCAGTGAGTCCGACAACGGGAACGGCGGCACCGGAAGTAACAGTGAGCACAACCGACACAGATTTCATGACGAATGTTGGACGATCCTCCGGAACCTGCACGCTTCAGTACTCGGGGTATGCGCTTGCTTCAAAGGGGACAGGATCGGATTCGTACACGATTACATTCACCATAGCAACGCAGTAGGGGAAGGTCAACAAGATGAAAAACATCAAGTCGACCGTGACCACGCGAGAGAGCCACACAAGACTGGGGGCTTTGCTCCTGATGGTGTTGTTTGCGGCGGGAGTACTGGTTACAAGAACTCAGGCTCAAAACGGAACCATAACGATGAGTGGGAACGTTGCGACGACGATCACGACTGGTGCTGCGGGAGCACAGCCGGTGCCGGATGTCGACGTGTCACGTACGCTTAAATACTGGAAAAAGGGTGCAATTGCGAAGATCACAGTCCGGACGGTATGCCCCACGCAATCATTCACACTCAAAGTTCTTGCGACGGGTGTCACACGTGGATCTGCCGCTGGGGAAGTGACCTTGGTCGACGGAGCGCTGGATGTGGATTTCATTAAGGACATCCCCAGTACCGGCGCGTGGACGAATGCAACCATAACCCTCCAATTCACTGCTTCAGCGACGTTTGCCCAGGGCAACAGTGTGGAGTTGGGCAATGACTCTCACACGGTTACGTTCACACTGCAAGTGCAATAGGACTCCCATGACAAGACATTTTCTGATTCTCACGACTGCACTGCTTGCAGTGTGCTTTTTCGCTCAGGCGCAGGTTTCCGTTATCGGAGAACTGAGCAACGACAAGGAAGCGAAAGCCGGAGAGAAGTACGAAGGGATCATCAATGTCCGGAACGACACAAATGAACCGCAGGAGGTGAAGGTCTATCAGACCGACTATATGTTCTTCCGCGATGGAACGAACAACTATGCCGATCCCGGGACGGTGGCCCGGTCGAACGCCAAATGGATCGCGTTCAGCCCCTCCTATTCCACAGTCCCTCCGCAGTCGACTATCAGCATTAATTACACCGTGACGATTCCCGAAGAGACGGCGACAACGAAGCTGGTCGGATCGTATTGGAGCATGTTGATGGTGGAAGGGATCGCCAAAGGTTCTGCCGAATCTGCCGTGAACAAGGATCCCAAGAAGTCCCAGATGGGAATCCGCCAGACGATCCGGTACGGTATCCAGATCGCCACGCACATTGCACAGACTGGCATCAAGAAGATCAATTTCATGGATACCAAGCTGCTTCCGGACGAGGGAGGGAAGCGGATCCTCCAGGTCGACATCGAAAACTCCGGTGAACTCTGGAGTCGGCCCGACGTCTATGTCGAGCTTTTTGACAACAAGGGTGTATCCAAAGGGAAGTTCTCCGGAGTCCGGTACCGCCAAGATGTCTATGGCGCTGAATACACGTTGAAGTTTTGAGACGGACTTGTGACACGACACATCTTGACATATCCGGTTTTCCCAAGCCGGATATTTTTTTGTTTCATCCTCTTCATCGCGCTGCATGTCGTGTCGGCGCATGCGTTCCAGTCTCGTTCTGTGGAGGTCGTCCCCAGCAGCGGTACGCGGGTTGAAACTGCCCCGGGGAGACTCCTCACCCTGAGCTTCAGAGTCACCAACACCTCTTCATCCCGAAAGCGATTCGAATCAACCGTCGTCACTCCCTCCGGTTGGCGGAGACTCGCCAGGGACTTTCCCTTTGAGTTGGAAGCCGGTGGGAGCGACATCCGGCTCCTGAGCATTTCCATACCTGCCGAATCACCGGCCCGGGACTATACGCTTCGCTACGGCGTGAAGGACCCGTCCAATCCGTCCGAAGCAGCCGAGGTCACGATGACAATCGCGATCACGGGTGTGAAGGAACAGGGTTTGAAGCTCATCGAGTCACCCCGCATCGCCGTTGCCGGTGAGGCCTATACCTCAGTGTTCGTGCTTAACAACAAGGGGAACGTCGCCAACGTGGTGCGCCTGTTGGCGCATTCGAGTGCCGGATTCCCTGCCGTGCCGGACTCCGCAGCTCTTCACGTCGGTCCCGGAGAGACCCGTACGATCCGCGTCAAAGTATCTACCGACCCGGCGCTGACGGCCAAGTTGCAGGATATTCTTGAGCTCACTGCCGAGCTGGATACGGCCAACACCGCGAAGGCCAGCAGTTTTGTCGAAGTGGTTCCACGGGTCACTGGATCGGAAGAACGCTACGTCAGGTTCCCGGTTCGGGCGCTGATACGCTTCGCGGGGGAGCAGGAAAAGCGCGGGACTCAGCTTGAACTTTCCGGCTCAGGTCCGCTGGGGAACAACGAGGAGAACCGGCTGGATCTCCTCATCAGGACTCCGGACATACAGCAGAAATCGGTCCTGGGACGGCGCGATGAATATCAGCTCGCATACATCGGTAAGTCCTTTGAAGCATTCGTCGGGGACAAGAATTTCAGCCTCACCCCTCTGACCGAATACAACCGCTATGGCTTCGGCGCAAGCGGGAACGTGAAAGTGAACAGGATGTCGGCGGGAGCGTTCTACAACGAGGCCCGGTTTTTCTCGCCGAAGCAAAGGGAGTGGGCCGGCTATCTGAACTATCGCGTTCTCGATGCCGCCCAGGTCGGACTGAATTATCTTGGAAAGCAGGAGCCGGGTTCGAGCAGCGTTGTGACGATTCGCACTCTCGCTCAGCCGATGAACAGGAGCGAGTTGGAACTCGAATACGGGATGAGCAGCCTCTCCGGCCAAACGGACAATGCGTTTTCCGCACGGTGGACCGGATCTGCCAACTGGCTCGCCTATGATACCCGGTATGTACGCGCGGGGACGAAGTATGGCGGCTACTACAAAGACGTCGAATTGAAGAATATCAGCTTCAACCTGATGCCGCTGCGCGACATCCGGCTCGAAGGATTCTACAGGGACGAGCAGCGGAATCTGGATCACGACACGACGCTTCTCCTCGCTCCGCGGGACCGGTATTATCAGGCAGGCCTCAGCATCTCGAATCTGCTGGCGGTGTACTACCGGACGAATGACCAGGACGACCTGCTGCCGGATCCGCATTTCCGCCGTAAGGAGGAGACCTGGCAGGTCCGTGTCGGCTACAACCTCCCCGCGGTCACCGTGATCGCAAGTGCCGATCTCGGTTCGACGGACGACAAGATCGCGGGGATCAAAAACCCGTTCCAGCGGTACTCATCGTACCTGAGCCTCCAGCCCTTCTCGGGACAGACTTACGGTTTCTCGGCGGAGTATACAAAGGACCGCGATCCCTCGACGTTCGAGCAGCAGGAGCGTCTGGCGGGGAGTTTCAGTGTCAACCTTCTGCTCGGTGAAGGAACTCAGTTCTCACTTTCGATCTTCGGAAACCGCGGGTGGGGCGCTGTGGAACAATCGTACACGCTGCTTGATGTGGGATTCGATCACTCGTTTCCCTGGGGACACACCGTGGCATTCCGCGGTCGGCAGAGTATCTTCAGCCCGTCATTCGAAAAGAAAGAAATTGCGTGGCTCGTCGAGTATTCAGTACCGATCGGAGTTCCGATCGCCCGCAGCACTGTCAGCGGTCAGCTTATCGGACGTGTGATGGATGCGGAAAAAGGGACAGGTGTTCGGAACGTCCTCGTCTACGCGGGGGGCGCGACCGCACTCACTGATCGCAACGGTGACTACAATTTCCCATCGCTCAAACCGGACAAGTACTTTATCCAGGTCGACATGACGACCGTCGGTTTGAATCGCGTAACACTTCAGCAGCTTCCGCATGAGTTGACCATCGTCGGCGGGGAAGAAAGCCGGTTCGATGTATCGCTCAGCCGGTCAGTTGTCGTGACCGGGACGGTGCTGATGTTCGGTGCGAAGGAGCAGGCGGCGAACGACACCACGCAGCCGGCAATTGTGGAGCTTGGAGGACATCCAAATGTTATCGTGGAACTCGTGAGCGGTGATGATGTCAATCGCAGGGTTACAGATAGTCGCGGTCGCTTCGCGTTTTCAAACATTCGGCCCGGGCGCTGGACACTTCGCATAGCCGACGGCAATCTCCCGCAGAATTATTACTTCGACAAAGAAGCGGTTGAACTGAACGTTGCTCCGGGTCAGTCCGCTGAACAGACTTTCAAGGCGCTGCCGAAGAGACGGAGAATTCAGATGATCTCGCAGGGCGTCACGATCTCGACATCGCCCGACAAGGGGAAAAAGACTCAGCCGCCGGTCGCGAAGAAAATTATTGAGCCGGTGCCGCAGGTTGCGAAGCCCGCTGAGGCGGCCGCGCTGAAACCGAAATCTGTCATACCAGCTCCCCAGACGGAGATCAAGAACCAAACGATCAGCCCTGTGCAAAGAGCCGAGAAGCCGGCGCAGATGCCTTGCAACGTGGTGTTCTGGCCTGAGAAACTCATTTTCTGTATTGAACATTCAGATTGGCGGAAGAAATCATCTGCAGATTCCGTCGCCGCTGTTCTGGTTCCGAAATCCAGGCTGGCCGTGTTCGTTCGAACAGTCGTTTTGCCCGACGGAAAGTTGAGCTATCGGGTTCTCCTCGGCGGATTCAAGTCACGAAGAGCCGCTGAAAACGCCTGCGAGGCAGTACGTGACCTGAAGTAGAACCCCTCCCTGGTCTACGTACGACGGCATCATCCGACCCGCATTCCCCATCCATTTTCTGTAGAAACTACAACTGTCTCACCTGAGACACTTTTTGAGAGTCTGCTTTTAACGACAGATTTGCGAGTGGTTCTGCTCGTGTGGCGGACGCTCTCCCCCGGTGAAGTTATGGCACCTATTTTGTCCCTCCTGACGCATGCTAACAAACCAACAAATCGCATTCCCGAACTTGACATTAACACAGTATTTCCGTTATTTCCTAGCGAGCATGAGCCCCAAATCCCTCAGATTGTCACTCATTTTCTGCATTTGTTTTCCCCTGGTCGCACTCGCCCAAACGGGTACGAGCGTCGTTCAGTCGCTTACCATCGAAGTGAAGCCGATAACAAAAATTGCCGTAAGCGGAAACCCCGGAGCGTTGTACATCACCGATGCCAACGCGGGGTCTGAAGAACTTTCGATAAGCGACAGCCGTTCGAAGTACAGCATGATGACGAACATCGACAACATGAAAATCGTCGCGTCGATCAACACAGCGATGCCAAACGGCACACGGTTGATGATCAAGCTCGAGAGCTCGAGGGGATTGAGCAACGGTTTCGTCGATGTATCGAACGCGATGAGCCCGGTGGAAGTTGTCGCAGGTCTGGCCAAGGGGAGCGATCTCGATCAGTCGATCACATATACCTTCGCAGCAGACGCATCAGTCGGACAAATCACCGCCGATGCGCGCGTGGTGACACTTACGTTGACAAACTAATCGATCGTGTAATGAAGTTCTTGAAGCACATACTCATAGTCTCATCGCTGTTGGCGATTGTCACGATCGAAGCTTCCGCACAGAACTCGAGTTCGGCGAGTCAGATGGTGACGTTCGGTGTGCATCGGTCTGCGCCGGTTATTCTCGCAAGCGCACAGGCCTCGTCAGTTGCTGTGAGCGAAGCGGGCTTCGAGCGTGCGAATCCTTTGAAAGTCACGGTCGGCACGGATTCACGATCGCTTGCCGCTTCGGAAATGGGTTTCGAAGTCTCTGAACAAACGTACGCCGCAAACAAACCAAAATATCCTGCTGTGAAGTCTTTCAACATCAAGACACCACCCGCAGAAAAAGCTGTCTTCACGTTGACAGAGTAGAACGTATCTCAAAAACGCCAACCACGTCATTGCGAGGCGCTTTTGGCCGAAGCAATCTCTCTTTTGTCTCGGCATACGTTGGTGAGATTGCTTCGCTCGCCCCTACGGGGCATCGCTCGCAATGACTTTGAGAGTTTTTGAGATAGCCTCTATTCTCCTTCGCTATAGTTCTTCTGTGTTGAACCGTTCCCGCAACGCCACTGGCGCGATGTATCGTCACGTCCGCGTTCTCCCGCAGATCTGCCCAAGAGCTATCTCAAAAAAAACCTCACGCCCGCCTGCTTCTGGAATTGCCCGAGGCGGGCAGGCTTTGCTCGTCCCTTCCGGAAGAGAGTGGGATCAGGCTCGCTCGCAGTGACCGGTCAATTGACTGAGTGCGTCTTGTTCAAACGGGTCATGATTCCCAACCTTTCAAAGTCACCCCTTGATGTTTCACGTCATTGCGAGTCCCGACGTTTGTCGGGACGAAGCAATCCGGAAGTCGCAACACGATCACGTCGATTTGATGGTCCAATGTTCTGATTATCAGTTGCGTTCGGTCTCTCACGCTCGTCGGGAGCTCGGCTCCCGACGTAATGACCAAGTCCCTCCCTTCGATTTCTGGAATCTCCCGACGACCATGGCAAAGAACAGCACCTTGAGATCGTGAGCGAACCAGCCCGCCTGTGGTATGGCGGGGATCACGATCAGTGAGCGGGTTTGGAAGGAGAGGACACAAACATCCCCTCCGGTGAGGCCGTCCAAATAGTACTTTCAACCGTCGGAGTAAGTTCAAGAGATGACGAATATGAACGATTCTTGAAACTCAACCTGGTCGAAATGACATTTCGACCTACATTTTGGACGGCCTCCACCCGTTGCGAGAGTTCCACTCTCAGATTCTACGCAGGCGACTTCGATTGCTCGATCATCAAGCTCGATCTCCTGGAGTAGAACTCTAGGATGGGCCTTCTTCAACAGTGCAACTGTCGAAGAACGGCAGGCATCCACCCTCGCTGTCCGACAGTTCTACTGTCGGACATACCTCATGCGAGAGTTCCACTCTCGGAACTTGCACAAACAACTCCTCTCAGTGTTCTCACCGCCCGTCATTTCGTGATTTTGCGGCACTTCCTCCCGCGAAATCATAGAAATCGCCCGCCGTCGTTTCCTCCCCGTGTGCTGTGTCACATCCCCAATTCGATCCCGCAATTTCAACATTCGCGAATGCCCAAAATCGCTTTTTTTCGCATTGTTCGAGTCCGAGTGTCTCAGTTTATCTACGGTGTGACCCGTAGTCACACGCGTATTTGCCCGTATTCCCCAAATTACGGTGTATATCCTATGGTTATCGAGGCTCTTCTCGCGCACATTTGAACCACAGAATCATTAGGAGTGGTGTAACCATCATATACTTCAGGAGGCATCGTGAACGCAATAAGAATTCTTATTGCCGACGACCATAGAGATTTCCGCAAGGTTGTCTGTGATTTTCTCAGCCGGCTGCCAAATATTATCGTGGTTGGCGAAGCGGACGATGGCGTCGATGTGATCGAGAAAATGGAGGCGTGCGACCCCGACGTCATCCTGATGGACATCACGATGCCAAGGCGAAACGGGTTGGAGGCCACACGCATCATCAAGAGCCAATGGCCCGAAAAGAAAGTCGTTATTGCCACGATGCATGACAGCGAATTCTACCGCAACCAGGCTGAAGAGGTTCAGGCGGACGGGTTTATCGTGAAATCCTCCATCAGGTCCGGGTTGCTGGCAACGTTTGGTCAGGGAATATTCTCGCCTACGTTCGCAGAAGTGTCTGTCGCCAGCGGCAAGTAGTTCTTACACATTGCTCAGTTAGATGCTTTCTGAGCATTACTCTTAGTTCGGAAGGGATTAAACATGGTCACGCTCAAAGTGCTTCTTGTCGACGATCACGATGGTTTGAGGGGCTCGCTCGCGTCGTTTCTGAAAAAGCAACACGGTGTCGAGATCATCGGTGAGGCCGCGAACGGGGCCAAAGCCATCGAGCAGACCGTCAAGCTCCACCCCGATCTCGTCCTGATGGACTACGACATGCCTGAGTGTGACGGTTTCAAGGCGACCCGGGAGATCAAAGTAAGGGTTCCCAATACCCGTGTCGTCATCCTTTCCGAGGAAGCGGGGGAATCGTATCGGACGATGGCCTGGCGCTCGGCGGCGGACGGGTTCATCGACAAAGGATCGATGAAGAAGGACCTTGCGGCGCTCGTGGTCGATGAACGGCGCAGGCTTGGCGAAGGGGCCTTGGGCCTGGTGGTACCAGGTTTTGCAGCTCCCAACAAATGAAAATGAGCAGGAAACTACTCTCACAAGAATTTGATGACAAACAATCAATCACAACTCATACAACTCAACGAAAGGATCCATATGTGTACAGTCAAAGTGCTTTTGGTGGATGACTTTGAAGGATTCCGGCATTCGCTGCGGGCGTTTCTGCGATCGCAGCCCGGATTCGAAGTCGTCGGTGAAGCGGTAGACGGTAACGACGCAATCGAGAAGGCCGAACAGCTGCATCCGGACCTGGTCCTGATGGACCTGGAGATGCCGAACAAGGACGGCTTCGATGCCACCCGCGAGATCAAGCGCCGGTCACCGGAGACGCGCGTCGTCATTCTGTCGATGCACAACAGCGACGTGTATCGCCGGGCTGCTCGCGAATTCCGGGCGGACGATTTCATCGACAAAAACTCCATGAAATACGCGCTGACCGCGGTTCTGATGAACGAGCAGGCGCGGCGTACAACGCTGGCGGTGAATGCGGCATAATTGAAAAGGTAATGCTCGAACACAAATCACATATCGATCCAAGGGTTAGTTCCCGCTCGTGAGTCAGACCAGGCACATATCGCCTCTGAGGAAGAGCCTTGCCGCGTTTGTACTCACGGCGTTGCTCATTGTCGCGCTGGGTGCGACGGCAACGGCGGGGACTTATTATGGTAAAAATGCCACATCACCTCATCTTACAACCAGTTGGGGGACAACAAGTGGTGGTGGTGGAACAAACCCTGCTAATTTTACAACTGCAGGTGACATTTTTATCATTGAGAGTGGTACCACCATGACCGCCACTGCGGTGTGGACTATTGGTGCAAACCTTACCACGGCTTCCACACTTCAGATTGATAACGGTGGAACGCTGAACATGAGTACGTTCCTGCTTACGCTGGCAAGCTGCAATTTCACCAACGCAGGGGCATACTCTGGCTCAGGCGGGGTCACAATTTCCGGAACCCTGGTGGCGCATTCCATCGCGGGCTTCACGACGACGGGCACGGTGTCGATGACGAAGACCGGGGGGACGGCAACGTTCCAGGGCAATGTTGGTGGTGCCGGACTGACCATCAATGGAACAGGCGGGACGCTCAACTTCGGCGCCGGACTGACGCATACGTTCTCGGGTGCTTGGACAAGAACGGCCGGTACTCTTGATGGCGGTTCGAGTACGCTGAACATTGCCGGCAGCATAAGTGGGACTGGTGGTACGTTTACCGCCGGTACGAGCACAGTAAACTACACCGGTGCTGCGCAGACTGCTGCGGTCGTGACCTACAACAACCTCACGATTTCGGGTACCGGCACAAAGACGTTTGCCACTACTCCGACTGTCAATGGCATCCTTTCGATGGAAGGGAATGCAGCTTCAGGCATTACGGTCACGACTGGAGTCGTGACGTACGGCGGCAGTGCAACGCTTCAATACAACACAGCTACTGCAAGAAATGCCACGACTGAGGAGTGGATAACCCCGTTCGCGGCGACCGGTGGAGTCATTATCGCCAACACAGGCGCGATCACCATGGCTGCGGCGAAAGTCCTCAATAACGGGGTGCCGCTGACCATCAACAACGGGGCGACTTTGATCGGCGGCGCGTTCACACATTCTGTCGGCGGCAACTGGACGAACAACGGCGGTACGTTTACGAGCACTGGGACGACTGTATCGTTTAACGGGACAAGTCCGCAAACCATCGGTGGAACAGGTTCCACGACCTTCAACAATGTGACGCTGACAGGTACTGCCTCCGTGTCAACGGGCGTGGCTACCACCATCGGTGGTACTCTGTCGATCGGAAATGGGACGACATTCACCGCAGCAGGCTTCAATCTGACGGTGACGGGCACGACGACTGTTGGCGCAGGGACGAGCGGCAACCTGACGATCTCTTCTGCTACGGGCACCAAGATCTTCACAGGACTTGTGACGGTCAATGCCGGTGGCACTTGGAACAATTCCGGTAGTTCGCCAATCGAGTTTCGAGGCGGGATAACGAACAACGCTACCGGCACATTCACCGCCGGAACCGGAGTACATACATTCACCACGAATGCTCAGGCGTTGACAGGGA